>NZ_SSXA01000058.1 GCF_021698975.1 Blastococcus sp. KM273128 | reverse complement strand
GGCTCAGGGCGCCCACCAGGCGCCGTGCCGGTGCTCGAGGGGGATCCGCAGCTCGCCGCCGTCCTCCGTGGAGACGACCAGCTCCACACTCGTGATGCGCACGGGCGCGCCCTCGCCGTCGGGCTCCAGCAACCGGCCGGTGGCCAGGGGCATGGGCGGCAGGACGAGGAGGTCCTCGTCGGGGAGCTCGGCCATGCGCGGTCCTCTCGAGATGGTGGCCCGCCCACCGTAGGGAACCGGGCCGGGGACGCAACGGGCCGGGTGACCCCGGAGGGTCACCCGGCCCGGTGGCGCCCCGTCGCGAGGTGGACGGGGGCGGCGCTCAGCGCGCGTCGGCGGGGACGTAGTCCCGCGCTGTCTCGCCGGTGTAGATCTGCCGGGGGCGCCCGATCTTCGTGGACGGGTCGGCGATCATCTCGCGCCACTGCGCGATCCAGCCCGGCAGCCGGCCCAGGGCGAACAGCACGGTGAACATCCGCGTCGGGAAGCCCATCGCCTGGTAGATCAGCCCGGTGTAGAAGTCGACGTTCGGGTAGAGCTTGCGCTGGATGAAGAAGTCGTCGTTGAGCGCGATCTCCTCGAGCTGGCGGGCCAGGTCGAGCAGCTCGTTGTTGCCGCCCAGCTTGTCCAGCACGGTGTCGGCCGTCGACTTCACGATGGCCGCGCGCGGGTCGTAGTTCTTGTAGACCCGGTGCCCGAAGCCCATGAGCTTGACGCCCGGCTCCCGGTTCTTGACCCGCTCCACGAACCGCGGGATGTCGCCGCCGTCGGCCCGGATCGCCTCGAGCATCTCCAGCACCGACTGGTTGGCGCCGCCGTGCAGCGGGCCGAACAGCGCGTTGATGCCGGCGGACACGGACGCGAACAGGTTGGCGTGCGAGGAGCCGACCAGCCGGACCGTGGAGGTGGAGCAGTTCTGCTCGTGGTCGGCGTGCAGGACGAAGAGCATGTCCAGCGCCTTGGCCAGGTCCGGGTCGACGTCGTAGGGCTCGGCGGGGAACCCGAACGTCATGCGCAGGAAGTTCTCGACCAGGCCCAGCGAGTTGTCCGGGTAGAGGAACGGCTGGCCGACCGACTTCTTGTACGCGTAGGCCGCGATCGTGGGCAGCTTCGCCAGGAGGCGCAGCGTGGTGATCTCCACCTGCTCCTGGTCGAAGGGGTCCAGCGAGTCCTGGTAGAAGGTCGACAGCGCGCTGACCGCCGAGGAGAGCACCGGCATGGGGTGCGCGTCCCGCGGGAAACCGTTGAAGAACTGCTTGAGGTCCTCGTGCAGCAGCGTGTGCCGCCGGATCCGCTGGTCGAACGCGCCGAGCTGGTCGGCGGTCGGCAGCTCGCCGTAGATCAGCAGGTAGGTGACCTCGAGGAAGCTGGACTTCTCGGCCAGCTGCTCGATCGGGTACCCGCGGTAGCGCAGGATCCCGGCGTCACCGTCGATGTAGGTGATCGCCGAGGTGCACGACGCGGTGTTGACGAAGCCGATGTCCAGCGCGACCTTGCCGGTCGTGGCCAGCAGCTTGCTCGTGTCGATGCCGTCGGCACCCTCGGTCCCGGGCTTGACGGGCAGGGGCAGTTCTCCGCCGGGGTAGCGGAGGGATACGTCCGGGGTGCTCTCGGTCTCGGTCATCGAGGAGTCACGCTACTGGTTCCGGTGCGATCGGTGCACTCGGACGCAGCGCCCAGACCGCGTCGGCCCGGCCGCCGTGCCAGGTCGCCCCGCGCTCGGCGACGGCCAGCCAGGCCTCGCGGAGGAGCCCCGCGGGTTCCTCGGTGGGGACCAGTTCCACGTCGACGTCCGGCCCCTCGGCCAGGGCCCCCGCGACCAGCGGGGCGGCGGTCTCGAGGTCGGGCGGGGCGACGGCGAGCAGGAAGCGTTCGGCGGCTCCGGCGGCCTGCACCTCGCGGAACCCGTCCAGCACGACCCGCACCGCACCCGGCTCCGGAGCGGCCAACGACGCAAGCGCGACGGGGAGGGGCGTGGACCACACGTCGAGCTCCTGGCGGAAGCGGTCCAGCAGCGGACCGGTGTGCGCGCGCTCGGTGAGCGGGCGCGGGTCCTCCTCGGACGCCGGCAGGTTGAGCTCCACCAGCCGCGCCGTCGCGAGGAACCCGGCTTCCAGCATCGCCTGCGCCTCGGGGCCGCCCCCGAGCTCGCCGGCGCGGGCGACGGCCATGGCCAGAGCCTTGAGGTTGGCGCGACGCTGCTTCTGGGGGTCGGCCAGGAAGCCCGCGCGGATTCCCCAGTCGATGAGCCGGGGCCAGTCGCCGAGCCCCCTGGCGAGGATGCGGGGGTCCTGCGAGCTCTGCGTCGAGTGCAACCGGAACCGGCTGAGCGTGCTCGGGGTGTAGAAAGCCGACCCGCGCGCGAGCAGCCGGAGCCAGAGCGCCAGGTCACCGAGCACCGTGAGCCGGCGGCCGTCCACCTGCCAGAGATCGGCGGGATCGACGTCCCCCCGCCGGAAGAGCACGGTGGTCAGCTCCCCGATCACGTTGTTGCAGTTCTCCAGCACCGCATCGCCCAGTTCCCGGCCGTCGATGCGGCCGGGCCGGTCGACCAACGGCTCGAACTGCCCGCCGGGCAGGGGGCGGCCGTCCTCCCCGATCAGCACCCGCCGGGAGAAGGCCATGGTGGCACCGGGCGTGGACTGCATGCCCCGCACCAGCTCCCGCACGCAATTCGAGGCCAGCACGTCGTCGTGGAGGAGGAACTTGACGTATTCGCCGCGAGCCAGTTCGAGCAGCCGCCTGGGGTTGCCGAACCCGCCGAGGTTGGACTCGTGGCGGACGACGCGGACCCGGGTGTCGGCCGCGGCGAACTCGGTCAGGATGCCGGCGGTCCGGTCGGTGGAGGCGTCGTCGCCGACGAGCACCTCGATCTCCCGGTGGCTCTGCTCCAGGGCCGAGCGCAGCGCCGGCCGGAGGAACCGCTCGCCGTTGTAGGTGGGGACGAGGATGCTGACGAGCGGGTCGCTCATGGCCGGAAGCTCTCGATCGCCTGGATCACGGTGTCTTGCTGCTCCTCTGTCAGGTGGGGGCCCAGGGGGAGGCTGAGCACCTCGCGGGCCAGGACGTCGGCCGCCGGCAGGTGCGCCGCGGCGAGGCGGGTGCCCGCGAAGGCCGGCTGGCGGTGCGGGGGCACGGGGTAGTGCACGAGGGTCTCCACCCCCTGGGTGGCGAGGTGGTCGCGCAGGGCGTCCCGGTGGGGCGTGCGGACCACGTACAGGTGCCACACCGCGGTGGCCCAGGGGACGCTGGGGGGCAGGACCAGGCCGGAGCCGGCGAGGCGCTCGGTGTAGCGGCGGGCGAGCTCGTCGCGGCGGGCGTTGTGCGCCGGCAGGTGGCGCAGCTTCACCGACAGCAGCGCGGCCTGCAGCTCGTCCAGGCGGCTGTTCCACCCCACCTCGGTGTGCACGTACTTCTCCGTGGACCCGTAGCTGCGCAGTGACCGCAGCCGGTCGGCGACGACCGGGTCCGACGTCGTGACGGCGCCGCCGTCGCCGAGGGCACCGAGGTTCTTGCCGGGGTAGAAGCTCCAGGCGGTGGCCGAGGTCAGCCCGCCGACCGGTCGGCCGCGGTAGGTGGAGCCGTGCGCCTGGGCCGCGTCGTCGAGCACGGCCAGGCCGTGCCGGCCGGCCAGCTCCAGGAGCGGGTCGAGGTCCACCGGGTGCCCGTACAGGTGCACCGGGACGACGGCACGGGTGCGCGGGGTGACCGCGGCCTCGACGGCGTCGGCCTCCCACGCGCCGGTGACCGGGGAGACGTCGACCGGGACCGGGGTCGCGCCCACGTGCAGGACGGCGAGCCAGGTGGCGACGAAGGTGTGCGAGGGGACGAGGACCTCGTCGCCGGGGCCGACATCCAGGGCGCGCAGGCCCAGGGCGAGGGCGTCCAGGCCGTTGCCCACGCCGACGGCCTGCCCGGCGCCGGTCGCGTGGGCCCACTGCTGCTCGAAGGCCGCAAGCTCCGGCCCCA
Source organism: Blastococcus sp. KM273128 (assembly GCF_021698975.1). GTDB lineage: Bacteria > Actinomycetota > Actinomycetes > Mycobacteriales > Geodermatophilaceae > Blastococcus. The sequence continues at coordinate 21,163 of NZ_SSXA01000058.1, read as the reverse complement.
GCAGCACCCGGTCGCTGTCCAGCACGCGCAGCGCGGCCTCGGCCAGCTCGTCGCGCAGCTCGGCGTGCAGGGCGCGCAGGTCCAGGAACGGCACGCGCCGCCCGGTGGCGGTGGCGGTCACCGGGCGGCCTCTTCGGCGGCGCGCCGGCCGGCGAGGAAGTCGCCGTAGTCCCGGTAGTAGTCGTCCTCGCTGTAGGGCAGCGACGCGAGCACGAGGCAGACGCTGCCCGTGGAGAAGTTGCCCAGCTCCCGCCAGGTGAGGCGGGGGAGCAGCAGGCCGTAGTACGAGCGGTTCAGGTGGAAGCGCGAGGTCTCGGTGCCGTCGTCGACGATGACGTCGAAGCTGCCGGCCGCGGCGATGATCAGCTGCTGGAGGTTCTGGTGGGCGTGGCCGCCGCGCGATTCCCCGCCGGGCACGTCGTAGAGGTAGTAGACGCGGGCGACGTCGAAGGGGATCTGCGACCCGCCCTCGATGAAGGTGAGGTTGCCCCGCGGGTCGGTGACGCGGGGCAGGTCGACGATCCGGCAGCCTGCGCCGGAGCCCTCCGGATGCGGGTTCCAGTCGGTCATGCGGCGACCGGGCGTCAGCGAGCGGCGGTCGGTGTGAGCTCCCAGGTGCGTCGTCACGGATGTTTCATCGGCAGGGGAGAGGATCGGCGGAACGGACGACGACGGGAGCGTGTCGGTGGGGGAGCAGGTGCACGGTGGCGGGTTGCTCTTCGGCGACCCGCGGTTCCACGACCTGAACGGGGTCCCGGAGGAGCGCCGCTGGCGCCACGAGCACCGGGTCGACGGGCGTCTCGTCGGGGTGCTCCCCGGCGTCGTCACCGAAGGCGTGCTGCTCTCCGGGCACAGCGCCCCGTTCGGTGGTCCGGACCTCGCGCGACCCGACCCGACGGTGGGGGACGTCGTCGGCTTCGTGGACGGCGTGCTGGCGCGGGCGCGGGCCGAGGGCCTCGAGGCGGTGCGCATCCGGTGCCGGCCCCCCGAGTACTCGCCCGCGGAGCCGCTCCTGGAGTACGCGCTGCTGCAGGCCGGGTTCGCGGTCGAGCACTGCGACCTCAACCAGGTGGTCGACCTCGCGCCGCTGGGCCCCGACGGCGACCCGCTGACCCTGCTCGGCAAGAAGCGGGCGCGGGACGTGCGCGCGGACCTGGCGCTGCCCTACGAGCTGCTCGACGTGACCGACGACGAGGGCATCGCGCTCTGCCACGGGATCCTCGCGGCGAACCGGGCGGCCCACGGGCGTCCGGCGGGTCTGCCGGCGGAGTACCTGGCGCGGGCCCGGGCGACCTTCCCCGACCGGGTCCGGCTGCACCTGCTGAGGCACGCGGAGCGGCCGGTCGCGGCCGCGGTGGTCTACCGGGTCCTGGACGACGTCGACTTGCTGGTCGCGTGGGGTGATGACAGCAGGCACGGCCTGCAGCGCTCCCCGATGAACCTGCTGGCGCACCTGCTGGTGGAGCGGTCGCTGCGCACCGGGGCACGGCTGCTGGACCTTGGGCCCTCGAGCGAGAAGGACGGCAGCCCCAACGTCGGGCTGGCCCACTTCAAGCGCAGCGTCGGCGCCCGGCCCGGGACGCGGAAGGTCCTGGTGGCTGGGCTGCGCTGACCGTCGTCAACGGAGCTCGGCGGGCACCTTGAACGAGTCGAAGGGGTCCCCGCCGGTGGGCTTGGCCGGGCTGCCGACGTAGACGCCCCGCGGCGGCAGGTCCTTCACGACCACAGCGCCGGCACCGACGACGCTGTCGGCGCCGATGGTCACGTTGTCGCCCACCGAGGTGTTGACCCCGACGAAGGACGAGGAGCCGATCCGGCAGAAGCCCGAGACGACGACGTGCGAGGAGACGAAGACGTGGTCCTCGATGACCGTCCGGTGGCCGATGTGGTTGCCGCTCCAGAGGACGACGTTGTCGCCGACCGAGACGTGGTGCTGCAGCACGTTGTTCTCGAAGACGAAGGCGTTCTCGCCGATCGTGACGTTGCGCCACACGAACGCGTGCGGGCTGACGAACGACGCGCAGGTGTACCCCTGCGACTTGACCTCGTGGAAGAGGCGCGTGCGCAGCCGGTTGAGCCAGGTCGAGGAGAGCGCGACGAAGGCATCCACCCGGGCCGGCGGGTGGCTGCCCGCGAGGTCTTCGAGCGCCACGTAGGGCACGCCGTCGGGTCCTTCACCCCCCTCGGGCAGGAACCGGCGCTCGACGGCGAAGGCGATGACCTCCCGGCCCGAGTCCACGGTGAAGTACTCGTAGGCGATCTCGGCGGTCTCGCCGGCGCCGACGATCACGAGGGGCTTGGCGCGGTCGGTCACGGGGCCTCCGGTCAGGGGATGAGTGGCAGGGGTCGGCGGAGGACGGCGACGCCGAACCCGTCACGGCCATAGCCGTTGCCGTTGTAGAGCAGGAACGTGCCCGCGCCGGTGGTGATCACGGCCGGGTAGGCGACCATCTCGGAGTCCCAGCCCGCGGGGGCGACGTCGAGACCGAGCAGGCCGTCGTGCCGCCGCCACGTGGTCCCGTCGGCCGAGTCGGCGAAGGTGAGCCGGTAGGTCGTCTTCTCCGTGCCGGCACCGAAGAACATCCGCCAGCCCCGCTCGTGGTGGACCACGTACGGCCGACCGACCCGGTGTTCCTCCGGCGAGCCCAGGGGCACGGCGACGTCGCCGGCGTCGGGGAAGTGCAGCCCGTCGGGGGAGCTCATCTGCCGGATGTCGTAGACCGGCAGGAGCTTGGTCCGGCCCTGCCGGAACTCGTGGCCGGCCCCATACCAGCAGCGCCAGGTGCCGTCGTCGAGCCGGGCAACCGAGTGCACGACGCGGAACAGTCGCTCGTCCGGGCTGGTGCGGAGCAGCGGCTGGTCCCGCAGCCGCGTGAAGGAGGTGGTCCCGGTCACCGGGGCGGTCGCCACACCGGAGAAGACCCGGAACCGTTCCTGCGCGGAGCCCGGCGGCTGGTAGCCGGCGTAGTAGAGCCGGACGGTGCCGTCCACCTCCGTCACGGCGCAGGGGACGACGCCGGCGGCGTCGAAGGTGCCGGGGGCGCCGGCGTCGAGGGCTGGGGTGCCCGCCTCTCCGAGCACCCGGGTCGGGTCGTCGGCGTCGAGGTCGACCCACCAGACGCTGCTCGCGCCGTCGGCGTCACGGCACCCGGTGAAGACCCGGATGCGGTCGTCAAGCAGCAGGGGCGTGGGCTGGAGGGCGCCGGTGCGCCCGCTGTGCGCGGGTGCCGTCCAGACCAGCCCGAGCCGGTCCCACTGCATCGGCAGGGCGGTGTCGTCCTCGGGGCCGGTCGGCACCCGGGGAACCTACACCGGCCGGCCGGCCGCCCCCGGAGCACCGCGGGGGGTGTGTCCCGAGCGGGCGGCCGGCCCCCGGCCGCCGGTCAGGGGTGGGTCATCGAGAGGACGTCGAGCGCCTCGTCGAGCTGCTGCTCGGTGAGCTTGCCCTGCTCGACGTAGCCGCGCTCCACGACCACCTGGCGGATCGTCTTCTGCTCCTTGAGCGACTGCTTCGCGACGATCGCCGCCTCCTCGTAGCCGATGTACTTGTTCAGCGGCGTGACGATCGAGGGGGAGGACTCCGCGTAGGTGCGGCACTGCTCGACGTTGGCGACGATCCCGTCGACGCAGCGGTCGGCCAGCAGCCGGCTGACGTTGGCCAGCAGCCGGATCGACTCCAGCACGTTGCGGGCCATGAGCGGCAGGGTCACGTTGAGCTCGAAGACGCCGGTGGTGCCGGCGTAGGTGACCGCGGCGTCGTTGCCGATGACCTGGGCGCCCACCTGGATGACCGCCTCGGGGATCACCGGGTTGACCTTGCCCGGCATGATCGAGCTGCCCGGCTGCAGGTCGGGGAGCTGGATCTCGCCGAGGCCCGTGCGCGGGCCCGAGCCCATCCACCGCAGGTCGTTGGCGATCTTGACCAGGCCGACGGCGATGGTCTTCAGCTGGCCCGAGCCCTCGACCAGGGCGTCGCGGGAGCTCTGCGCCTCGAAGTGGTCGCGGGCCTCGGTCAGCGGCAGCTCGAGCTCGGCGGCGAGCTTCTCGATGATCGCCGCGGCGAACCCGGGCGGGGTGTTGATGCCGGTGCCGACCGCGGTGCCGCCCAGGGGCAGCTCGCCGATGCGGGGGAGGGAGGCCTCGAGCCGCTCCACCCCGTAGCGGACGGCGGCGGCGTACCCGCCGAACTCCTGGCCCAGGGTGACCGGGGTGGCGTCCATGAGGTGGGTGCGGCCGCTCTTCACGACCTCGGCGAACTCCTCGGCCTTGCGGGTGAGCGAGGCCTCCAGGTGGCGCAGCGCCGGGATCAGCGTGACGACGATCGCGCGGGTCGCCGCGATGTGGATCGCCGAGGGGAAGACGTCGTTGGACGACTGCGAGGCGTTGACGTGGTCGTTCGGGTGCACCGGCGCGCCGAGGGACTCGGTGGCCAGGGTGGCGATGACCTCGTTGGTGTTCATGTTGCTCGACGTTCCCGAGCCGGTCTGGAAGACGTCGATCGGGAAGTGGTCGTCCCAGTCGCCCCGGGCCACCGTGCCGGCCGCGGCGCTGATCGCGTCGGCGATGCCGCGGTCGAGCACCCCGAGGTCGGCGTTGACGGTCGCCGCCGCGCCCTTGATCGCGGCCAGGGCGCCGATGAGCTCCCGCTCGATGGGCGTGCCGGAGATCGGGAAGTTCTCGACGGCGCGCTGGGTCTGCGCGCGCCACTTGGCCCAGGAGGGGACACGGACCTCCCCCATGGAGTCGTGCTCGATGCGGAAGTCGGTGGTGTCCTGACCGCTGCCGTCCTGCGCTGCGCCGTTCTGCTGGGCCACGCTGTGCTCCCGGTGGTGTGGATGGTGATGGTGCTCCGCACGGGACCCTAGACACCCGTGGGGGAGGTCGCCGGTCCCGCCCTCGCCCGGGGCCGCCGAGGAGGGGCGTACGCGCCGGACCAGGTGCGCGAGCCACGGTGCCGAGCCGGCCCGAGCCCCGAGGAGGGCCCCATGTCGCAGCCACCCACGCCGCCGGAGTCCGGCCCGTCCGCCGCGCCGTCGCAGGGGGGGCCGGGCTGGCCGCCGCCGACCGCGGGCTGGCCGGGCGTCCAGCCGGTGCCGGACTGGGCCGCGGGGACGTCGTGGCAGCCGGCCGCGCCGGCCGTGCCCCCGCCCGCCGCCGCTGCGCCGGCGCACCGCGGCCGCTGGCTGCTCGCCGGCGCCGCCCTGGGCGGGGTGGCGGTCGGCACGGTGGCGACGGCGCTGCTGCTGGGCGCCGTCGCCGTGGGCAGCGCCGCGGACGTCGGCCGGGCGGTGGCGGCCGAGCTCGGCCCCGCGCTGACCGACGGCATCCGCGACGGGATGGTCGAGGGCAGCCTGGCGCAGCTGGAGGACGCCATGGAGGGCTACGGCGAGGAGGCCGGCGGCTGGTACGGCGGGGCGACCGGGGAAGCCGTCGAGCAGTTCCCGCCGGTGGCGCCCGCGGACCTCGGGCCCGACGACACCCTCGACGCCTACGCGGAGAGCTGCTTCGGCGGTGAGCTGCAGGCCTGCGACGACCTGATGTACGAGTCGCCGCCGCTGTCGGCCTACGAGGAGTACGCCAGCACCTGCGGGGGCCGGGTCAAGGCCTACACGGTCGTGGCCTGCACCGAACTGGGGTGAGCGCCGGGACCTGAGCGGGCCTCCCTCGGCTAGCGTTCCGGTGCGTGAGCTCTCCCGAGGACCCCGCCCCGCCGCCGGCCGTGCGCGTCTCCGACGCCGAGCGGCAGGCGCTGGTGGTGCGGCTGCAGAAGGCCGTCGGCGAGGGGCGCATCGACCTCGACGAGTTCGGGCAGCGGGCCGAGGCGGCCTACGCGGCGGTCACCCGCGCCGAGCTCGACGCCCTGGTGGCCGACCTGCCGCCGGACGCCCCGCCACCCGTGCAGATCGTGGGGCAGCGCCCGGCCGAGGAGGTGACGAGCGTCTTCGGCGACATCACGCTGGCGGTGGCGACCACGCCGCCGCGTCGCGTCGGCACGGTGTTCGGCGACATCCGGCTCGACCTGCGCGGCCTGCGGACCGACGCCGACCGGATCGACCTGACGCTGAGCACCGTCTTCGGCGACATCGACGTCATCCTCGCCGAGGGGGTGGACGGCGAGCTGCACGGCCGGACGATCTTCGGCGACCGGAAGCTGGAGCTCGCCCCGGTGCCGCGGCTCGCGGGCACGCCGCTGGTCGTCGTCCACGCGAAGGCCGTCTTCGGGGACCTGCGGCTGCGCAGCCTGGCCCCCGGTGAGTCGCCCAGCCGCTGGCGCGCGCTGATGGACCGGCTCGCTCAGAACCGCCAGCTGTGACACTGCGATCCTCCGGATCGCAGTGTCATCGCGTCAGGAATCGAAGGGCACCGCGGAGTAGGCGCGCAGCTTCTCCAGCGAGTGCAGGCTCTCGATCGAGCGGATGGTGCCCGACCGGGAGCGCATGACCAGCGACTGGGTCGTGCACCCGCCGGCGCTGTAGCGCACGCCGCGCAGCAGCTCGCCGTCGGTGATGCCGGTGGCCACGAAGAAGACGTCGCCGCGCACCAGGTCGTCGATGTGCAGCACCCGGTCCAGGTCGTGGCCGGCGTCGATCGCCTTCTGCCGCTCGTCGTCGTCCTTGGGCCACAGCCGGCCCTGCAGCGCGCCGCCCATGCACTTGAGCGCGCAGGCGGTGATGATCCCCTCGGGCGTGCCGCCGATGCCGAGCAGCAGATCGACGCCGGTGCCCTCGCGGGCGGCGGCGATCGCGCCTGCCACGTCGCCGTCGGTGATGAACTTGATCCGCGCCCCGGCCTCCCGGACCTCCTGCACCAGTTGCTCGTGGCGGGGCCGGTCGAGGATGCAGACGGTGACGTCGCCGACCGAGCTCTTCTTCGCCTTGGCGATGCGGCGGATGTTCTCCGCGACCGGCGCGGTGATGTCGACGACGTCGGCCGCCGCCGGGCCGGTCGCCAGCTTCTCCATGTAGAAGACGGCGGACGGGTCGTACATCGCGCCCCGCTCGGCGACGGCCATGACGGCGATGGCGTTCGGCATGCCCTTGGCCATCAGCGTGGTGCCGTCGATCGGGTCGACCGCGACGTCGCACTCCGGGCCGTTGCCGTCGCCCACCTGCTCGCCGTTGTAGAGCATGGGCGCCTCGTCCTTCTCGCCCTCGCCGATCACCACGACGCCCCGCATGCTCACCGTGCCGATCAGCGCGCGCATGGCGTCGACCGCGGCGCCGTCGCCACCGTTCTTGTCCCCACGGCCCACCCACCGGCCGGCGGCCATCGCGGCGGCCTCGGTGACCCGGACCAGCTCCAGGGCGAGGTTGCGGTCGGGGGCCGGGCGGCCGGCGCCGAACGGGTTGCCGGCCGTGGTGGGCAGCGGACCGTCGGGAAGGGGCAGCGACACGGGGACCTCCGGCAGTTGGACCCGGCCCGCCACCCGCGAGCGCTCGGGACGGGACCATGGGCGACGAGGTTGGGCGGGCTCGCCTGCGATCCTAGGGGCATGACCGGATCCGGCCCGTCGAGCCAGCAGCCCCCGCGCACCGAGGACGCAGCGGGGCCCGCGGCCGAGGTCCTGCCGCCCCCGGTGTCCGCCGCCGAGCGCGCCAACCGGCTGAGCGCGGCCAACATGCTCCGCTCGCTGCTGCCGCTGGTCGTGATCTGCCTGCTGGTCGTGGGGTGGCAGGCGTTCCGCAACAACCCCGACGACCCGATCCGCGAGGTCGACCCCACGAGCCAGCTGAGGCTGGCCGCGGACCGCGCGGTCTACCCGCTGGTCGTCCCCGCGCTCGACGAGGGGTTCCGCCCCACCAGCGTGCGCACCGACGCCGGCACCGCCCCCGAGGGGTCGCCGGTCACGGTGCAGCTGGGCTACGTCACGCCGGCGGGCGACTACGCCGGCTTCGTGGTCAGCGACGACGCCGACGCCGAGGCCCTCGACGTGCTCGACGGCGCCGCGGAGGTGGGCGTGGTCGAGATCGACGGGGAGGAGTGGATCGAGTCGACGACGCAGCGCGGGGAGACCGCCTTCACCCGGGTCGCCGACGGCGTCACCGTGGTCGTCACCGGCTCGGCCGGGGACGGCGAGCTGCGCGAGGTCGCGGAGGCCGTGGAGCCGTTCAGGAGCTGAGGCCGGCGCTGTCGCGCAGGTCACGACATGGGAACACCCGGTGCGTCCGTTCGGTCGCGGCCGGTCCCCGGGGCAATCTGGCGCGGACGCCCGTGGAACCCACCGCAGCGAGGAGAACCCGGATGCCTGCACGCGAGGACTGCCCCGGCAGCGACCACCGGCCCCCGGTCGACGGCGGCGCGTGCGACTGCGGGATGGTGACCCGGATCCCGGTGGGCGCCCCGGCCGCCCAGCCGGTGGACGTGCGGACGGTGCTGGCGCGCTGCCTCGACGAGGAGGCCGGTGGCGAGGAGACGCCCCCGGTCGGCGCTGCGCCGGCGGTGGAGCAGCGGGTGGACCGGCTGCTCGCGGCCCTGGCCGACGCCGGCTTCGCGGTCACGCCGGAGCCCGGCCTGAGCCGCCCCGCCTGAGCCGCCCCGCCTGAGCCGCCCCGCCTGAGCCGCTCCACCTGAGCCGCTCCACCTGAGCCGCCCCGCCTGAGCCGCGGGCTGCTCGCCGGAGGGACCGCGACGGGCCGGCGGCTCAGCCCTCCTCGGCGGGCGTGGCCGCCGCGAGCCGCTCGCGGGCCCGGTCGAGCCAGTGCTGGCAGACGCCGGCCAGCTCCTCGCCGCGCTCCCAGAGGGTCAGGGACTCCTCCAGCGTGAGACCACCGGCCTCGAGCCGCCGGACGACGTCGGCCAGCTCCTCCCGGGCCTGCTCGTAGGTCGTCGTCGGTTCGGGGGTGCGCTCGTCGGCGCTCATGCGGAGTCCTCCTGGGGGGTGGTGGCGACGGGGCCGGGATCGGGGTCCGCGCTGCGGTCGACGCGGACGGGCAGCCGGCCGCCGGCGACCCGCACGCGCAGGGGCTCGCCGTCGGCGACGTCGGCGGGGTCGCGCACCAGCGCGCCGTCGGCCCGCTGCACGACGGCGTAGCCGCGTTCCAGCGTGGCCGCGGGGGAGAGCGCCGCCACCCGCGCCCGGGCGTGCTCGAGGTCGCGCTCGGCGCCCTCGACGCGGTGGGTGAGCGTCCGGCGGGCGCGGGTGCGCAGCCCGAGGACGTCGTCCTCCCGGCCGTGCAGCAGCCGGTCGGGGGAGGCCAGCACCGGCCGGGTGCGGACCGACTCCAGCCAGCGCACCTGCTGCTCCAGGCGGGTGGTGACCAGGTGCCGGGCGCGGGCGCGCAGCCCGTCGACCAGCCGGCGCTGCTCGCCGATCTCGGGGACGATCCGGTGCGCGGCGTCGGTGGGGGTGGCGGCCCGGACGTCGGCGGCGTGGTCGACGAGCGTCGTGTCGGTCTCGTGGCCGACGGCGGTGACCACCGGGGTGCGGCAGCCGGCGACGGCGCGGACCAGCCCCTCGTCGGAGAAGGGCAGCAGGTCCTCCACCGAGCCGCCGCCGCGGGCGACGACGATGACCTCCACCGCCGGGTCGGCGTCCAGCCTGCGCAGCCCCTCGATCACGTTGCCCGCCGCCTGCGGACCCTGCACGACGCAGTGGTGCACCGCGAAGCGCACCGCGGGCCAGCGCCGGCGCGCGGTGACGAGCACGTCCCGCTCGGCGGCGCTGTCCCGGCCGGTGACGAGCCCGACGACACCGGGGGCGAAGGGCAGGGGCCGCTTCCGCGCGGTGTCGAAGAGGCCCTCCGCGGCGAGCAGCCGGCGGATCCGCTCGATGCGGGCGAGCAGCTCCCCGAGCCCGACGGCGCGGATCTCGGTGGCCCGCAGCGAGAAGGAGCCGCGGGCGACGTAGTAGTCGGGCCGGGCGCGCACGACCACCCGGGCGCCCTCGGTGAGCTCGAGGCCGGGCCGCTCGGCGACGTCGCGGTGGCAGGTGACCGGGACCGACAGGTCGGCCGCCGGGTCGCGCAGGGTGAGGAAGACGGTGGCCGCGCCGCCGCGCCGGGAGAGCTGCGCGACCTGCCCTTCGACCCAGACCTCACCCAGCCGGCCGATCCAGTCGGCCACCTTGCGGGCCACGGTGCGGACCGGCCACGGCGACTCGGGGGACGACGGGGATGTCACGTTCTCCGCCTTTCCGACGGCCCCGCCCCGGGTCCCGCCCTGAGCATGCGAAGGGTGGGGAGGGCGGGGTCCTGCTGCATGCCCCGAGGGTGTCAGACGCCACCGACACCGCCGGTGACCGCCTCGGAGCGTTGAACGGCAGGAGCCCGGACCGCGAGGGGTTACGGGCTCCTGCCGTTCAACGCTGCTCGGGCCGGCCGCCAGCGGGTAGAGCGGTCCGGCGGAGGTGGCCGATCACGTGCCGCGCGGGGCGAGCGGGCTGGACTCGACCGCCTGCTCCTCGAGCTTCTCCAGCCGGTTGCGCAGCATCCGCAGGTAGGGATCGCGCGCCCGGGTGGCCTCCTCGTAGGCGAGCAGCTCGGACACCGTGGTGAGCTGGTAGCCACGCAGCCGGCCGCGCAGCTGGGCGATGGAGAAGCTGTCGTAGCCGTCGACGGGGGCGGCGCCGGCGGCCTGCGCGCCGGAAACCTCGCTGCCGCCCTGCGGGTCGTCGGTCGGCGCCTCGGAGGTCTCCCCGACTGCGTCCACTGCCGCGCCCTCGGCGATCGCGGCGTCGGTCTCGCCGGTGTCGGGACCGCCCACGTCGGTGCGGACGCCGGTGGCCGCGGCGACCGGGCTGCCGCCCTCGTCCACGGCGACGTCCGCGTCAGCGCCCTCGACGGCGGCGATGCCCTCGTCGGTGACCGCGGCCTCGACGGTCGCCACCTCGCCGTCGGGGGTCAGCACGTCGACGCTCTCGCCGCCGTCGGGCTGCGCGGCCGCGGCCGCCGGTGCCGGCTCGGACTCCAGGAGCGCCCGCTCCAGGGCGCCGGAGTCCTCGGTGACCACCGCGTCGTCGGCGGCCGTCGTGCCCGCCTCGGTCCGGTCGAGCGGGTCGGTGTCGGCGACCTCGGGGACGACCTCGTCGATCGCCAGCTCCTCGAGCACCTCCTCGGTGCCCGGCGCCTCCGCAGGCTCGTCGGAGAGCACCTCCTGGGCGCGGTCGGCGCCGTCGGCCAGGTCCGCGGCGTCGTCGGCGAGGTCCTCCACCAGGTCGCGGCTGAGGTCGTCGACGGCGGCCACCACCGCGTCGGCGGCGGGGTCGTCGGGGAGGTCGGCCACCTCCTCGTCGCTGATGCCCCCGGCGCGGTCGAAGGCGGAGTCGCGGAAGCCCGTGCCCGGCTCGTCGTCGTCGAAGGTGGCCAGCCCCGGCTCGGCCTCGCCACGCAGCCCGACGAGCAGCTCGTCGCCGCGGGCGACCAGCCCGGCGTAGGTCTGCTGCACCTTCATCGCGTGCTGCATCGCCATGCCGATGGCGCGCACCGGCAGCCCGGGCAGGGTCTCGGGCAGCTTGCGCGCCTCGTCGACGACGGTCGCCGCCAGACCGGCAGCGGCGCGGACAACCTCAGGGATCTCACGGGCCATGCCGCACAGCGTGCCCCACAACCCGCGGACCGACACCCGATGTGGGCAGATCCACCCGGGAGGTGGCGTGTCCTGCCCCACGTGCGCGCACGGGTCCCCGTCCGCGGACGCACCTACAGTGGTGGGCATGGCTGATCAGCGCGGACGTGTCCTGCTGGCCGATCCCCGGGGCTACTGCGCCGGCGTGGACCGGGCGGTGGTGGCCGTCGAGAAGGCGCTCGAGATCCACGGCGCCCCGGTGTACGTCCGCAAGCAGATCGTCCACAACAAGCACGTCGTCGCCACGCTGGAGCGGCGCGGGGCGATCTTCGTGGACGAGACCGACGAGGTGCCCGAGGGCTCGGTCGTCGTGTTCAGCGCCCACGGGGTCAGCCCGGTGGTGCACGAGGAGGCGGCCGCCCGGCAGCTGCGCACCATCGACGCCACCTGCCCCCTGGTCACGAAGGTGCACCAGGAGGCGAAGCGGTTCGCCCGCGACGACTACGACATCCTGCTGATCGGTCACCGCGGGCACGAGGAGGTCGAGGGCACCTCCGGGGAGGCGCCGGCGCACATCCAGCTCGTCGACGGCCCCGACGACGTCGCCAACGTGCAGGTGCGCGACCCCGAGAAGGTCGTGTGGCTGTCGCAGACGACCCTCTCGGTGGACGAGACGCTGGCGACGGTCGACCAGCTGAAGACCCGCTTCCCGGGGCTGCAGTCGCCGCCGAGCGACGACATCTGCTACGCCACCCAGAACCGCCAGCAGGCGGTGAAGCAGATGGCCGCCGAGTGCGACCTGGTCCTCGTGGTCGGCTCGACGAACTCCTCCAACTCGGTGCGGCTGGTGGAGGTGGCGCTGGAGGCCGGCGCCCGCGCCGGGCACCTGGTGGACTACGCGTCCGAGATCGACGAGGCCTGGCTGGAGGGCGTCGGCACGGTCGGGGTCACCAGCGGTGCCTCGGTGCCGGAGATCCTGGTCAGCGAGGTGCTGGACTGGCTCGCCGCCCGCGGCTACCCCGACGTCGAGACGGTCAAGGCCGCGGAGGAGCGGCTGGTCTTCGCGCTGCCGCACGAGCTGCGCCGCGCGGAGAAGGCCAAGCAGAGCACCGGCGACTGAGTGCCGTACGACGAAGCCCCGGCCCGCGCAGCTGCGGGGACCGGGGCTTCGTCGTACGGGGTGTCAGCGCCGGCTGACCAGCCGGAACACGGCGAGCAGGACCGCGACGCCGGTCGCGGCCGCCATGGTCGGGAACCCGCGCACGAGCAGGGTGGCCATCGTGGGCAGGTTCAGCGCCGCCGACGGCGCGAGGGCGGTGTTGACCACCGCGACCAGCGAGAACACCAGCGGCGGCGCGACGACGACGGAGAGCAGGTCGCGGCGGCGCACCAGCAGGGTGGCCGCGGCGGTGCCCGCCGCCAGGGCCACCAGCGTGATCATGCCGAGGCCGATGCCGAGGAAGGAGTCGGCGGCGCCGCCGGCGAGGGTCAGCAGGAACACTCCGAGGACGGCGAGGGAGCCGCGCAGCCGGCTGCCTTGCGCGGTGGCCGGGGAGGCGGCGGTGCGCGACCGCGCGCGCTCGGGCGCGGGCCGGCCGGTGGCCGGCCGCGGCGGACCCGGCTCCCGCCGGCGGGGACCGGACGGCTCGGGCCGCTCGTAGCGGTCGTACCGCTCGTCGGCGTACTCGCGGTCGACGGCGCGCAGCCGCTCACCGGCACGACCGGGCACCGGGGGGCGGCCGGAGCGCGCGGGGCGGGCCGGGCGGCCGGGACGCTCGCTGCCGGCCGTCGGGCGCGGGGCGCGCGCGGGGTACGGCCGCTCGGGGCGCCCGTCGCCCTGCCATGCGCCCGCCGTGCTCGCCGTGGCCATGGCGCACCTCCGTCACGCTCCGCTGGACGACCCGGCTGGCCGACCGACGGGGGCCACGGTAGCGACCCGAGCTGGCAGTTCGTGGGAGGACGCCGTCGCGTCGCGGGCAACCAGTGGTGACCCAGCAACGCAGCGTGATGACTGTGACGTGCGGGGTGGACGAGTCCGTCCGGCCGGGCGCGTCCGGCGTCAGCCGGAGGTGCCGTCGCGGTCCTCCGCCGCTGCCGGTGCGAGGTGCCCCACGTCGGCGGAGGGGCGCAGCGCGCGGATCGTCGCCTCGACCTGTTCCGGTTCGGGCACGGGTGACTCGGCGACCCCGAGGTCGTCGAACCGGCGAGCGGCGGTCAGCACCGAGCGCTCGTAGGAGCCCACCGTCTCGTTGTAGCGGGTCAGCGTGGTGGAGAGCGCCGAGCCCAGGCGGGTGAGGTGACCGGAGAGGGTGCTGAGGCGGGCGTGCAGCCGCCGGCCCACCTCGAGCACCTGGTCGGCGTCGCGGGCCAGCCGTTCCTGCCGCCACGAGTAGGCGACCGTGCGCAGCAGCGCCAGCAGGGTGCTGGGCGTCGCGAGCACGACGTCCCGCGCGAAGCCGTACTCGAGCAGGCCGGGCTCGGCCTCCAGCGCCGTCGTCAGGAAGCCGTCGGAGGGCACGAAGAGGACGGTGAACGGGGCGGCGGGGCGGAAGGCGGTGGGGTAGCGGCGGGCGGAGAGCTGGTCGACGTGGGTGCGCAGCTGCCGGGCGTGCGCGGCGACCCGCTGGGCGCGGACGTCGCGGTCCTCGGCCTGCACCGCCTCGATGTAGCCGGTGAAGGGCACCTTCGCGTCGACCACCACCTGCCGGCCGTCGGCGAGGGTGACGACGAGGTCGGGGCGGACGCCGGCGCCCTCGTCGTTGGTGCCGGCGGGCTGCTCGACGAAGTCGCAGTGCTCCAGCAGGCCGGCGACCTCGACCACGCGCCGCAGCTGCACCTCGCCCCAGCGCCCGCGGACGTGCGGCGTGCGCAGCGCGGTGACCAGCGCGGCCGTCTCGTGCTTCAGCTGTGCGGATGCGTGGCCGACGGTGCCCATCTGCTCCCGCAGCTCCCCGTGGGCGGTGGCGCGGGCCCGCTCCATGCCGGCCAGGAGCCGGTGCAGGTGGTCCAGCGACTCGTGCACCGGTTCCAGCCCCGCGTCCGCCGGGCGGCGCCGGGCGAGCAGGGTGACGACGCCCAGCGCGATGGCGGCGCCGAGCAGCGCGCCGAGGAGGAGCCCGAGGAAGAGGGAAGCGGCGTCCATGGGCCAGACCCTGCCGGAGGGGTCCGACAGTTCAGCTGACGGCCGCGCCGGCGTGCGCCGCCTCGTGGTCGAGCAGCCAGCGCTTGACCGGCGTCCCCCAGCGGAAGCCGCCCAGGCCGCCGCCGGAGCCCAGCACCCGGTGGCAGGGCACGAACAGCGCCGCCGCGTTGCGCGCGCAGGCGTTGGCCGCCGCGCGCACCGCGGCCGGCCGGCCGCAGCGGGCGGCGAAGGCCGCGTAGGTGTCCGGCCGCCCGGCGGGCACGGTGCGCAGCACGTCCCAGGCCTGCTGCAGAAAGGGGCCGGATCGCTGGCGGACGGCGACGCCGTCGATGGCGCCCACCCGGCCGGCGTGGAACTCCTCGACGACGTCGAGCACCGCCAGGCCGGGGGCGGCCTCGCTGCGCGCGGGCCGCAGGGCGGGGTGCACGACGGCCAGGAGGTCGGCGACGTCGGCGGTCCACCCGCTGGCCAGGACGACGTCCCGGCCGTCGGGGGCCGTCTCGACGACGACGGTGAACGGGCCGGGCGGGGTGGCGACGGTGGCGTGCCGGGCCGGTGCGGTCATCAGGCGCTCCTCGGGAGGCTGGCGGTGCGGGTGAACAGGGTCGGCGCGGCGAGCGCCCACAGGTGCATGACGGCGTAGGACCGCCATGGCCGCCAGCGGGTGGCGGCCTCGGCGTCGGTGCTGCCGAGCGAGGCCAGCGACCGGCGCAGCGCCAGGTCGCCGGGGAGCCAGACGTCGGGGTCGCCCATGCCCCGCAGTGCGACCAGGGCCGCCGTCCAGGGGCCGATGCCCGGGACGGCGAGCAGCGCGCGGCCGGCCTCCTCCCGGTCGGCGCCCGGGTCCAGGGCGATGCCGCCCCGGTCCAGCGCCGCGGCGAGGGCGGAGACCGTGCGGCGGCGGGCCCCGGTCAGCCCCACCGCGGTGAGGTCGGCGTCGGCGAGCGCGGCCGGGCGGGGGAAGGCGTGGGTGAGCGAGCCGACCGGTTCGGCCAGCGGCGTGCCGGCGACCAGCAGCCGCGCGGTGAGCGTGCGCGCACCCGCCACCGACACCTGCTGCCCCAGCACGGCGCGGACCGCCAGCTCGGCCGCGTCCGGCGAGGCCGGCACCCGGCGCCCGGGGGCGGCGGTGACGAGCGCGGCCAGCGCCGGGTCGGCGCCCAGGGCGACGTCCACCGCGGCCGGGTCGGCGTCCAGGTCGAGCATCCGGCGGCAGCGGGTGACCGCGGCACCCAGGTCGCGCAGCTCGGTCAGCCGCAGCTGCGCGGTCACGCCGTCCCCGCCGGCCGACGGGGAGAGCCGCACCACGGCCGGGCCGTGCGGGAGGTCGAGCACGCGGGAGAACGTCGTCCCGTCCCACTCCTCGAGGCCGGGGACGGCGTGCGCGCCGAGGAAGAGCAGGACCTCGTCGGCGGGGTACGGCGCCCGCGCGGCGAGCCGCAGGGTCAGCCAGCCGGGCTGCCCGGCGGGGGCCGACCGGCGGGCGCGGCGCAGCTCGGTCGGCGTCGTGGCGAACACCTCGCGCACCGTGTCGTTGAACTGCCGCACGCTGGCGAAGCCGGCCGCGAAGGCGATGTCGGTGACCGGCAGGCCGGTGGTCTCCAGAAGCACGCGGGCGGTCTGCGCGCGCCGTGCCCGCGCCAGTGCGAGCGCACCGACGCCGAGCTCGCCGACCAGCAGGCGGTGCAGCTGCCGCTCGGAGTACCCGAGGCGGGCGGCCAACCCCGGCACCCCGGACCGCTCGACCTCGCCGTCGGCGATCAGCCGCATCGCCCGGGCGACGACGTCGGCCCGCACGTCCCACTCGGGTGACCCGGGGACGGCGTCGGGGCGGCAGCGGCGGCAGGCCCGGTAGCCGGCGCCCTGCGCGGCGGCCGCCGTCGAGAAGAAGGAGACGTTGCGGGCCAGCGGGGTGCGGGCCGGGCAGGAGGGGCGGCAGTAGATGCCGGTGGTGCGCACCGCGGTCACGAACCAGCCATCGAAGCGCGCGTCCCGGCCGGCGACGGCGCGGTAGCAGCGTCCGTGGTCCAGGGGCTCGCTCACGGGGTCGAGCATGCCAGTGCGGGAGGGGCGGCTCCGGCGGTTTTCGGACACGGCCGTGGCACCCGCCGTCCACCGATCGGTGGACGGCGGCCCAGCAGGTCGGTCGTCCCGCGCGGCGGCCGCGCACCGCGAGGCTTCCGGCATGACGACGACAGGACCGGCGCCGCTCCGCCAGGGGACGGCGATCGACAGGGCACCGGCCGTGCGCGTGCGCGGGCTGGTCAAGCGCTACGGCGGCAGAGCCGTCGTCGACGACGTGGACCTCGACGTCCGGCGGGGGGAGGTGTTCGCGCTGCTCGGGCCCAACGGTGCGGGCAAGACCACGACCGTCGAGATCCTCGCCGGCCTGCGCCGCCGCGACGCCGGTGAGGTCACGGTGCTGGGGGAGGACCCCGCCACCGGCGACCGCCGCTGGCGGGACCGCGTCGGCGTGGTCGGGCAGACCACCGGCGCCGGTGACGCGCTCACCGTGCTGGAGACGGTCGACCACTACGCGCGCTACCACGGGCAGCCGCAGGGCAGCGGGGAACTGCTGGCGGCGGTCGGGCTCGAGGGTGCGGCACGCACCCGCGTCGACGCGCTCTCCGGCGGGCAGCGGCGCCGGCTCGAGGTGGCCCTCGGCGTCCAGGGGCGGCCCGAGCTGCTGTTCCTCGACGAGCCGACCACCGGCCTGGACCCCGCCGCCCGCCGCCAGTTCTGGACGCTGGTGGAGGGGCTGCGGGAGACCGGCACCACCGTCCTCCTCACCACCCACTACCTCGACGAGGCCGCGCAGCTGGCCGACCGCGTGGGGGTGATCGCCGCCGGTCGCCTCGTCGAGGTCGCGCCTCCCGACGCGCTCGGGACCGCGCTGCGGCGCGAGGCCACCGTGCGCTGGACGGAGGACGGCGCACCGCGCTCGGTCGTCACGCCCGAGCCGTCCGCCGTCCTGCGCGACCTGCTGGCCGCTACCCCCACCGGCGAGATCCCCGACCTGTCCGTCACCCGCCCGAACCTGGAGGACGTCTACCTCCGGCTCGTCGGCGGCACCTCCGAAGGAGGCCCCCGATGACCACCGCGACGACGCGCCCGGCCGACCCCGGCACCCGTCCCGCGCCGCCGGGCGCCGTCACCATCGGCCGGGCCCGCATCGGCCTGGAGCTCCGGCTCTTCGCCCGCGACTCCGGCCAGGTCGTCTTCTCGTTCGCCTACCCGGTCGTGATGCTGCTCATCTTCGCCTCGGTGTTCGGTGACCAGGAGGTCTCGCCCGGCGTCGGCTTCGACCGGTACTTCCTCGCCGGCATCGCGGCCACCGGCATCATGCTGACCAGCTTCCAGGCGGTGGGCATCGCCATCGCCGAGGAGCGCGACCGCGGCGACCTCGGGCGGCTCCAGGTGCTCGGCACGCCGCCGGCCGCGTACGCGATCGGCAAGGCCGGCCAGGTGCTGCTGACCACCGTCGTCCAGCTGGCGGTGCTGCTCACGGTCGCCGCGCTGGTCTACGACATCCCGCTGCCCACCGACGCCGGCCGCTGGCTCACCTTCGCCTGGATCACCCTGCTCGGCGCGCTCGCCGGCACGGTGCTCGGCATCGCGGTGTCGGCGTTCGTCGGCAGCGCGCGGTCGGCGGGCACCGGGATCCCCGCCATCGCGGTCGTGCTGCAGTTCGTCTCCGGCGTCTTCTTCGTCTACTCGGAGCTCCCCGAGGTGATGCGGCAGGTGGCGGCGCTCTTCCCGCTCAAGTGGATGACCCAGGGGATGCGGTCGGTGTTCCTGCCCGACGGGGCGGCCGCCGCGGAGCCCGCCGGGAGCTGGGAGCACCCGATGACTGCCGCGGTGCTGGCCGCATGGGTGATCATCGGCGTCGTGGTGGTGGCCCGGACCTTCCGCTGGCGCAGGAGCGGCGGATGACGTCGCGCAGGACCCGGCGCCGGAGCGCGCTGCGCGACAGGCTGGCCGCCGCCTTCCTCCCCGAGCCGGTGGAGGAGGGCGGCGGCGAGCCGCTGACCGAGCGCGGCTGGCAGGCCACGCTCGCCGGGCTGCACGTCGTCGCCGCCGCCGTCTGGGTGCTGGCGGTGGTGACCGCGGTCGGCCTGCAGGACGGCGAGGGCCGGCCGGCCGCCGCCCTCACCGTCCTCGGGATCCTGGCCGCGGCGTACGCGCTGTTCGGCGCCCGGGCGATCGGCGGCGGGCGGCCGGTGCACGCGGTGGTCTACCTGGGCGTGCTCGTCGCGTCGTTCGCCGCGCTCGGCTTCACCGCTCCCGTGCTGTTCTTCATGCTCTTCCTCGCCTACCCGCAGGTGTGGTTCGTCGTCCAGGGAACGGCGACCGGCATCGCCTGGACCGTGCTGCTGGCCGTGTCCAGCGCCGTCGGCCCGGTGGTGCGAGCGGGCTCGGGCGACGAGGCGCGCGACGTGCTGCTCTCCACCGGGGTGAGCATGGTCTTCAGCCTGGCGCTGGGGCTGTGGGTCAGCCGGGTGCTCTACCAGAGCGCACGGCGCGCCGACCTCATCGAGCAGCTCGGGCGCACCCGCGCGGAACTGACCGCCGCCGAACGGGAGCGTGGTGTGCTGGCCGAGCGCGAGCGGCTGGCGCGCGAGGTGCACGACACCCTCGCGCAGGGCTACACGAGCATCGTCGTGCTGGCGCAGACGGCGGCCGCGCAGCTGCCGGAAGGTGCCGACGCCGCGCGCGAGCGGCTCGCCGTCATCGAGGAGGTGGCGCGGGACAACCTGCAGGAGGCGCGGGCCGTGGTGGCCGCGTTCGCCCCGGTCGCGCTGGAGGGCTCCACCCTGGTCGAGGCCCTGGCCCGGCTGGCCGATCGGTTCGGTCGCGAGACCGGGCTGGCGGTGCGGGTGGACACCTCGGCGCTGGACGGCGGGGTCGCGCTGCGTCGCGACGAGGAGGTCGTGCTGCTGCGGGGTGCGCAGGAGGCGCTGACCAACGTGCGCCGGCACGCCGACGCCAGCAGCGTGGCGATCCGGATCTCCGCGGTGGGGGAGGGGGACGCTCGGCAGGTGTCGGTGCACGTGGAGGACGACGGCGTGGGCTTCGACCCCGCTCGCGCGGAGGGGGCGGGGCTGGACGGGCTGCGCGACCGGGTCGCGTCGGTCGGCGGCGCGGTGGACGTCGCCTCCAAGCCCGGTGCCGGTACGCGCGTCACGGTCCGGGTGCCGGGCTCGTGATCCGCGTCGTGGTGGTGGACGACCACCCCGTCGTCCGCGGCGGGCTGGTCGGGTGGCTGGACGCGCAGGACGACCTGTCGGTGGTCGGGGAGGCGGGGGACGGTCTGGAGGCGCTCGCGGTGGTGGCGGGGACGGCGCCCGACGTCGTCCTCATGGACCTGCGCATGCCGCGGATGGACGGTGCGACGGCGACGGAGAAGCTGGCCGCCTCGCACCCCGGCGTCCGCGTGCTCGTGCTGACCACGTACGACACCGACGCCGACATCGTGCGGGCGGTCGAGGCGGGGGCGACGGGCTACCTGCTCAAGGACGTCCCGCTGCCGCAGCTCGCGGACGCCGTCCGGGCGGCGGCGCGCGGGGAGACCGTGCTGGCGCCGCCGGTCGCCGCCCGGCTCGTGTCGCGGCTGCGGGCGCCGGCGCCCGAGGCGCCCACCGCGCGGGAGCTCGAGGTGCTGCGCGGGGTGGCGCGCGGGCTGACCAACGCCGAGATCGGCCGCGAGCTGTTCATCGGCGAGGCGACGGTCAAGACCCACCTGCTGCGGGTCTTCGCCAAGCTCGGCGTGGACGACCGGACGCGGGCGGTGCTGGTCGCCGTCGAGCGCGGGCTGCTGCCGCCGCCGGGCCGCTGACGACCGGCTGTCAAGACATCCGCCGGAACTGTGGACAGGCGTTTGACCTGCACTTTCATGTCGCGAGCAGCGGGCCATCTGCGGTAGCATTCGTACATGTGTTCGACAGGTGTGGACGGCGTGGTCGGCCGGTTGGTCGCCGCGCTGGACGATCTGTCCGCCGAGCGCCTCGACGGCGCGTTCGGGCCGCAGCTGATCGAGCAGCTGGGTGCGCTGCTCACCGCGTCGAACCGGCTGGCCGCGCAGGTGGCGCGGCGGGTGCGCGAGTGCGAGCTCACCCAGGCCGCCGAGCACGACGGGCACAAGACCATGGCCTCCTGGCTGCGTGGGCACGCCCGCCTGTCCCCGGGGGCGGCCGCCCGGCTGGTGTCCTCCGGCCGGGCTCTGGAAGCGCTGCCGGCGGTCGCCGCCGCGGCCGGCACCGGGGCGCTGCCCGCCGAGGCGCTGGCGGTCATCGCCCCGGTGGCCACCCCGGGCAACCTGGCCGCCGCCGCGGCCCAGGGCGTGGACCTCGCCGGGGTCGATGCCGCGTTCGCCGAGGTGGCCGCCAGCCGGCCGCACGCCGAGCTGCGGCAGGTCGTGGCCCACTACCTGGCCCGGCTGGACCCCGACGGGCCCGAGCCCGACCCGACCGAGGGCCGGTCGCTGACCTTCACCCGGCACGCCGACGGGTCCATGTCCTT
>NZ_SSXA01000057.1 GCF_021698975.1 Blastococcus sp. KM273128 | reverse complement strand
CCGTCCCGCTGCCCGGCCCGGTGACGGGGCGCTCCGGCAGCCCCCCGCCCGGCGAACCGCAGGCCCCCGGGCCGGACGCGGGGGGCGCGGCCGGCGTGGGAGGTACGGACGGGCCGGCCGACGGCGGGACGGTGGCCGGGGTGCCGCCCCCGGGCGGGACGGTGGCCGGGGACTCCTCGACGACGGCCACCGGCGTGTCCGTGAGGCAGACCCCGGGGACCGGGCCCAGGGCGTCGTCGCCCACCACGGCTGGGCCGGCCGGGCACCCCAGCGCCCCGCGGAGCTCCTCGACGCGGGCGGCCAGGGCGCCCAGCAGCTCGGTCGAGCGCTCGTAGGCCGGTGCGGCGCCGGGCGGCAGGTCGGCGGCCAGGGCCGCCAGCCCACCGGACTGCTCGGCGGTCCAGCGGGCGAGCGGCTCCAGCGGCGCGGCGTCGGCCGCCTGGACGGCCTGCGCAGCCAGCCAGGCGGCCCCCTGGGTGGTGTGCTCGTCCATGGTCTGCAGGGTGCGCTCGACCAGTGCCGCGTCCCCGGTGCCGACGAGGAGGGTCAGCTCCTCCAGCCGGGTACCGGCCAGCTCCAGCAGGGTCTGCCCGCGGCTGTCGCCCGCCAGCGCCAGCTGGGTCTGCTCGGTGCCGCGCTTGAGGTCGTAGAGCGGGTCACCCGGCTGCGCGCCGGCCGCGACGGCCACCAGGGCGGCCAGGCCGGTCGCCGCGACCGCCGCGCCGGCGAGCCCGGCGGTGATCCGCCCCCGCCACCGGGACGGTGGCCGGTCCACGGCCCGGGCGGCCAGCAGCCGGTGGCGCAGGGCGCGCGGCGGCTCGGGGTTGCGGACGGCGGCCATCGCCACGAGCCGGGCGCGGGCGCGGGCGCGGAAGTGGGGGTCGGGGCCGGTGTCGAGCTGGTCGGCGAGGGAGTCCAGCCGCGCCATGACCGCCGTCGCGGTGTCGGGACCGGTCGGGGTGGAGCCGTCCTCGGGTCGGTTCACCCGCCACCTCCCGTCCTCACCCCGGCGCACGTCCTGCTCGCGACGCCCGTCCGCCGCGACCTGCCCAACGACGGGGCGGGCCCGCCGGTTACGGCCGGTCGGGGAGCGGTGGTCACCGCAACCCCTCGGGGAGCAGGCTCGCCAGCCGCCGGACCGCCCGGTGCTGGAGCGCCTTGATCGCGCCGTCCTTCTTGCCCATGATCTCGGCAGTCTCGGCGACGGACAGACCGTGCAGGAAGCGCAGCACGATGCACTCCTGCTGCTCGCTCCCCAGCTGCCTCACGCAGGCCAGCAGCTGCTCGTTCGAGAGGTGCTGGAGCACGGCGTCCTCGGGGCCGTCGGTGGCGCGGTCCGCGTCGCGCATGTCCGCGGTGCTGACCTCCAGCCGGAAGCGGCTGCTCTTCACCTGGTCGCGGATGATGTTGCGGGCGATCGTCACGAGCCAGGCGCCGACGTCGCGGCCCTGGAACGACAGCGAGTCGATCCGCCGCAGCGCGCGCACGAAGGTCTCGCTGGTGACGTCCTCGGCCGTCGCCCGGTCGCCGACGCGGTGGTAGGCGTACCGGTGCACCAGCGTCACGTAGTGGTCGTACAGCCGGCCGAACGCCTCGGCGTCCCCCGCCTGGGTGCGGCGCACCAGTTCCCACACGTCGACGTCGCCTGCCGCGACGGGACCGGGATCGGCGGCCGCGAGCTCCGTGACGACCTCGGTCGGCAGCTCGGCTGCCGCCGGAGGTGGCGGCGGGGGCGCGGGCAGGGCCTCGGCGCTCGCACGGGGGAACGGTGTCGGGCGCGGGCGGGAGCCGGCGCCGGCCGACCGCTCGGCGTCCAGGGGCTGCGGCATGCGGGGCGTTCGACCTCCTCCTCGGCCCGCTCTGCCTGGACCGTCCTGGTGTCGCCGGGCGCGCCGGAGGGCGCGCGCGGGCTGCGGCACGGGCCCCATGGTGACAACATCGCCCGTGCCCGTCCACGGCAGCCTGCCCCCGCGCGTCCCCGGGCGCACGGCGGGCCCGGCTGCGCGCCCTCCCGACGACAGGAGTCCCCGTGCCCGAGGCAGGCACCTCGCTGGCCGCCCTGGTCCGCGCCGCCGCGCAGCGCGACCCCGACGCACCCGCCGTGGTGGCCGGGGACCGCCGGCTGAGCTGGGGTGAGCTGGACGCGGCCGCGGACCGCGTCGCGGCGGGCTACGGCGAGCGCGGGCTCCGCGCCGGGGACCGGATCGCCGTCCAGCTGCCCAACGGCGTGGACTGGCTGCGGGCGGTGCTGGGCGGGCTGCGCGCCGGCCTCGTCGTCGTCCCGGTGAACACCGCCTACACCGACCCCGAGCTCGAGCACGTGCTCACCGACTCCGGTGCCGCGCTGCTGGTCGCTCCCGGCGTGCGCGACGAGCTGGCGGGGGTGCCGGTCTGCCCGGGCCCGCCGGAGGCGGACGGGCCGGTGCCCGCGGTGCCCGACGACCCCGCCGCGTTGGCGTTCCTCTGCTACACCAGCGGGACCACCGGCCGGCCGCGCGGCGCGATGCTCACCTCGGGTGCGCTGCGCGCCAACCAGGAGCAGTGCCTGGCCATGACGCCGCCCCCGGTGCGCGCCGACGACCGGGTGCTGCTGGTGCTGCCGCTGTTCCACGTGTACGGCCTCAACGCCGGCTTCGGCCTGGTCGCGGCCACGGGGGCCTGCGCCGTGCTCCAGGAGACCTTCGACCCGCGGGCGTCGCTGGCGCTGATGGCCGAGGAGCGGGTCACCACGGTGCCGGGCGCACCCCCGATGTACCAGGCCTGGCTCGCCGCCGCCGACGCCGCCGGGAGCGACGCCGACCTGCGCCGCGCGTTCGCCGGCGTCCGCATCGCCTCGGCCGGTGCCGCCCCGCTGCCCGAGGAGGTGTGGACGGCGATGCGCGAGCGCGCCGCCGTCACCGTCTGGGAGGGCTACGGCCTCACCGAGGCCGCGCCCGTGGTGGCCAGCACCCTCGCCACCGGCCGGGCCAAGCCGGCCTGCATCGGCGGCCCGGTGCCGGGGCTGGAGCTGGTGCTGCGCGACACCGCTGCCGCGGCGCCGATCCCGGGCGACGAGGAGGTCGGGACCGAGGGCACCGAGGACGGCGCCGACGAGGGGCCCGGCGAGATCTGGGTGCGCGGCCCCAACCTGTTCTCCGGCTACTGGCCCGACGGGGCCGACGGGCCGGACGACGACGGCTGGCTGGGCACCGGTGACCTCGCCTACCGCGACGCCGACGGCGACCTGCACCTGGTGGACCGGCGCAGCGACCTCGTCCTGGTCAGCGGCTTCAACGTCTACCCGGCCGAGGTGGAGCGCGTCCTGGACCAGCACCCCGCGGTGGCGGAGAGCGCGGTGATCGGCGTCCCCGACGCCCGCACCGGGTCCGCCGTGCGCGCCGTCGTCGCCCTGGTGCCGGGGGAACGGCTGACGGTGGCGGAGCTCCAGGCGCACGCGACCGGGTCGCTGGCCCGCTACAAGGTGCCGACGTCGGTGCACTTCCTGCCCTCGCTGCCGCACTCGCTCACCGGCAAGGTCAGCCGCGCCCGGCTGCGCGAGCTCGGGCTCACCGGCACCGAGGACGCGGCGACGCCGGCGGCCGCGGAGGGCACCGGTGGCTGAGCGCCTGGAGCTGCTGGTGCGCCAGGGCTGCCACCTCTGCCTCACCGCCGCCGAGCAGCTGGCCCCGATCGCCGCCAGCGCCGGCCTGCAGCCGGTCGAGGTCGACGTCGACACCGACCCGGAGCTGCAGGCCGAGTACGGGGACCGGGTGCCGGTGCTGCTGGTCGACGGCCGGGAGCACTCCTACTTCACGCTGGACGTCCCCCGGTTGCGGCGGGATCTCGGCCTGCCGGGGGGCGCCACGGGCTGACCCCCCGTCCGGGGGGCGGCGCCCGGCGGTTAGGGTGGTCTCCACCACATCTGCGACCGGATCGGTCCAGGTCAGCGGGCCGCTGCCGCTCCGGCGACTTTGTTCCGGCGTTCACAAGCGGTTACCGTGGCGGACGCGAGCGCGTCGAGCGCCCGCGTCCCCGATGTCGCAGCCCCGTCCCCGGCGCCCGCCGGGCCCCCGGGCGCGACCGCTGTGGAGAGCCCGTGATCCAGCCGCGGCCCCGGTCGATCCCGGAGGCCACCGTCGCCCGCCTGGCCGTGTACCTGAGGGTGCTGACCAGCTTCGCCGACGGCGGCCGGACGACCGTCTCCTCCGGCGACCTCGCCTCCGCGGCCGGCGTCAACCCGGCCGGGCTGCGCAAGGACCTCTCCCACCTGGGGTCCTGCGGCGTCCGCGGGGTCGGCTACGACGTGCGGGCCCTGCGCGAGCGGATCGCCCGCGTGCTGGGTGCCGAGCGCTCCCGCGCCTGCGTGCTGGTGGGCATCGGCAACCTCGGCTCGGCGCTCGCCGACTACGCCGGGTTCGGCAGCCGGGGGTTCGAGTTCGTCGGCCTGCTCGACGCCGCGCCCGACCGCGTCGGCCAGCGCATCGGCGGGCTGACCGTGCGGGACGTCGCCGACCTGGAGGCGGTCGTCGCCGCCGGCGAGGCCTCCATCGGGGTCATCGCGACGCCGGCCGACGTCGCCCAGCAGGTCTGCGACCGGCTCGCCGCGGCCGGGGTGAGGAGCATCTTGAACTTCGCGCCGGTGACCCTGTCGGCCCCGGCCGGCGTCGACGTCCGCCACGTAGACCTCTCCGTGGAGCTGCAGGTGCTCGCCTTCCTGGGCCAGCAGCGGGTGCCCGTGGGGGAGGCGACGGCATGAGTCTCCTGGCCGTGGGCGTGAGCCACCAGACCGCACCGGTCGCGCTGCTGGAGCAGTTCGCGATGGGCGCCGACGAGCGCGTCAAGGCGCTGCACGAGCTCGTCGGCAGCGACCACGTCAGCGAGGCGCTGGTGCTCGCCACCTGCAACCGGGTCGAGGTCTTCGCCGAGGTCGAGCGGTTCCACGGCGGCGTCACCGACGTCAGCCGCGTGCTCGCCCGCCAGGCCGGTGCCACGGTCGAGGAGCTCTCCCCCTACGTGACCGTGCACTACGAGGACCAGGCGGTGGCCCACCTGTTCACCGTGGCCGCCGGGCTGGACTCCATGGTGGTCGGGGAGACCCAGGTGCTCGGCCAGCTGCGCGCCGCCTACGCCCTCGCCCGCGAGGAGGGCACGGTCGGCCGTGCCCTGCACCCGGTCGCCCAGCGCGCGCTGCGCGTGGGCAAGCGCGTGCACTCCGAGACCGGCATCGACCGGGCCGGCGCCTCGCTGGTCTCGGTCGCCCTCGACCGGGCCGAGGCCCGCATCGGCGCGCTCGCCGGCCGCCCCGTCCTCGTCGTCGGCGCGGGCTCCATGGGCGCGCTCGCCGCGACCACGCTGGCCCGACGCGGCGCCGACGTGGTGGTCAGCAGCCGCACCCCGGCGTCGGCCGAGCGGCTGGCCGAGGCCGTCGAGGGCCGCGCCGCGCCGCTGTCGCGCATGGGTGAGGAGATCGCCGCCGCCGACGTGCTGGTCACCTGCACCGGCGCCACCGGGCTGGTCGTGGGGACCGACGTCGTCGCCGCGGCGATGACCGGCCGCCGGGACCGGCCGCTGGTCGTCATCGACCTCGCGCTGCCCCGCGACGTGGACCCCGGCGTCGCGGCGCTGCCCGGCGTCCACGTCGTCGACCTGGCTCTCCTCCAGGGCGAGCGGCACGACGGCCGGGCCGCCGCCGGGCCGGTCGCGGCCGACGACATCAGCGCCGCCCGCGCCATGATCGAGGCGGAGGCGGCGCTGCTGCGTGCCGAGCGGCAGGCCGCCGAGGTGGGGCCGACCGTCTCCGCGCTGCGCAGCCAGGCGGCGGAGGTCGTCGACGCCGAGCTGCTGCGGCTCGCCGGCCGGCTGCCCGACCTGGACGCGCGCGCCCGCGCCGAGATCGCTCGCACGGTCCGCCGCGTCGTCGACAAGCTGCTGCACGAGCCGACCGTGCGGGTGAAGGAACTGGCCGCCACGCCGGGCGGCACCGACTACGCAGGCGCACTGCGGGCACTGTTCGGGCTGGGCATCGACGCCGACGTCACCCCCGGCGCCGGCCGGCTGGCCGACGCCGTCACCGTCGACCCCGACCGCCCGGGAGGCCCGGCATGACCGCCACCGACGAGCAGGTCACCACCACCGCGGCGGCCGTCCCCGCGACCCCGCTGCGGCTGGGCACCCGGGCCAGCGTGCTCGCGCAGACCCAGTCCCGCGCCGTCGCCGACGCCCTCACCGCGGCCACCGGCGTGCCGGTCGAGCTGGTGCTGATCAGCACCGAGGGCGACCGGTCCTCGGCGGCGATCGCCCAGCTGGGCGGCACCGGTGTGTTCGTGACCGCGATCCGCCGCGCCCTGCTCGACGGCGAGGTCGACCTGGCGGTGCACAGCTACAAGGACCTGCCCACCGCGCCGGAGCCGGGGCTGGCCCTCGCCGCCGTGCCGGTGCGGGAGGACCCGCGCGACGCCCTGGTGGCCCGCGACGGGCTCACCCTCGGCGAGCTGCCGCCCGGTTCGCGGATCGGCACCGGCGCCCCGCGCCGCGTGGCCCAGCTGCGGGCGCTCGGCCTCGGCCTGGAGGTCGTGCCGATCCGCGGCAACGTCGACAGCCGGATGGCCCGGGTGGCCGGGTCGCCCGACGGCCCCGGTGACCTGGACGCCGTCGTCCTGGCCCGGGCCGGCCTGAGCCGGATCGGCCGCACCGACCGGATCACCGAGACCCTCGACCCGCTCCAGGTGCTCCCCGCCCCGGCCCAGGGGGCCCTGGCGGTCGAGTGCCGCGCCAGCGACGCCCGCACCCGCGAGCTGCTGGGCCGGCTCGAGGACGGCGCGACGCGCGCCTGCGTGGTGGCCGAGCGCGCCACGCTGGCCGCGCTCGAGGCCGGGTGCAGCGCCCCGGTGGCCGCCTACGCCGAGGTCGCCGAGGGGGAGGCCGGCCCCGAGCTGTTCCTCCGTGCCTCGGTGACCGCGCTCGACGGCAGCGACTCCGTCCGCGGGTCGGTCACCGGCGCCCCGGCCGACGCCGCGGCGCTCGGCCGGGGCCTCGCCGCCGAACTGCTCGACCGGGGCGCCGCCGCGCTGATGGCGGCCGGCGAATGACCCCCCACCCCACCCAGACCCCAGAAGACGCCCGAACGACTCGGGCCATACCAGACGCCCGACCTCGTCGGGCCAGGATCAGGAGCACGCCATGACGCGCTTCCGCAAGACCGCGGGCCAGTCCGGCCGGGTCGTGTTCGTCGGCGCCGGCCCGGGTGACCCGGGCATGCTCACCGCCCGCGCGAGCGCCGCGCTGGCCGAGGCGGCGGTGGTCCTCGTCGACCCCGACGTCGCCTCCGCCGTTCAGGACGCCGTCCGCGAGGCCAACCCGGAGGCCGAGCTCACGCCGGTGTCCGGCGAGCCCGCGGAGGTGGCCAAGGGTGCCGTCGCGGCCGCCAAGAACGGCGCCGTCGTCGTCCGCCTCGTCACCGGTGACCCCTACACCTCCGACGACGTGGTCAAGGAGGTGCTCGCCGTCGGCCGCACCTCCGTGCCCTTCGACGTGGTGCCCGGTGTCGCCACCGCCACCGCCGTCCCCGCCTTCGCGGGCGTCGCGCTGGGCAGCACCGCGGTGACCGCGGACCTGCGCGGTGAGGTGGACCTCCTCGCACTGGCCGCCGCCGCCGCGGGCACCGGCGGCACCCTGGTGCTCCAGGGCAGCGCCGACCAGCTCCCGGACGCCGCCGTGCGCCTGGTGGAGGGCGGCCTCGCCGGCAGCACCCCGGTGGTCGTCACCACCGGCGGCTCGGGCACCGGGCAGAAGAGCCTGGTGAGCAAGCTGTCGGCCGTGGCGGAGAAGACCGCCGGGCTCGACCCGCTCAGCGGGCCGGTGGTGGCCACCGTCGGCGCCGCCGTCGACAAGCGCGCCAGGCTCTCCTGGTGGGAGAGCCGCCCGCTGTTCGGCTGGCGGGTGCTCGTGCCGCGCACCAAGGACCAGGCCGGGGAGATGAGCGACCGGCTGCGCGCCTACGGGGCGGTGCCGGTGGAGGTGCCGACGATCGCCGTCGAGCCGCCGCGCAGCCCCGCGCAGATGGACCGCGCCATCAAGGGCCTGGTCACCGGCCGCTACGGCTGGATCGTCTTCACCTCGGTGAACGCGGTGAAGGCCGTGCGGGAGAAGTTCGTCGAGCTGGGCCTGGACGCCCGCGCCTTCGCCGGCGTCAAGGTCGCCTGCGTCGGCGAGCAGACCGCCGACGCGGTGCGGGAGTTCGGCATCCAGCCGGAGCTGGTGCCCACCGGCGAGCAGTCCAGCCAGGGCCTGCTGGCCGACTTCCCCGAGTACGACGACGTGCTCGACCCGATCGAGCGGGTGCTGCTGCCGCGCGCCGACATCGCCACCGAGACCCTCGCGGCCGGGCTGGTCGAGCGCGGCTGGGAGATCGACGACGTCACCGCCTACCGGACCGTGCGGGCGGCGCCGCCGCCGGCCGCGGTGCGCGAGGCGATCAAGGGCGGCGGCTTCGACGCCGTCTGCTTCACCTCGTCGAGCACCGTGCGCAACCTGGTCGGCATCGCCGGCAAGCCGCACGCCAAGACCGTGGTCGCGGTGATCGGCCCGGCGACGGCGGCCAGCGCGCAGGAGTTCGGCCTGCGGGTCGACGTGCAGCCCGAGACCGCCGCGGTCGGGCCGCTGGTCGACGCGCTCGCCGAGCACGCCCTGTCGCTGCGCGAGGCGGAGGACGGCGAGGGGAAGTGACGGGCGCGGCTGGCCGGGCGGGACAGGAGCAGGGTGCCAATCCGGGCTTCGCGCGCGGGCGCCGGCTGCGGTCGACGCCCGCGCTGCGGCGGCTGACCGCGCAGACCCGGGTGGCCCCGGCCGACCTGGTGCTGCCGGTCTTCGTCAAGGAGGGCATCGACGAGCCGGTGCCGATCGGCTCCATGCCCGGCGTGGTCCAGCACTCCCAGGACTCGCTGCGCAAGGCCGCGCACGAGGCGGCCGAGGCCGGTATCGGCGGGCTGATGCTGTTCGGCATCCCGTCGGGCAAGGACCCGGTCGGCTCGCAGGCCGACGCCGCCGACGGCGTGGTCAACGTGGCGCTCCAGAACCTGCGGGCCGACCTCGGCGACGAGCTGGTGCTCATGGCCGACCTGTGCCTGTGCGAGTACACCGACCACGGGCACTGCGGCGTGGTCACCCCTGCCGGCGTCGTCGACAACGACCCGACGCTGGACCGGTACGCGGCGGTGGCGATCGCGCAGGCGCAGGCCGGGGCCCACCTGGTCGCGCCGAGCGGGATGATGGACGGCCAGGTGGCGGCGATCCGCGCCGGGCTGGACAGCGCCGCGTTCACCGAGGTGCCGATCCTGGCCTACGCGGCCAAGTACGCCTCCGGGTTCTACGGGCCCTTCCGCGAGGCGGCCGAGGGCGCGCCGCAGTTCGGTGACCGGTCGACCTACCAGATGGACCCGCCGAACGCCGACGAGGCGCTGCGCGAGGTGGCGCAGGACCTCGCCGAGGGCGCCGACGCGGTCATGGTGAAGCCGGCGCTGCCCTACCTGGACATCGTCACCAAGGTCGCCGCCGCCGTGCAGGTGCCGGTGAGCGCCTACCAGGTCAGCGGCGAGTACGCGATGGTCGAGGCGGCCGCCGCCAACGGGTGGGTGGACCGCGAGCGGGCGATCCTCGAGACGCTGGTCGCCATCCGCCGCGCGGGCGCCGGCCAGGTGCTCACCTACTGGGCCGTCGAGGCGGCGCGGCTGCTGACCCGCTGAGCCCGGTGCAGTCCTACGTCGAGCCCGGGGGCTCCTGGCGGCCGTTCTGGCTGGTCGCCGGCGTCCTCGGGCTCTTCGCCGTCTGGGACCTCTTGCTGCCCGGGCCCGACGTACCGCCGCTGGTCTGGGTGCTCACGCTGGTGGCCGTGCCGGGGATCGTCGCGATCGGCTGCCTCTCGGCCCGCCGGGTGTGGACGGTGCGGGTGGACGCCGACGGCCTGGCGGTGGGCCGCGAGCAGGTGCCGCTGGGCGACGTGGACGCGGCGGCGCTGCGCGGCGCCGACGCGGGCGCGGACGCCGGCGCCCCCGTGCTCGGCGGCGGCTGGTCGTTGCCGCGCGGCCGCACGGGGCTGCCGCTGCGGCTGGCCGACGGCCGGACGGTGCTGGTCCCCACGCGCGACCCGGCGGCGCTCCGGACCGCCCTGCTCGGGGGTGTGCGCGATGCCTCCGACCGCTCGCCCGGCGCAGAGGGGACACTGGGGTCGTGACCTCGCTGGAGAGCCCGCCCTACACCTACGAGGCCCCCGTCTCGGCCGGCCTGTTCGCCCGTGGTCAGGAGATCACCCCGGGCGGCGTGAACAGCCCGGTGCGGGCCTTCCGCGCCGTCGGCGGCACGCCGCGGTTCATGGCCGAGGGCTCGGGCCCCTGGCTCACCGACGCCGACGGGCGGCGCTACGTCGACCTGGTCAGCTCGTGGGGGCCGATGATCCTGGGCCACGCGCACCCCGCCGTCGTCGAGGCGGTGACCGCGGCCGCCCGGCGCGGGCTGTCGTTCGGCGCCCCCACCGAGGGCGAGCTCGAGCTCGCCGAGGAGATCCGGGCCCGGGTGGCCCCGGTGGAGCGGGTCCGGCTGGTCAACTCCGGCACCGAGGCGGTGCTCTCGGCCGTGCGCCTGGCCCGGGGCGTGACCGGCCGGCCGCTGCTGGTCAAGTTCGCCGGCAACTACCACGGCCACGTCGACGCGCTGCTGGCCTCGGCCGGGTCGGGCGTGGCCACGCTCGGGCTGCCCGACACCCCGGGCGTGACGACCGGCGCCGCGGCGGACACCGTTGTCCTGCCCTACAACGACGTCGCCGCCGTCGAGGCGGTCTTCGCCGAGCGCGGGTCGCAGATCGCCGCGGTCGTCAGCGAGGCCGCCCCCGGCAACATGGGCGTCGTGCCGCCGCTGGACGGGTTCAACGCCGAGCTGCGGCGGATCACCGCCGCGCACGGCGCGCTGCTCGTGCTCGACGAGGTCATGACCGGCTTCCGCGTCTCGCGGTCGGGCTGGTACGGCCTGGACCCGGTCGACGCCGACCTGTTCACCTTCGGCAAGGTCATGGGCGGCGGGCTGCCGGCGGCGGCGTTCGGCGGCCGGGCCGACCTCATGGACCACCTCGCGCCCAGCGGGCCCGTCTACCAGGCCGGGACACTGTCGGGGAACCCGGTGGCGGTCGCGGCGGGGCTGGCCACGCTGCGGAACTGCACCGACGAGGTGTACGCGCGCTGCGACGAGGTCTCCGCGGTGCTGCGGGGAGCCGCCAGCGCGGCGCTGTTCGCCGCCGGGGTGCCGCACCGGGTGCAGCAGGCCGGCAGCATGTTCTCGATCTTCTTCGTGCCCGACGAGCGGCAGGTGCGCGACTACGACGACGCCCGCACGCAGGACGTCTCCCGCTACACCGCCTTCTTCCACGCGCTGCTGGCCCGTGGGGTCTACCTGCCGCCGTCGGCGTTCGAGGCGTGGTTCGTCAACTCCCAGCTCGACGGGGAGGCGCTGGACCGCGTGCTCGAGGCGCTGCCCGCCGCGGCCCGGGCCGCCGCCGAGGCCGACGCCCACCGCACCGGCGCTATCGACAGCGAGCGCTCCTCGTGACCACCACCGTCGTCCACCTCCTCCGGCACGGCGAGGTGCACAACCCCGCCGGGGTGCTCTACGGCCGGCTGCCCGGCTACCGGCTGTCCGCCGCCGGTGAGGCCATGGCGGTCGCGGCCGCGGAGTGGTTCCGCGGGCGGGATGTCGTCCACCTGGTGTCCAGCCCGCTGGAGCGGGCGCGGCAGACCATCCGCCCGCTGGCCGAGGCGACGGGGCTGGAGGTCGCCGTCGACGAGCGGATCATCGAGGCGGGCAACGCCTTCGAGGGCACCGTCGTCGGCCGCGGGGGCGGCGTCTTCCGCGCTCCCCGCAACTGGTGGAAGCTGCGCAACCCCATGCAGCCCTCCTGGGGCGAGCCCTACGTCGAGATCGCCGCGCGGATGATCGCCGCCGTCGAGGCCGCCCGGGACGCCGCGCACGGCCACGAGGCGGTGCTGGTCAGCCACCAGCTGCCCATCTGGACGACCCGGCTGCACGTCGAGGGGCGCCGGTTCGCCCACGACCCGCGCCGCCGCCAGTGCTCGCTGGCCAGCGTCACCTCGCTCACCTACGAGGACGACCGGTTCGTGGGCGTCGCCTACGCCGAGCCGGCCGGCGCGACCGACCCCGATGCGGTGCCGGGCGCATGAGGAAGGTGCTCACGGCCGTCCTGGCGACGGCGCTGCTGGCCGGGTGCAGCACCGGCTCCGACGCCGTCGACGTCAACAACGGCGGGGAGTTCCGCTTCGTCGCCGGCACCCCCGCCGGTGAGGTGATCCCGCCCGCAGAGCGGCAGCCCGCCCCGCGGTTCACCGGCGAGCTGCTCGACGGCGGCGCCTTCGACTCGGCGTCCCTGGACGGCGGGATCACGGTCATCAACTTCTGGGGCTCGTGGTGCCCGCCCTGCCGGGTGGAGACGCCCGAGTTCGAGGAGGTCTACGGCGAGGTCGGCGCCGAGGGCGTGGAGTTCCTCGGCATCAACGTCAAGGACGACCGCCAGCTCGCCCAGGCCTTCCTCGACGGCGAGGAGATCACCTTCCCGTCGCTGTTCGACCCGCGCGGCGAGGTGGCCCTGGCGTTCCGGGACTACCCGGCCAACGCCATCCCGTCCACCATCGTGCTGGACCGGCAGGGCAGGGTGGCCGCGGTGTACACCGCGGCCGTGCAGCAGGACGACCTGCGGACGGTGCTGGACCAGGTGCTGGCGGAGGGGATCTGACCGTGGGGGAGACCTTCGCCGGCCTGGTCACCGACGGGCCGCTGCTGGTGGCCGCCGGCGTCGCCGCGCTCGTGGGGCTGATCAGCTTCGCCTCGCCCTGCGTGCTGCCGCTGGTGCCCGGCTACCTGTCCTACGTCACCGGCCTGGTCGGCAGCGGCACCCGCACGGCGGCGCCCGCGGCCGCGCCCGCCGGCGGCGGGACCGCGACGGCGGTGCGCGCGCCGGTGGACGAGCGCGCGCCCCGCGGCCGTATGGTGCTCGGCGCGCTGCTGTTCGTCCTCGGCTTCACCCTCGTCTTCGTGGCCTTCGGCGCCGCCTTCGGGGGCCTGGGCCGGCTGCTGGTCGAGCACGCCGAGACGCTCAACCGGGTCTTCGGCGCGATCACCGTCGTCGTCGGGCTCGGCTTCCTGGGGTGGCTGCCGCTGCTGCAGCGCACCAAGCGCCTCACCGCCCGGCCGGTCGCCGGGCTGGCCGGCGCCCCGCTGCTGGGCATCGTCTTCGGGCTGGGCTGGACGCCGTGCCTGGGGCCGACGCTCGGCGCCGTGTACTCGCTGGCGGTCTCCGAGGCCACCGCCGGGCGCGGCGCGCTGCTGGGCGTCGCCTACTGCCTGGGTCTGGGCGTGCCCTTCCTGCTGGTGGCGCTCGGCGCCCGCTGGGCCGTGGGTGCCACCTCGTTCCTGCGCCGGCACGCCCGATCGGTCACCCGCTTCGGCGGCGCCGTCCTGGTGCTGATCGGGCTGCTGCTCCTGACCGGCGCGTGGACCGAGATGATGGGCTGGCTGCGCTCGTGGCTGGCGGCCACCGGCCTCGGGGAGTCGGCGCTGTGAGCGTCGAGGCACCCCCGCGCCCGGCTGCGCCCGCACCGCCCCCGGGGCCCTCGGTGGGCCGGCGCCTCGGCGGGCTGCTGCTGCGCTGGTGGCGGCGGCTCACCGCCATGCGCACCGCGATCGTGCTGCTGTTCCTGCTGGCGCTGGCGGCCGTGCCCGGCTCGTTGCTGCCGCAGCGCTCGCTGTCGCAGAACAACGTCAACCAGTACTTCGCCGACCACCCCGAGCTCGCCCCGGTGCTGGACCGGCTCTACCTGTTCGACGTCTTCAGCTCGCCGTGGTTCGCGGCGGTCTACCTGCTGCTGTTCGTCTCGCTCATCGGCTGCGTCGTGCCGCGCGCCGCCGAGCACGCCCGCGCGCTGCGCACCCCGCCGCCGGCGGCCCCGCGCAACCTGCTCCGGCTGCCCGACTCCGGCCGCCTCGCCGCCCCCTCCGACCCCGGCGCCGCGCTCGACGTCGTCGAGGAGGAGCTGCGGGTGCGCCGGTTCCGCGTCGTCCGCCGCGACGGGGCGCGCGGGCCGGAGCTGTCGGCGGAGAAGGGCTACCTCAAGGAGACCGGCAACCTGGTCTTCCACCTCTCTCTGCTCGCCCTCCTGCTCGGCCTCGCCGGCGGGAAGCTGTGGGGCTACGAGGGCAGCATCCTGGTCACCGAGGGGCAGGGTTTCTGCAACTCGTTCCAGCAGTACGACACCTACTCCGCGGGCCCGCTGGTCGACAGCGGCGACCTCAACGCCCTCTGCGTCGACCTCGACCAGTTCACCGCCGAGTACGAGGACAACCTCACCGCGGCGTCGTTCACCGCCGACATCCGCTACGGCGCGCCGGCCGGCGAGGAGCGCTCCCGCACCATCGGCGTCAACGACCCGCTGCGCCTCGACGGCGACCGCGTCTACGTCACCGGCCACGGCTTCAGCCCGACGTTCACCGTGACGGTGCCGGACGGGACGACGTTCACCGACGTGACCGTGCCCTTCCTGCCCACCGACCAGGGGACGATGGCCAGCGAGGGCGCGCTCAAGCTGCCCGACCTCCCGGGCCAGGAGGACCAGCTGGCGCTCGAGGGCTTCCTCGCCCCGACGGGGCTGGTGCAGGGCGGCGTGCTGACGTCGATCGACCCGCGCCCGCTGGCCCCGCAGGTGGCGCTGATCGCCTACTCCGGCTACATCGGCCTGGACTCGGGGCTGCCGCAGTCGGTGTACTCGATCGACCAGAGCCAGATCGAGCGCGGGCGGCTCACCGAGGTCGGCTCGGCGAACCTGTCGGTGGGGGAGTCGTTCGACCTGCCCGACGGCACCCGCATCACCTTCAGCGGGGTCAAGGAGTTCGCCGCCCTGCAGTACTCGCACGACCCGGGCCAGCTCTGGGTCCTGGGCGCCTCGATCGTCCTCCTCGGCGGGCTGCTCGGCATGCTGCTGCTCCGCCGCGAGCGCGTCTTCGCCCGGGCCGAGGCCGCCGGCGACGGCGGCGGTACCGTGCTCACGCTGGCGGCGCTGACGCGCGGCGGTGGTGAGGGCGGCTCGCGCTTCGAGGCCCTGTCCGACGACCTGCGGGACGCGCTGGCCGCGGCCCCGCCCGCCCGCACCGCACCCGAACCGGAGGTCCCCCCGCGTGACTGACCCCTCCCTGGCCGAGCTGTCGGACAACCTCTTCTCCGTGAGCGTCGCGCTCTACTCGGTCGCGCTGCTCGCCTTCTGCGCGCAGCTGGCCTTCGGCCGGCGGCTGGCGCGCAGCCGTGAGCTGGCCGTCGTGGGGGCCGGTGCCCCCGTCGCCCCGGCCCCGGCTCCCGACGCACCGGCCGGCGAGAGCCCGCGGGGCAACCGGTGGGGGCTGGTCGCCATCGGGCTGACCGTCCTGGGCGCGCTCGCCCACGCCGGCATCCTGGTCACCCGCGGCATGGCGACCGACCGGCTGCCGTGGGGCAACATGTACGAGTTCGCGACGGCGGTCGTGCTGGTCGCGGTCGTGGCCTACGTGGTGCTCGCGGTGCGCACGCCCAACCTGCGGCACATCGGCGTCTTCGTGCTGGGCCCGGTGGTGCTCTCGCTGGTGGCGATCGGGCTGGGCCTGTACACCGAGGCCGCGCCCGTGGTGGCCGCGCTCCGGTCGTCCTGGCTGGCCATCCACGTGACGGCGGCGATCATCGGCTTCGGCGTCTTCATGGTCAGCGGCATCGCCGCCGCGCTGTACCTGGTGAAGGCGCGGCCGGGTGCGGACGAGGGCGGCGGCGTCGTCTCCCGGCTGCCCGCGGCGGCGACCCTCGACCGCGTCGCGCACCGGACCGCGGTGCTCGGCTTCCCGATCTGGACCTTCGCGGTCATCGCCGGCGCCATCTGGGCGGAGGCCGCGTGGGGCCGCTTCTGGGGCTGGGACCCGAAGGAGACCTGGTCGTTCGTCGCCTGGGTCGTCTACGCGGCCTACCTGCACGCCCGGACGACGTCGGGCTGGCGGGGGCGCAAGGCGGCGTGGGTGAACGTGGTCGGTCTCGCCGTGATGATCTTCAACCTGACGTTCGTCAACCTGGTCTCCAGCGGGCTGCACAGCTACGCCGGGGTCTGACCCGACCTCCCCCGTCCGGGCTGCCGCGCGCGGGCAATGCGGCCCGTCGTCGGTCCCGCGTGCTTCCATGCCCCCATGGAGCTGACCAGCAGCGCACCGGCAGGCGGGGAGGCGGCCCGTGGGTAGGCACGAGGCGGCCGAGGGCGCCTCGCCGCACCCGCTCGTCGCCGCCGCGCTCGCCGTCCGGCCGTCGGGCACCGCAGGCGGGCACCGCGAGGGGCCACGGGGCACGGCGGAGGAGGGGGACCTCGGCTGGCCGGGGGACGAGCCCGCTCCCGGGAGCGGCGGGCTGGGGTGGCCGGGCTCCACCGAGGAGCAGGCGGCCGCCCCGGAGCACGCGGAGCCGGCTGGGCCCCCCGCCACCGCGGAGGCACCGCCCCGGCGCGGCTGGCGCCGGCTGTTCGGCGCGGCGCCCGCCGCCTAGCTCGGGCGGGGCGGGCTCAGGTCGGGGAGCCGTCGTCCCGGCGGGCCCGGCGCTCGAGCTCGCGCAGGAACTCCGGGTCGTCGTCCGGCGCCACGAACTTCACCGGACCCTTGGGCCGCTGGGGACGGCGCGCGGGACGCGCGCTCCCCTCGGGCCCGGCGTTCGCCGCAGCGCGCACCACCAGGGCGACCACCACGACCGCAACCACGAGAACCACCAGGAACACCACGGGCCCACCCCCTCGTCGGACTCCAGCGTACGTCGGCGGCGATACTCGGTGCCGCACAACCGACATCGCTACCCCCGTGCAGGACGGAGAACCGCCATCGACGCCGTGGACCGGCAGCTGGTCGAGCTGCTGAGCGCCAACGGGCGCGCCAGCTACGCCGAGCTCGCCCGGCAGGTGGGGCTCTCCTCACCGGCGGTGCACGAGCGCGTGGGCAAGCTGGAGGCGGCCGGGGTCATCCTCGGCTACCGCGCCGTCGTCGACCCGGCGGCCGTGGGGCGGCCGGTGACCGCGCTGGTGAGCCTGATCGAGAGCGACGCCGTCGACGACCCGCGGGTGCAGGACGAGCTGCGCGCGCTCCCCGCCGTCGAGGACTGCTGGCGCGTGGCCGGCGGTGAGGACTACGTGCTGAAGGTGCGCGTGACCGACATCGCGGCACTCGAGGGGACCATCGACGCGTTGAACCGCATCAGAGGGGTCGCACGAACGAGGACGACGGTCGTTCTCTCGACCAAGTGGGAGGGCCGTCATGGCTGAGCAGCAGAACCCGGCCGGTGCGCCGGTGGGCCCCGCGGGTGGCGCGGCCTCGCCGCCGAAGGTGCTGCCCTGGCTGGTGATGTACACCGTCGGCCGGTTCGCGATCGCCGCGGCGCTGGTCCTGCTGCTCTGGTGGGTCGGTCTCGGCAGCTTCCCGGGCCTGCTGTTCGGCCTGCTCTTGTCGATGCCGGTCTCCTACGTGCTGCTCCGGCCCTCCCGCGAGCGGCTCACCGAGGCGCTCGCGGCCCGCAGCGTCGCCCGGCGCGCGGCCCGCGAGGACCTGCGCGACCGGCTCAGCGGCGGCACCGCCGAGTAGCCCGGCGCCGGCGCGGCTGCCCGCGCCGACCCGTCGAGCGCGCACTGCCTAGGATCCTGGCATGACCAGCGAGGACGCCGGCCCGGAGCGCCTGATCAGCCGGCGTGCGTGGTTGCTCGGCTTGCTCATCTGGGCTGTGGCCGTCGTCCTCGGCTTCACGCTGTGGAACAGCGGCGCCGGCTTCGGGGCGCTCGTCGGAGGCGCCGCCGGGATGCTGGGTGCCTACCTGGCGATCACGTTCATGCACCGTCGCAGGACGACGAGCCGGCGGCCCCGCTGACGTCGCGCGCCACGCTGGAGCGACTGCCGCGGCCAGCTGGTCCGCAGGCTGGCGACGTCGAGCCGCGCCACCGACCGTTGGGCCGCACCAGGACGCGGCTCGACGGTCGCCGGCGCGGCTCGACCCGGGCGGCAGCAGGTGCTGTTCCCCCCGCGGAGCGACGTCGGTCACACCCGGGAGCCACCGCTGCTGCCGTGCTCAGCTGAGCGCGAGCCCGGCGGCGAGCAGGACGCCGGTCGCCAGGGTCAGCAGGCCGGTGGACGCGAGCACCGCGATGAGCGCCGGGCCGCGCGCGCCCGCCAGCACCGTGCGCGCCGGCCCGAGGGCGAGCGGCGCGGCGGCCAGCGCCAGGAGAGCCCACGGCCGCGTGACGCCGACCCCCACGACCACGGCGAACGGGACGGCCAGCAGCGCGGCGTAGAGCAGCCGCGTGCCGCGGTCGCCGAGCAGCACCGCCAGCGTGCGCTTGCCGACCCGGGCGTCGCCCTCGATGTCGCGGAGGTTGTTCGCGACGAGGATCGCCACGATCAGCAGGCCGACCGGCACCGACACCGCGAACGCCAGCCCCGGCAGCGTGCGGGTCTGCACGTAGGTGGTGCCGACGACGGCCACCGGCCCGAAGAAGGCGAAGACGAAGACCTCGCCGAGGGCCCGGTAGCCGTAGGGGAGCGGGCCGCCGGTGTAGGTCCAGGCGGCGGCGATGCACACCGCGCCCACCACCACCAGCCACCAGCTCGACAGCGCCGCCAGCGCCAGCCCCGCGACCCCGGCGACGGCGAACGCCAGCAGCGCCGCCACGAGCACCTGCCGGGCGGAGGCGGCACCGGAGCCGACGAGCCGCATCGGGCCGACCCGGTCGGTGTCGGTGCCGCGCTTGCCGTCGGAGTGGTCGTTGGCGTAGTTCACGCCGACCTGCAGCGCCAGCGCGACGACCAGGGCGAGCAGCGCGGGGCCGAGCCGGAACCCGTCGAGCGCGACCGCGGCGCCGGTGCCGACGAGCACCGGCGCGACCGCCGCGGGAAGGGTGCGGGGGCGGGCGCCTGCCAGCCACTGGGCGGGGGTGGCCATCAGACCTCCGGGGTGCGGGCCGCGACGGCGCGGCGGTCGGGCTTGCCCGTGTGCAGGGTGGGGATCGCGTCGATCAGGTGCAGCTCCCGCGGCGCGGCGGGGGCGCCGAGCCGCTGCGCCACCCACGGCCGCAGCTCGGCCAGCGCCGGCGCGGCCCCGGCCGCGGGGACGACGGCGGCGACCACCCGTTGCCCCCACTCCGGGTCCGGGCGGCCGAAGACGACGGCATCGCCGACCGCGGGGTGCTCGCGCAGCGCGGCCTCCACGGCGGCGGGGGCGACGTTGACCCCGCCGCTGATGACGACGTCGTCCAGCCGGCCGTGCACGGTGAGCCGTCCGGCGGGGTCGAGGGCACCGGCGTCGCGGGTGCGGAACCAGCCGCCGGTGAACGCGGCGGCCGTGGCCGCCGGGTCGCCGCGGTACCCCAGCGCCAGCACCGGGCCGGCCAGCTCGACGCCGCCGTCGGCGATCCGCACCCGCACCCCGTCGAGCGGCACGCCGTCGTAGACGCACCCCCCGGCGGTCTCGGTCATCCCGTAGGTCGTGACGACGGCGACGCCCTCGGCCCGGGCGCGGGCGAGCAGCGCGGGATCGGTCGCCGCACCGCCGACCAGGATCGCGTCGAACGAGCGCAGCGCGTCCGGCTCGGCGTCGAGGGCGCGACGCAGCTGGGTCGGGACGAGCGAGGTGTAGCGGCGGTCGCCGGGCGGCATGCGGGCCACCGCGTCGGCCAGCGGCTCCCCGTCGCGAAGCCGCGTCGGGGTCCGGCCGGTCAGCAGCGAGCGGCACAGCACCTGCAGCCCGGCCACCGCCGACACGGGCAGGGCGAGCAGCCAGCTCCCGGGGCCGCCGATCCGGTCGAGGGTCGCCGCCGCCGATGCGCGCAGGGCGCCGGCGGGGAGCAGCACCCCCCGGCCGCCGCCGGTCGAGCCGGAGGTGACGACGACGAGGTCGGCGCCCGGCTCCAGCGGCTCGTCGGGGCGGAGGACGGCCCGCGCCGCGTCGACCACGGCCGGGGGGCCGGCGGGCAGCACGGCCAGCGGGCGCCCGCCGTCCAGCGCCGCGCGGACGTCGTCGTCGGAGAGCTCGCCCGCGGCCACGAGGGTCAGCTGCCGAGCCACGAGGGACGAGGGTACGGCGGGGTCCTTCTAGGCTGATCACCGTGACCTCCCTCCCCGCGATCGCGCTACCGGCGGGGATCACCGAGCTGGCCGTCTACGAGGTCCCGCTGCGCACCCGCTTCCGGGGCATCGACGTGCGCGACGGCGTGCTGCTGCGCGGGCCGGCCGGCTGGGGCGAGTTCTCCCCGTTCTGGGACTACGAGGCCGCCGAGAGCCGCCGCTGGTGGGCTGCCGCCGTCGAGGCCGCGACCGAGGGGTTCCCCGCACCCGTGCGCTCACGCGTACCGGTCAACGTGACGGTGCCGGCCGTCGGCGCGGCGCGGGCGCACGCGATCGTCGCCGCCTCGGGCTGCGGCACCGCCAAGGTGAAGGTCGCCGAGCCCGGGCAGACGGCGGCCGACGACCTCGCCCGCGTCGAGGCGGTCCGCGACGCGCTGGGCCCCGGCGGCGCGATCCGGGTGGACGCCAACGCCGCCTGGGACGTCGGCACCGCGGCGCGGCGGATCCGCGAGCTCGACGCCGCCGTGGGCCTGGAGTACGTCGAGCAGCCGTGCGCCACGCTGCCGGAGCTGGCCGCGCTGCGCCGGCGGATCGACGTCCGGGTCGCCGTCGACGAGGGGGTGCGCCGCTCGGCCGACCCGCTCGCCGTCGACCTGCGGGAGGCCGGCGACGTCGTCGTCCTCAAGGTGCAGCCGCTGGGCGGCGTGCGGGCGGCGCTGCGCGTCGCGGAGGCGCACGGGCTGCCGTGCGTCGTCTCCTCGGCGCTGGAGTCCTCGGTCGGCATCGCCGCCGGCGTCGCGCTGGCCGCCGCGCTGCCGGAGCTGCCGTTCGCCTGCGGCCTGGCCACCGTCGCGCTGTTCACCGGTGACGTGTCGTCGTCGCCGCTGCTGCCGGTCGACGGCGCGCTGCCGGTGGTCCGCCCGGAGCCCGACCGCGTCCCCGCCGCCGGGGAGGGGACGGCTGCCCGGTGGGCGGCCCGGATCGACGAGGTGCTCGCCGCGTGAACCCGTCCACCGCCTTCGCCCGCGTGCTGGTCGACGAACTGGTCCGCGGCGGCGTCACCGACGCCGTCCTCGCCCCGGGCTCGCGGTCCGCGCCGCTGGCCCTGGCGCTCGCGGCGGCCGAGCGGGACGGCCGGCTGCGGCTGCACGTGCGCATCGACGAGCGGACGGCGGCGTTCCTCGCGCTCGGCCTGGCGAAGGCGTCCGGCCGCCCCGTGCCGGTGGTGACCACCTCGGGGACGGCGACCGCGCACCTGCACGCGGCGGTGCTCGAGGCCGACGCCAGCGGGGTCCCGCTGCTGGCGCTCACCGCCGACCGCCCCCCGGAACTGCGCTCCACCGGCGCCAACCAGACCGTCGAGCAGGCCGCGCTGTACGGGGCCGCGGTGCGCTGGGCCACCGACGTCGGGGTGCCCGAGGCCGGCCGCGAGGAGGCGCAGAACCGCTACTGGCGCTCGCTGGCCGCCAAGGCGCTGACCATCGCGCTCGGGACGCTCTCGTCCGACCCCGGCCCGGTGCACCTGAACCTGGCGCTGCGCGAGCCGCTGCTGCCCGACGACGAGCCCGGCGAGCTGACCGGGCCCTGGGCCGGCCGCCCCGGCGGGCGCCCCTGGACGGAGGCGGAACCGTCGGCGGGCTGGGCGGCGCGCGCGCACCGCCTGCCGCCGCGCACCCTCGTCGTCGCCGGTGACGGTCCGGCGCACGCCGCGCCCGGGCTCTCCGAGGGGTCCGCGTGGCCCGTCGTCGCCGAGCCGAGCAGCGCCTTCTGGGGGCTGCCCGGCAGCGTGCGCGGGGGCGTGCTGGCGCTCGGGGCGCCCGGCTGGCTGGCCGCGCACCGGCCCGAGCGGGTGCTCGTGGTGGGCCGCCCGACGCTCTCCCGGCCGGTCAGCGCGCTGCTGGCCGACCCCGCCGTCACCGTGGAGACGGTGAGCGCCTCTCCACGGTGGGCCGACGCCGGCCGGTCGAGCAGCGCCGTCCGGCGGCTGTTCGCCGGCGCCGAGCCCGACGGAGCGGTCGACGCGGGATGGGCGGCGGCCTGGCAGGCGGCCGCCGACCGGGTGGGGACGGCGGTCGACGCGCTCCTGGACGACGCCCCCGTGCTGACCGCCGCCCGGCTGGCGCGCGACGTCGTGGCCGCGCTCCCCGCGGGCGCGCTGCTGGTCCTGGGGTCGTCGACGCCGGTGCGCGACGTCGACCGGCTGGCCGTGCCGCGCGCCGACGTCACCGTGCTGGCCAACCGCGGCGTCGCGGGCATCGACGGCACGATCTCGACGGCCGTGGGCGCCGCGCTGGTGCACGGTGGGCGGGCGTTCGCGCTGATGGGCGACCTGACGTTCCTGCACGACCTGACCGGGCTGCTGCTCGGTGAGGGGGAGCCGCGGCCGGACCTCACCGTCGTCGTGCCCGACAACGACGGCGGCGGCATCTTCGCCCAGCTCGAGCCGGGCCAGGACCGCCACGCCGCGGACTACCGGCGGGTCTTCGGCACGCCGCACGGGCGGGACCTGGTCGCGGTCGCCGAGTCCCTCGGGTGGCCGGCGACCCGGGTGTCGACGCCGGCGGAGCTGCAGGCGGTGCTGGGGCTGGGCGGGCCGC
Organism: Blastococcus sp. KM273128; assembly: GCF_021698975.1. GTDB lineage: Bacteria > Actinomycetota > Actinomycetes > Mycobacteriales > Geodermatophilaceae > Blastococcus. The sequence continues at coordinate 3,937 of NZ_SSXA01000057.1, read as the reverse complement.
AGGTCGTCGTCGTCGGCACCGACCAGCGCGCCGAGGCCGAGCTCGCCGTCCGGCTCCGGCAGGTGGCCGCCGCCGCGCTGGGCTGAGCGCCGGGCGCACCGCCGGCCGGCTGCCCAGCGGGGCCGGTTGGTGCGCCGGCCACCACGGCTCAGCGCACGACGTCGTAGAGGGCCTTGAGAACGCCGTTCGAGTAGGCCTCGGACTCCCGCAGCGCGAGCTGCCGCCCGTCCTCGTCGCTCCGGCTGAACACGCTCTTGCCCGAGCCGAGCAGGACCGGGAACACCAGCAGGTTGTAGCGGTCGACGAGGTCGGCGTGGGCGAGGTTCCGCGCCAGTTCGGCGCTGCCGTGGATGAAGATCGCACCGCCCTCGGTCTGCTTGAGCGCGGCGACGTCCTCGGTCGTCCGCAGGATGTGCTGGGGGCCCCAGCCGTCGACGAGCGCCTCCTCGCCGAGCGACCGGGAGACGACGTACTTGGGCAGGTCGCGGTAGGCGATGTGGTCCTCGGAGCCGGGCCAGGTGCTGGCGAACGCCTCGTAGCTGCGCCGCCCGAACATGAGGGCGCTGGTCTCCTCGAGCTCCTCGGCCTTGAGTGCGAACGACTCCGGCACGAACGGCGTCCTCAGCACCCAGCCGCCGCCGGGGTGGCCCTCGACGGCCCCGCCGGGGGAGTCGACGACGCCGTCCAGGGTCATGAACCCCGTCCAGACGAGTTGACGTGGCATGGCCTACCTCCACGGTTCAGGGGGAGTCGTTCCCCGCGGCTCGGGCGGCGTGCTCGCGCCGTCCCGCTGCGATGACCGTAGGAGTTCCGGCGTCCCCGGTCGTGCACGGGAACGACACCGCTCGCCGGACGCGGCTCAGGACTCCAGGGCGGCCTGGAACGCGGCGAACTTCGACTGGGTCTCGGCCAGCTCGGCCGCCGGGTCGGAGCCGGCGACGATGCCGCAGCCGGCGAACAGCCGTGCCCCGCCGTCCCCGGTCAGCTCGGCGCAGCGCAGCGCCAGCCCGAACTCGCCGTCGCCCCGGGCGTCCATCCACCCGACCGGGCCGGCGTAGCGGCCGCGGTCCATGCCCTCCAGCTCACCGATCAGGGCGGCGGCGTCGGCGGTGGGCGTGCCGCAGACGGCGGCCGTCGGGTGCACCGCTCCCACGAGCTCCAGCAGGCCGGCCGGCACCCGCTGGGTGCCCACGACGTCGGTGGCGAGGTGCCGCACGTTGGCGAGCGTGAGCAGCTCGGGCTCCGCCGGCGCGGCCAGCTCGCGGCAGTACGGCTCCAGCGCGCGCACCAGCGAGTCGACGGCGAGCGCGTGCTCCGCTCGGTCCTTCGCCGACCCGAGCAGCGCCGCGGCCAGCCGCTCGTCCTCCGCACCGGCGCCGCGCGGCGCGGTGCCGGCCAGCACGCGGGAGGAGAGCTGCCGCCCGCTGCGCCGCAGCAGCAGCTCGGGGGTGGCGCCGAGCAGCCCGTCGACGGCGAAGGTCCAGCAGCCGGGGAAGCGCGCGGCCAGCCGGTGCAGCAGCCGCCGCGGGTCGAGGGCGGGCTCGGCGGAGACCAGCAGGTCCCGGGCCAGCACCACCTTCGCCAGGTCGCCCGCGGCGATCCGCGCCACGGCGGCCTCGACGGCGGCGCACCAGCTCGCCGGGTCCAGCGCGCCGTCGGCGTAGCGCAGACGGGGTGCCGGGCAGTCGCCGTCCCGCACGGGCGCAGGCAACTCCGGGGCGGCACCGATCGCGGTGACCCACCCGACGCCGTCCCGCCGCCCCACGACCACCTCGGGGACGACGAAGACCGACGTGCCGGACACGGGGTCGAAGGCGATGCTGCCGAAGACGACCGGCCCCGACCCGGGGACGCCGACGTCGTCACCGACGTCCAGCCCGGCGACGTAGGCGTCCCACCAGTCGGCGGCCTCGGCCAGCGCGCCGGGGCCGGAGACCTCGAGTCGGGCGGCCTCGCCCCAGCCGACGAGGCCCTCGCCCCGCCGCACCCAGGAGAGCCCGCCGCCCGCCGGCAGCAGGTCGAGCAGCTCGCCCGCGGCGTCGGCGCGGACCGTGCTGACGGTGCCCGCGGCCGCTGCCGGTGAGGTCAGGGCGGCCGCTGTCACGTGATCAGAGTAGGCAGCCTTGTAGCGTCGACGCCGTGGCAGACCGGCGAGACAACCCGCACACCGCCGGCGTCAGGGCCGGGCTTGACAAGCGACCGGCCGAGGTCGCGGCGATGTTCGACCGGGTCGCCGAGCGCTACGACGTCACCAACACGGTGCTCTCCGGCGGCCTGGACGCCTCCTGGCGGCGGGCCACCCGCGAGGCCCTGGGCGCCCGTCCGGGGCAGACGGTGCTGGACGTCGCGGCCGGGACGGCGGTCTCGACGGTGGAGCTCGCGGCCGGCGGCGTGCACGCGATCGCCTGCGACTTCTCCCAGGGGATGCTGCGCGCCGGGGCGGCCCGCCCGGTGCCGAAGGTGGCCGGTGACGCGATGGCGCTGCCGCTGGCCGACGAGAGCGTCGACGGCGTGGTCATCTCCTTCGGCCTGCGCAACGTGGCCGACCCCGACGCGGCGCTGCGCGAGTTCTCCCGGGTCACCCGCCCGGGCGGCACGCTGGTCGTCTGCGAGTTCTCCAGCCCCACCTGGGGGCCGTTCCGCACCCTGTACACCGAGTACCTCATGAAGGCGCTGCCCCGGATCGCCCGGGCGGTGAGCAGCAACCCCGAGGCCTACGTCTACCTGGCCGAGTCGATCCGCGCCTGGCCCGACCAGCCGGCCCTGGCCGCCCGGCTGCAGGCGGCCGGCTGGGCGGACGTCGCCTGGCGGGACTTGACCGGTGGCATCGTCGCGCTGCACCGGGGCCGCAAGGCGTGAGCCGCGGCGCGCGGGTGATCCTCGGGGACCGGTCGCTGCCCTCCGGCTACGCCCACCCGCACGCGTCGGAGGAGGCCCGGCGGATCGCCGAGCAGGGCACGGTGCTGCGCGCCCAGGTCGGGTCGGGGGTCCACGGCACCTCGATCTCCGGGCAGGACGACCGCGACGAGATGGGCCTGTGCCTGGAGCCGGCGCCGTTCGTCACCGGCCTCGCCAGGGTCCCCGCCGGCGTCGGCTCCCGCGCGTGGGTGCAGTTCGAGCAGTACCACCGGCACACCGCGTGGGACCGGCCCGGCGGCCTGGCGAACCGGTCGGGCGCCGGTGACCTCGACGTCGTCGTGTACTCGGCGCGGAAGTGGGCGCGGCTGGCCCTGGAGGGCAACCCGTCGGTCCTGCTGCTGCTCTTCGTGCCCGACGAGGAGGTCGTGCACCGCGACGAGGTCGGCGCCGAGCTGACGGAGAACGCCCACCGGTTCGTCTCCCGCCGGGCCGGGGAGCGGTTCCTGGGCTACCTCCGCGCGCAGAAGGCGGCGATGACCGGGGAAGCCGGCGCGCACACCAACCGGCCGGAACTCGTCCTCGAGCACGGCTACGACAGCAAGTACGCGATGCACGCCCTGCGCCTGGGGGTCCAGGGGGTCGAGCTCCTGACGACGGGGCGGATCTCCCTCCCGGTGCCCGAGCCGGACCGCTCCCGGCTGCGCGCGGTCCGCCGGGGCGAGGTGCGGCTGGACGAGGTGCTGGACGAGGTGGCCGCCGTCGAGTCGCGGCTCGTGGACCTGCAGGACAGCCCGGCGGTCCCGGCCGAGCCGGACCGGGCCTGGGTGGACGACTGGCTCCACCGCGCGCACCTGGCGTACTGGGCAGGCGGCTGAGCCGGACGCGAACTGTCGTACCTCGTACGTATGTTCGATCCGTGCCCACCGCCGAGCTGAGTCGCAGCGCCCTCGAGGGCGCGCTCGTGGGGTGGCTGCTGGAACTGCGGCCGACGGTCGCGCGGTTGCCGGTGGCGGTGCTGTCGGACGCGGAGAAGGCCGCCGAGCTGCGGCGGCTGCAGGCGCGGCGGGCCATGGACGCC
>NZ_SSXA01000056.1 GCF_021698975.1 Blastococcus sp. KM273128 | reverse complement strand
AAGGACATGGACCCGTCGGCGTGCCGGGTGAAGGTCAGCGACCGGCCCTCGGTCGGGTCGGGCTCGGGCCCGTCGGGGTCCAGCCGGGCCAGGTAGTGGCGCACGACCTGCCGCAGCTCGGCGTGCGGCCGACTGGCGGCCACCTCGGCGAGCGCCTGATCCACCCCGGCGAGGTCGACGTCCTGGGCCGCGGCGGCGGCCAGGTTGCCCGGGGTCGCTACCGCGGCGATCACCACCACCGCCTCGGCGGTGACCGCCCCGGCGGCGAACGCGGCAGCCACCGCCGGCAGCTCGGCCAGTGCCCGACCCGAGCGCACCAGCCGGGACGCCGCCCCGGTCGAGAACAGCGCGTGCCCGCGCAGCCAGGACGCCATCGAGGCCTTGCCGTCGAGCTCGGCGGCCTGGGTGAGCTCGCACTCCCGCACCCGGCGCGCCACCTGCGCGGCCAGCCGGTTCGACGCGGTGAGCAGCGCCCCCAGCTGCTCGATCAGCTGCGACCCGAACCGGCCGGACAGCTCCTCGGCGGACAGGTCGTCCAGCGCGGCGGCCAACCGGCCCACCGCCCCGCCTCCACCTGTCGAACACATGTACGAACAATACCGCAGATGACCGCTGCTCGCGACATGAAAGCGCAGGTCAAACGGCTGTCCACAGTCGCGGCGAGGGTCTTGCCGGCGACGCTGCACCTTCGGTGAGAGGGGCGACCGGTCATCCGAGGCCGGTGACCACAGGGCCCTCGCCGGGGGGCGCGAACGGCGGCGCAGTCGGTGCGCCGCCGCCCCCGACGTGCCACCCCCTGCTCCTGCAGGGTGAGCGGGGTCGGGCGGGGGGCGCCGCCAGTGGAGAATGGCCGCCATGACCCACGTGCTCGAGCCCGACGCGCTGCCCGGGGCGACCCCCGCGGTGCACGCGCCGCTGCCGCCGTACGACGACGTGACCCGCTCCGACGCGGCGTTCCGCGCCTTCCTGCACGGCCTGCCCGGCGTGGACCAGGTCGGCGCCGAGGCGCGTGCCGCCCAGCTCGGCACCCGGTCGATCAAGACCACCTCGAAGGCGTGGGCGATCGACACCGCCATCTCGATGGTCGACCTCACCACCCTCGAGGGCGCCGACACCCCGGGGAAGGTGCGCAGCCTGGCCGCCAAGGCCCGGCAGCCCGACCCGTCGGACCCGAGCTGCCCGCAGGTCGCCGCCGTCTGCGTCTACGGCGACCTCGCCGGCGTGGCCCGGGAGGCGCTCGAGGGCACCGGCATCCACGTCGCCGCCGTCGCCACCGCCTTCCCCAGCGGGCGCGCCAGCCGCTCGGTGAAGATCGCCGACGTCCGGGATGCCGTGGACAACGGCGCCGACGAGATCGACATGGTCATCGACCGCGGCGCCTTCCTGACCGGCCGCTACCTCGACGTCTACGAGGAGATCGTCGCGGTCAAGGAGGCGTGCGGTGACGCGCACCTCAAGGTCATCCTCGAGACCGGCGAGCTGAAGACGCTGGACAACGTCCGCCGCGCCAGCTGGATCGCGATGCTCGCCGGCGGCGACTTCATCAAGACCTCCACCGGCAAGGTGACCCCGGCGGCCACGCTGCCGGTCGGCCTGGTGATGCTCGAGGCGGTCCGCGACTTCCGCATCGCCACCGGCCGCCAGATCGGCTTCAAGCCCGCCGGCGGGATCAAGACGACGAAGGACGCCGTCAAGCACCTCGTGATGATCAACGAGACGGCCGGCCCCGACTGGCTGGACCCCGACTGGTTCCGCTTCGGCGCCTCCAGCCTGCTCAACGACCTCCTGCTGCAGCGGCAGAAGCTGCGCACCGGCCACTACTCCGGCCCCGACTACGTCACGGTGGACTGAGCAACGATGACCACACCCGCCCGACCCACCCCTGTCTTCGAGTACGCGCCCGCCCCCGAGTCGCGGTCGATCGTGGACATCGCGCCGTCCTACGGCCTCTTCGTCGACGGCGAGTTCGTCGACGGCACCGGCGAGCCCTTCAAGACGGTCAACCCGGCCACCGAGGAGGTCCTCACCGAGGTCTCCACCGCGAGCGAGGCCGACGTCGACCGCGCGGTCCGAGCCGCCCGCCGGGCCTTCGAGAAGGTCTGGGGCCCGATGCGCCCCGCCGACCGCGGCAAGTACCTGTTCCGCATCGCCCGGCTGCTGCAGGAGCGGGCGCGGGAGTTCGCCGTCCTGGAGTCGTTGGACAACGGCAAGCCGATCCGCGAGTCGCGCGACGTCGACGTCCCCCTCGCCGCGGCGCACTTCTTCTACCACGCGGGCTGGGCCGACAAGCTCGAGCACGCGGGCCTGGGGCCGGCCCCGAAGCCGCTCGGCGTGGCCGGTCAGGTCATCCCGTGGAACTTCCCGCTGCTCATGCTGGCGTGGAAGGTCGCCCCGGCGCTCGCGACCGGCAACACCGTCGTCCTCAAGCCGGCCGAGACCACGCCGCTCACCGCGCTGCTGTTCGCGGAGGTCTGCCGCCAGGCCGACCTCCCCGCCGGCGTGGTCAACATCGTCACCGGCGCCGGGGACACCGGCCGGGCGGTCGTCGAGCACGGCGACGTCGACAAGGTGGCGTTCACCGGCTCCACCGACGTGGGCCGGTCGATCGCCCGCGCCGTCGCCGGCACCCGCAAGAAGCTCACCCTCGAGCTCGGCGGCAAGGCGGCGAACATCGTGTTCGACGACGCCCCGGTCGACCAGGCCGTCGAGGGCATCGTCCAGGGCATCTTCTTCAACCAGGGGCACGTCTGCTGCGCGGGCTCCCGGCTGCTGGTGCAGGAGTCGATCCACGACGAGGTCATCGCCAGCCTGCAGCGGCGGATCGGCACGCTCCGCGTCGGCGACCCGCTGGACAAGAACACCGACATCGGCGCGATCAACTCCGCCGAGCAGCTCGCCCGCATCCGGGAGCTGTCCGACATCGGGGAAGCCGAGGGCGCCCAGCGGTGGCAGCCGGCCTGCGAGCTGCCCGCGCGCGGCTACTGGTTCCCGCCGACGGTCTTCACCGACGTCTCCCCCGCGCACCGCATCGCCCGCGACGAGGTGTTCGGCCCGGTGCTGAGCGTGCTCACCTTCCGCACGCCGGACGAGGCGGTCGCCAAGGCGAACAACTCCACCTACGGGCTGTCGGCGGGCATCTGGAGCGAGAAGGGGTCGCGGATCCTCAAGATCGCCGACCAGCTCCGCGCCGGCGTCGTGTGGGCCAACACCTTCAACAAGTTCGACCCGACGTCGCCCTTCGGCGGCTACAAGCAGTCCGGCTACGGCCGCGAGGGCGGCCGGCACGGGCTGGCCGCGTACCTGAAGGGTGCTGACCAGTGATCGGGAACGACCGGCTCGCCGTCCGGAAGACCTACAAGCTCTACGTGAACGGTGCCTTCCCGCGCTCGGAGAGCGGCCGCACCTACGAGGTCACCGACGCCAAGGGGCACTTCCTGGCCAACATCTCCCGGGCCTCCCGCAAGGACGCCCGGGACGCCGTGGTCGCCGCCCGCGCCGCCTTCCCGAAGTGGTCGGGCGCCACCGCCTACAACCGCGGCCAGGTGCTCTACCGGGTGGCCGAGGTGATGGAGGGCCGGCACGTCCAGTTCTGCGAGGAGGTCGCGGCCGGCGAGGGGCTGTCGTCGTCGAAGGCCCGCGCCGCCGTCGACGCCGCCATCGACCGCTGGGTCTGGTACGCCGGGTGGACCGACAAGCTCGCGTCCGTCCTCGGCGGGGCCAACCCGGTGGCCGGCCCCTACTTCGACTTCAGCCTCCCCGAGCCGACCGGCGTGGTCGCCGTCCTCGCGCCGCAGCAGTCCAGCCTGCTCGGGCTGGTCAGCGTGCTCGCGCCGGTGCTCGCCACCGGCTGCACCGCCGTCGTCGTCACCTCCGAGGAGCGGCCGATCCCGGCCGTCACCCTGGGCGAGGTGCTGGCGACCAGCGACGTCCCCGGTGGCGTGGTCAACCTGCTCACCGGCGCCGCCGAGGAGCTGGGCCCGTGGCTGGCCGAGCACGCCGACGTGGACGCCATCGACCTCACCGGCGCCCCGACCGGCCGGGCGATGGAGTTCGAACGGGAGGCCGCGGGCACCATCAAGCGCGTCGTCCGCCCGCCGGCCACCGAACCGGACTGGACCGCCGACCCCGGCCTCTCCCGCATGACCCCCTTCCTCGAGACCAAAACGGTCTGGCATCCGATGGGCGTGTGAGGCCCCGTCCGGAGGCTCGCCGCGAGCCTGCGAACGGTTCGGATGGCCCCGTCCGGAGGCTCGCCGTGAGCCTGCGAACGGTGAGAGGGACGGGGTCCTTCCAGGGGTCCTTCTCCTGGCATCCGATGGGCCTGTGATCGGTGGCCGGTGACCTCTCGGAAGGTCACCGGCCGCGGTCGCACTACCCTCGCCGCGTGCCTCATTTCGACGTCGTCGTCCTCGGTGCCGGCCCCGGTGGGTACGTCGCCGCCATCCGCGCCGCCCAGCTCGGCAAGAGCGTGGCGGTGGTCGAGTCGCAGTACTGGGGCGGGGTCTGCCTCAACGTCGGGTGCATCCCGTCCAAGGCGCTGCTGCGCAACGCCGAGCTCGCCCACCTGGTGCGCGACGAGGCGAAGACCTTCGGCATCTCCGGCGAGGTCTCCTTCGACTACGGCGCCGCCTTCGACCGCAGCCGCACGGTCGCCGAGGGCCGGGTCAAGGGCGTGCACTTCCTGATGAAGAAGAACGGGATCACCGAGTTCGACGGCCGGGGCACCTTCACCGACCCGCACACCCTGCAGGTCGCGCTCAACGCCGGCGGCGAGGAGACCGTCACCTTCGAGAACGTGATCATCGCGACCGGGGCGCACACCCGGTTCCTGCCGGGCACGGAGCTCTCCGAGCGGGTGGTCACCTACGAGGAGCAGATCCTCAGCCGGGAGCTGCCGAAGAGCATCATCATCGCCGGCGCCGGCGCGATCGGCGTCGAGTTCGCCTTCGTGCTCCGCAACTACGGCGTGCAGGTCACCATCGTCGAGTACGCCGACCGGGTGCTCCCGCTGGAGGACGCCGCCGTCTCCAAGGAGCTGGCGAAGGCCTACCGCAAGCTCGGCGTCGAGGTGCTCACCTCCACCAAGGTCGAGCGCATCGACGACACCGGCGAGCAGGTCACCGTCACCGTCTCCGACGCCAAGGGCAGCCGCGAGCTGCACGCGGACAAGGTCATGCAGGCGATCGGCTTCCAGCCCCGGGTCGACGGCTACGGCCTGGAGAAGCTCGGCGTGGAGCTGACCGACCGCGTCCGCGCGATCGCCATCGACGACCGGATGCGCACCAACGTGCCGCACGTCTACGCCATCGGCGACGTCACCGCCAAGCTCATGCTCGCGCACGTGGCCGAGGCCCAGGGCGTCGTCGCCGCCGAGACCATCGCCGGCGCGGAGACGATGGAGCTGGACTACGTGATGATGCCGCGGGCCACCTTCTGCTCCCCGCAGGTCGCCAGCTTCGGCTACACCGAGGCCCAGGCCCGCGAGCTGGCCGACGAGCGCGGCTGGAAGGTCAAGGTCGCCCAGTTCCCGTTCACCGCGAACGGCAAGGCCCACGGCCTCGCCGAGCCGGGCGGCTTCGTCAAGCTGATCGCCGACGAGACCTACGGCGAGCTGCTCGGCGGCCACCTCGTCGGCCCCGAGGTCACCGAGCTCCTCCCCGAGCTGACGCTCGCCCAGAAGTGGGACCTCACCGCCACCGAGCTGGCCCGCAACGTGCACGCCCACCCGACGCTGAGCGAGGGGCTGCAGGAGGCCATCCACGGCCTCGCCGGCCACATGATCAACCTCTGAGGACGCCGGTCCGGCCCGGAGGTGCGCCTCCGGGCCGACAGGGCAGGATGGGCGGGTGGCCAGGCCCAGCATCGTCCCCATCGCACTGACCCTCGACGACCGCACGGGGTACACCCTGTGGGCTCCGCCGTGGGAGGAGGACGGCGAGGAGTGGCAGGCGTTCCTCGGGACGACCGAGGACGACACCGCGACGGTCCACCTCTTCCCGACGCCGGCGAAACTCGCCGCCTTCTGCCGCACGCGCACCGACCACGACCTCGCCGACCACCCGGTGTGGCCGGTCGTCTCGGGGCTCGGCGCGGCCGACCTGACCCCCGACGACGACCACCGGTACGACCTCGACGGCGTGTACGACATCGCCGCCGAGAACCCCGACCGGTGGGCGGTGGAGGAGCTCGCCGCGACCGTCGACATCGTCAGCCGCCTGGCCGAGTGCCTGGACACCACCGACGAGGATGACGAGGAGGAGTTCGAGGCCGTCGCCGAGTTCGCCGCCAAGCCGGAGATCGGCTCGCTGGGGCTGGGCGTGGAGGCCTTCGCCGGGCGGTCCGGCGAGGACGCCTGGATCGGCGTCGGCAGCGTCTTCGACGAGCTGTGGGAGGACGTCGTCGAGGAGCTCTCCGACCACTTCGACTGGACCGGCGGCGGAACCGCCACGGTCGAGGAGTACCCGTCGGCCTCCGAGGCCACCGACGAGCCGGCCGAGGACGACGAGCTCCCCGAGCAGGTCGACGTCGCCGCCGCCGAGCCCGCGGGCGCGACCGCCGCCTCCGCGCCCGGCGGCCCGGGGGTCAGCACGATCGCGCGCGGCAGCCGGGTCACCGCCTCCCCCGCCGAGGTCGCCGCCGCCGCGGAGTTCTGGGAGGCCGTCGGCATCCTGCCGGTCGAGATCGTCGCCCCCGGGGGCGCCGGGGTGACGCTGCGCTGCTACGTCGACGACGTCGCCCGCTTCCTCGGCCGCGACGGCGAGGTGTTCCTCTTCGACACCCCCGCCGACCTGGCGCGCTTCTGCGCCTCCGACGAGCGGCACGACCTGCTCGAGATCGCCTCCTGGCCCGAGGTCGCCGACACCGACACGCCGCCGCTGCCGACCGAGCAGGACCGCTACGACCTCACCGAGCTCTCCGAGGTGCTGGCCGAGGTCGCCGACGGCGCCGCCGGGCTGGTCCCCCACCGCGCCCTCGTCCAGCCGGCCGAGGGCGTGCGCGACCTCGCCGAGTACGCGGGGCTGGCCCGGGTGGAGGAGCTGCTGGCGCCTGCGGCCCCGCTGGGCCGGGCGCTGACTCGTGCCGACCGGCAGCCCGAGGAGCCGATCGACGCCGCGGAGGCGGCCCGGCTGCGCACCGACTGGGACGAGGTCGTGGCCGCGGTCGGCGGCGCGCTCGTCCACCGCGGCTAGCAGGGACGGCGAAGGCCCGCCCCGGGGATCCGGGACGGGCCTTCGCTCGCTCAGCTGTGGCGCGGGGGGCGACCCGAGCGCTCGCCGCCGAACCGGCGGTCACCGCCGCCGGGCCGGCCGGACCGCTCGCCGCCGGAGCGGTTGCGGTCGCCGTACGAGCGCCGCGGGCCCCCGCGGGAGCCGCCACCGGGCCGGTCCCCGTCGCGGCGCGGACGGCCCCCGGGGCCACCGGAGCGACGCGAGTCGCGGACCGGGCGCTCGACCGGCTCGACGTGCACGCCGCTGGCGACGAGCTCGGCGATCTCCTGGTCGCCCGGGGTGATCCGGCGCAGCGCCGGGTCGACCTTGGCCTGGCGGAAGCGCCGCTTCGACTGGCCGACCTGGTCGGGCAGCAGCAGCGACACCACGACACCGGCGGCACCCGCGCGAGCGGTGCGGCCCGACCGGTGCAGGTAGGTCTTCGAGTCCGCCGGCGGGTCGTAGTGCAGGACCAGCGAGACGTCGTCGACGTGGATGCCGCGGGCGGCCACGTCGGTGGCCACGAGCACCGGCGAGCGGGCGTCGGTGAACGCCTCCAGCGCCCGCTTGCGGGCCGACTGGGGCAGGCCGCCGTGGATGGCCGCCGCCTTGACCCCGGCCTCGAGCAGGTGCTCGGTGAGCCGGTCGGCACCCAGCTGGGTGCGGACGAAGATGATCGTCCGGCCCGGCCGCCGGGCCATCTCCTTGGTCAGCGCGACCTTGTCGCGGAAGGCCAGCGTGTACGCGCGGTGCTCGGCCGGCGGGGCGTCGTCGCCGGGGCGCTTGACCTCGTGCCGGGCCGGGTCCTTGAGGTAGCGGCGCACCAGGGCGTCGACCTCGCCGTCCAGCGTGGCGGAGAACAGCAGGCGCTGGGCGTCAGCCGCCGTCTGGTCGAGCAGCTCCTTGACCACCGGCAGGAAGCCGAGGTCGGCCATGAAGTCCGCCTCGTCGAGGACGGTGACCACGACCTGGTCGAGGGCGGCCTCGCCCTGGCCGATCAGGTCCTGCAACCGGCCGGGGGTGGCGATGACGACGTCGACGCCTCGACGCAGCTGCTGGATCTGGCGGTACATCGGCGCGCCGCCGTAGACGGTGGCCACGTGCACGCCGATGGCCTGACCGAGCGGGGCGAGGTTGTCGTGCACCTGCTGGGCCAGCTCGCGCGTGGGCACGAGCACCAGGCCGCGCGGGGCACGGCGGCCGTGCTTCACCTCGGCGCCGATGCGGGCCAGCAGCGGCAGGCCGAAGGCCAGGGTCTTGCCCGAGCCGGTGGCGGCCTTGCCGAGGACGTCGCGCCCGGCGAGCGCGTCGGGCAGGGCCGAGGTCTGGATGGCGAACGGGTGGCGGATGCCGCGCCGCTCGAGCGCGGTCACCAGCTGCTGGGGCAGACCCAGCTGGCCGAAGGTGGGGCCGGCCGGCGCCTCGGGCGCCTGGACGGAGGTGGTGTCGCCCTCGTTCGACTCGATCGGGGCAGGGTGGATCAACGTCATGCGGGGTGGGGCTCCGATACTGCTCGGAGCGCGTCCCGTGGAAGAGGAGAGCCCCGGCGAGTGCCGGTGTCCTCACTTGGCGATCAGCTGCGCCCAGGAGGGCGCCGGATCTGCACGGATGCGCTCGTTCCCGGACCGACCGTCCGGGAGGATGACCGGCCCTGTGCCGGTGCTCCTACCGTAGCAGCGGAGATCACGACGCCATTCCTGCGAACGGGGGTGACGGTTCCCACCCCGGACGGATCAGTCCGCGTCCTCGTCCCGGCCGGCCGAGACCGCCAGCACCCCCTCGAGGTCGGCGAGCCGGGCGGCGAGCGCCGTCACCGGCCCGGCGCCCTCCAGCGTGAGCCGCACCGTCGCCTGCGGGACGCCGCTGCGCCGCTGGGCCTCGAGCGCCGTCTCCAGGTCCCGCACCGTGAAGCCCTGCTCCGTGCACTCGGCCAGGGCCCGGCGCAGCACGCCCTCGCCGTCCCGGTAGGTGAGCACCAGCGGGTAGCTGTGCGCGGCCCGGCCCGAGAGCCGGCGGGCCAGCGGGGTGAAGGCGTAGGCGATGAGCAGGTGCCCCGCGGTGGCGACGACGGCGTACGCCCACAGCCCCGCCCCCGCGGCCATCCCGACCGCCGCGGTGAGCCAGACGATGGCCGCGGTGGTCAGCCCCCGGACGGCGTCGCGCCGGACGAAGATCAGCCCGCCGCCGATGAAGCCCAGCCCGGACACGACCTGGGCGGCGATGCGGGAGTCGCCGAACTCCGCCCGGCTGATGACCATGAACAGCGCCGCGGCGAACCCGACGATGGTGAGCGTGCGCAGGCCGGCCGCCTTGTGCCGCAGCTCGCGCTCGAACCCGATGAGCGCCGACAGCGCGAAGGCGACCCCCAGGTCGGCCAGCCGGCCCCACGACTGCCCGGTCGCCTCGGCGAGCAGGACGTCCACGGGGTCAGCCCCGCAGCGCGGCGTACCCGGGGCGGACGACGTCGTCCAGCAGCCGCCGGCGCTCGTCGTCCGGCAGGAACGCGCCGGTGAGCGCGCGCTCGGTGACCGCCTGCACGTCGTCCCACGTCCAGCCGTGCGTCGTCGCGACGTCGGTGACCTCGCTGGTCAGCGACACCCCGCTCATCAGGCGGTTGTCGGTGTTCAGCGTGACGGCGAAGCCCAGCCGGTGCAGGCGGTCCACCGGGTGCTCGGCCAGCGAGGGGTAGGCGCCGGTCTGCACGTTGGACGACGGCGCGACCTCCAGGGGCACCTGCGCGTCCCGGACCCGCTGCGCGACCGGGCCGAGGGTGCCGTCCGCGGCGACCTGGTCGGCGATCCGCACGCCGTGGCCGAGGCGCTCGGCCCCGGCGCCGTCGAGCGCGGCCACGATGCTGGCGATGCCGGCGGCCTCCCCGGCGTGCACTGTCCGGTGCGCCCCGGCGCGGTCCAGCAGGGCGATCGCGGCGGGGATGCGGTCGGGCGGGAACCCGTCCTCCGGGCCGGCGAGGTCGAAGCCGACGACGCCGGCGTCGCGGTACCGGACGACCAGGTCGGCGACCTCCTCCCAGCGGTCCTCCTGGCGCATGGCGCACAGCAGCGTGCCGACGCGGATGGGGGTGCCCGCCGCGGCGGCCTCCCGGCTGCCCCGGGCGTAGCCGTCGAGCATCGCCTCGACCGCCGCCTCCAGCGGCATGCCGCCGGTGAGCAGCTCGGGCGCCATGCGCACCTCGGCGTAGACCACGCCGTCGGCGGCGAGGTCGAGCGCGCACTCCCGGGCCACCCGTGCCACGGCGTCGGGCGTCTGCATCACGGCGACCGTGTGCGCGAAGGTCTCCAGGTACCGCACGAGCGAACCGGAGTCGGCCGCCTCGCGGAACCAGCGCCCCAGCGACGCCGGGTCCGACGCCGGGAGCTCGCCGTAGCCCACCTCGTCGGCCAGGTCGAGGACCGTCTGCGGCCGCAGCCCGCCGTCCAGGTGGTCGTGCAGCAGGACCTTCGGGGCGCGGCGGACGTTCTCGGCGTTCAGCGGTGCAGGCACGGAGGAACGCTACCTGTCACACCGAGTGGGCCCCGGAGGGGTTCGCGCAGGTGCGACGCAGCGGCTCACCACCGCCGGGACGGCCGCTGGCCGCGGTGTCGTCCCGAGTGGCGGCCGGAGGCCTCCGCGCAGGGACGACGGAAGGGCTCAGCGCACCAGGGGGACGGCGCTGGCCGCGGTGTCGTCCCGAGTGGGGGCCGGAGGCCTCCGCGCAGGGACGACGGAAGGGCTCAGCGCACCAGGGGGACGGCCGCTGGCCGCGGTGTCGTCCGGAGGACGACGATGTCATCGCTCAGCGGTCCTGCCAGCGGAAGGTGCGGATGCAGAGCAGCAGGCCCAGCACGCACCACACCGCGAGCACCACCGCGACCGTGCCCAGCTCCCACGAGCCCGCCGGTTCCCGGGCCGCGAGCGAGTCGGGGAGGAACACCGAGCGCAGGCCCTGCGCCAGCCACTTCACCGGGAAGACCGCGGCGACGTCCTGCAGCCACCCGGGTACCTGGTCGAAGGGCATGAAGACGCCGGAGATGAACTCGAGCACCAGCGCGATCGGCGTGACCGTGGCCGAGGCCGAGCGGGAGTTGCGGGCCAGCGAGGAGACGGCGATGCCGAGGAGGGTGCAGGCCGCCGCCCCCAGCACGGTGACCCAGGCGAAGGTCACCCAGTCCGCACCCGTGGGCAGGTCGATGCCGAACACGAGGACGCCGACGACCAGGAGCAGGAGGAGCGTCGCGATCGTCACCGCGACGACCTGCGCGACCTTGCCGACGAAGTAGGCGCTCTTGGGCATCGGACTGCCGGCCAGCGCCTTGAGCGTGCCGTCGGAGCGCTCCCCGGCGATGTGGATCGCCATGTTCTGCAGGCTGGCGCCGACGATGCCGGCGGCGATGACCCCCGCCATGAAGTACTGCGGGAAGTCGACGCCGGAACCCAGGTCGTAGTCGAGGACCGCGCCGAGCCCGAGCAGGAGGATGACCGGGAAGACCAGCGTGAAGACGACCGACTCGCGCTGGCGGAAGAACTCCTTGAGCTCGACCCCGGCGCGGGTGCGGGATACCCGGGCGACCGAGGGCAGGGCGGCGCGCTCCGGTGCGGTGGTGCTCACGAGCGGTCCCCGATCATCTTGAGGTAGACGTCCTCGAGGGTGGGCCGGCTGACCGCGAGGTCGGGCACCTCGCCGGGGAAGCGGGCGGCGAGTTCGGCGACGAACGCGGTGGGGGTGGCGGTCTCGGCGGTGCGCCGGGCGCCACCCTCGGTCCAGCTGACGACGGCGGGCGCGGTGCCGCGACCACCGAGAGCGGTGGGGACGGCGACCTCGGCGAGCTGGCCGTGGGCGATGACCCCGACGCGGTCGGCCAGCTCCTCGGCCTCGTCGAGGTAGTGGGTGGTGAGCAGCATCGTGGTGCCCAGCTCGCGCAGGGAGCGGATCAGCGACCAGAACTGGCGGCGCGCCTCGGGGTCGAACCCGGTGGTCGGCTCGTCGAGGAAGAGCAGCCGGGGCCGGCCGACGATGCCGAGCGCCACGTCCAGCCGGCGCCGCTGACCGCCGGAGAGGGTGCGGCCACGGGCCCCGGCCTTCTCGGTGAGCCCGACCAGCTCCAGCACCTCGTCGGGGTCGCGGGGGTCGGCGTAGTAGGAGGCCTGGGCGGCCAGCAGCTCGCGCACCGACAGCTGGCTGTCGCCGGCGCCGGACTGCAGCACGATGCCCAGCTCGGCCTTCCAGCGGCGGCCGCCCCGCGCGGGGTCGACCCCGAGCACGCGCACCTCGCCGGCGTCCCGGTCGCGGTAGCCCTCGCAGATCTCGACCGTCGTCGTCTTCCCGGCCCCGTTCGGGCCCAGCAGCGCGAAGATCTCCCCGCGGCGGATGTCGAGGTCCAGGCCGTCGACGGCCGCGCGGTCGCCGTAGCGCTTGACCAGGCCGCGGATGGAGATGGCCGCGTCCGGGTCCAGCGGCTCCCTCTCGGGGCCCGCCGCGAGCGTGCGAGTGGTGGGGAGGAGGGAGTCCTTCTGCACGAGAGTCGAGTGTCCCCTACGCCCCTGCGGTGATGCGGTCGAGGACCAGCGGGAGCACCTCGTCGGCGGTGTCGACGCCGACGGCGCCCTCGAGCGCCTCGAGCGCCCGCGGGATGCGGTCGGCGTCGTCGGTCTGCAGCTCCAGCAGCGGCTGGCCAGCGGTCACCCGCTCCCCCACGCCGGCGGTCCAGGTGATGCCCGCGGCCGCCGAGACCGGGTCCTCCTTGCGGGCCCGGCCGGCGCCCAGGCGCCAGGCGGCGACGCCCAGGGCGTAGGCGTCCAGGCGGGTGAGCGTGCCGTCGGCCGGCGCGGTCACCACGTGCCGCTCGACCGGCTGCGGCAGCGGGGCGTCGGGGTCGCCGCCCTGCGCGGCGATCATGCGCCGCCACACGTCCATGGCCCGCCCGTCGGCCAGCGCGTCGGCCGGGT
Source organism: Blastococcus sp. KM273128 (assembly GCF_021698975.1). Lineage (GTDB taxonomy): Bacteria > Actinomycetota > Actinomycetes > Mycobacteriales > Geodermatophilaceae > Blastococcus. The sequence goes on along the minus strand of NZ_SSXA01000056.1, from coordinate 13,591 downwards.
CGACGTCGTCCCGGCCGGCCCCGGCCAGCATCTCCCGGGCCAGGGCGAGGGTGAGCTCGACGACGTCGGCGGGCCCGCCCCCGGCGAGCACCTCCACCGACTCCGCGACCTCCACGGCGTTGCCCGCGGCACGGCCCAGCGGCCGGTCCATCGCCGTCACCAGGGCCACGGTGCGCACCCCGGCGGCCTCGCCGAGGCCGACCATCGTGCGGGCCAGCGTGCGGGCGTCGTCGGCGTCCTTCATGAACGCACCCGAGCCGGTCTTGACGTCGAGGACCAGCGCGTCGGCGCCCTCGGCGATCTTCTTGCTCATGATCGAGCTGGCGATGAGCGGGATCGACTCGACGGTGCCCGTGACGTCGCGGAGGGCGTAGAGCAGCTTGTCGGCCGGGGCCAGGTCGTGGCCGGCCGCGCAGATGACCGCGCCGACGTCGCGGAGCTGCGCGAGGTAGGCCTCCTCGTGCACGTCCGCCCGCCAGCCGGGGATCGCCTCCAGCTTGTCCAGGGTCCCCCCGGTGTGGCCGAGGCCCCGGCCGGAGAGCTGCGGCACCGCCACCCCGCAGGCGGCGACGAGCGGCGCGAGCGGCAGGGTGATCTTGTCGCCGACCCCGCCGGTGGAGTGCTTGTCGGCCGTCGGCCGGCCGAGCGCCGAGAGGTCCTTGCGCTCGCCGGAGTCGATCATCGCCTGCGTCCAGACGGCGAGCTCGTCGGCGCTCATCCCGCGGAAGAACACCGCCATGAGCAGCGCGCTCATCTGCTCGTCGGGGACCTGGCCGCCGGTGTAGGCGCCGATCACCCAGCGGATCTGCTCGGCGGTGAGCGGGACGCCGTCCCGCTTGGCGCGGATGACGTCGATCGCGTCGTGCCCGGCCATCAGCCCTGCCCCCGCTCGGCGGCGGCAGCGCCCTCGGCAGACCGCGCGGCGGCAGCCGTCAGGTCGTCGGGGCCGAAGGCGTCGGGCAGCACCTCGCGCATCGGCACGATGCCCAGCGACACCGTCTCGATGAGCATGTCGGCGCCGCCGTGCTCCCACAGCAGCTGGCGGCAGCGGCCGCAGGGCATGAGCGGCTGCCCGTCCCCGCCGACGCAGGCGACGGCGACCAGCCGGCCGCCACCGGTGCGGGCCAGGTCGCTCACCATGCCGCACTCGGCGCACAGGCCCAGCCCGTACGAGGCGTTCTCCACGTTGCAGCCGGTGACGACCCGGCCGTCGTCCACCAGCCCGGCGACGCCGACGGGGAACATCGAGTAGGGCGCGTAGGCGTGCGTCATCGCCTCGCGGGCCGCGGCCCGCAGGGCGTCCCAGTCGGGCTCCATCAGTGTTCTCCTCGTCGGTAGACCAGCCCGTCGGCCTTGGGCATGCGCAGCCGTTGGGAGGCCAGCGAGAGGACCAGCAGCGTGGTCAGGTGCGGGGTGAAGAAGACGATGCCGTCGGGCAGCTCGTCGACGCTGAGGAACGCGGCGAGCGCGAGCGCCGCCACGACGGCGGACAGCACCGCCGGCAGCCAGCGGCGCCGCAGCGCCTGGTAGACGGCGACACCGACCAGCAGCAGCGCGACCAGCAGCAGCAGCGCGACCACCGCCGTCCGGCTGCGCAGCTGCAGGGCGTCGGAGAAGCCGAACAGCCCGGCGCCGGCGGCCAGCCCGCCCGGGCGCCAGTTGCCGAAGATGAGCGCGGCGAGGCCGATGAAGCCGCGGCCACCGGTCTGGCCCTCGCGGTAGATGCCCGCGACGAAGACGAGGAAGACACCGCCGAGGCCGGCCAGCGCACCGGAGATGATCACCGCGATGTACTTCATCCGGTACACCGGCACACCGAGGGAGTCGGCCGCCGCGGGGTTCTCGCCGCAGGAGCGCAGCCGCAGCCCGAAGGCCGTGCGCCACAGGATGAGGTAGCTGATCGGGACCAGCAGGATCGCGAGCAGCGTGACCACGCCCAGGCCGCTGGTCAGGCCGCGCAGCACACCGGCGAGGTCGCTGAGCAGGAACCAGCCGGTGTCCTCCAGGTCGCCGAGCAGGTCGGGGCCCGAGGAGAGCACCGGGATCGAGAAGCTGGGCGGGTCACCGCCGACCGACGGCGACTGCGTCGGCCCGCCGCCGGTGCCCTGGACGTACACCAGCTCGGACAGGAACCGGACGACGCCGGCGGCGAGGATGTTGATCGCGACACCGGAGATGACGTGGTCGACGCCGAAGGTCACCGTGGCGATCGCGTGCAGCAGCCCGCCGATGGCGCCGAAGACGGTGCCGCCGATGATCGCGCCCACCCAGCCCCACTGCCAGCCCGCCCAGCCCGCACCCCAGGTGCCGAGGATGAGCATGCCCTCGAGGCCGATGTTGACCACGCCCGCGCGCTCGGAGTAGAGCCCGCCCAGCGCGGCCAGCCCGATCGGCACCGCCAGCAGCAGCGCGGCCCGCATCGTGGAGGACGAGGTCAGCGCCTCCTCACCGGAGATGGCCCGGGTGACGGAGAAGACGAACAGCAGGCCGACGACCAGCCACAGGATCCGGCTGCCCCGGCTCCCGCCGGTGAGCCGGTCGGTGAGCGGGCCGCGGCTGGGCCGGGTGGCGGTGCTGCCACCGGCCGGGGTCGCGGTGGTCATGCGCGCGCCTCCTCGGAAGAGCCGGGAACGCCGGTGCGGACGCGGTGCCCGCCGTCGGGCCCGGTGCCGGGGCCGGGGCCGCCGGGGTCCGCGCTGCCACCGGGGTCCGGGGGCGCGCCGGTGGCCTCGGCGCCGGCGCGCTCGGCCGAGCGCAGGGCCAGCCGGCGGGCGATCTCGTTGGCGATGACGACGGCGAGCACGATCGTGCCCTGGATGATCGTGACCACCGACGCCGGGATGTCGGCGAACTGCAGCGGCAGGGCGGCGCGGTCGAGGAACGCGAACAGCAGCGCGGCCAGCGCGATGCCCAGCACGTTGTTGCGGCCCAGCAGCGCCACGGCGATGCCCAGGAAGCCCAGCCCGGCGGTGAACTCGGTGCCGAAGGCGCGGGCGTCGCCGAGCAGGTCGGGCAGCCCGATCAGGCCCGCGACGGCGCCGGACAGCAGCATCGTGGTGACCACCATGCGGCGGGCGTCGACACCGCTCGCGGTCGCGGCCGAGGCCGAGATGCCGGTGGCCCGCAGGTCGAAGCCGAAGCGGGTGCGCTGGATGAGCACGGCGATCGCGACGCCCACGACGATCGCGACCACCAGGAAGCCGAACAGCTCCGTGCGCGGCTCGGCCAGCCCAAAGGCACCCAGCAGGCCGTTGAGCCCCGGGAACCAGGCCGACTCCGGCAGCGGCGTCGTGGTGATGATCGACGCCCCCTCCGGGCTTCCCCGGAACGGGCCGGTGAGCAGGTAGGACGCCAGCCCGAGCGCGATGAAGTTCAGCATGATCGAGCTGATGACCTCGCTGACGCCGCGGGTCACCTTGAGCACGCCCACGATGCCGGCCCAGAGCGCACCGACCGCCATGGCGACCACGATGACCAGCAGGAGGTGCAGCGGGCCGGGCAGCGCCACGGCCGCACCCACGGCGGCGGCGACGATGGTGGCCAGCCGGTACTGCCCCTCCACGCCGATGTTGAACAGCCCCATGCGGAAGGCGATCGACACCGCGAGCCCGGCCAGGAACAGCGGGACGGCGCGGTTGAGGATCACCACGATCGACTGCACCTGCTGCGAGGGCGCGTCGCCGAGGTCGGTCATGACCTGCAGCGCGCGCAGCGGGTTCTCGCCGATGAGCGCGATGACCAGCGCCGAGATCACCAGCGCGACGAGGACGGCCAGGGCCGGGCCCAGCAGGGCCAGACCCGTGCTCCGCAGGCGGTTCACGCGGCACCCGCCGCGGTCCGGGCGCCGGTCATGTGGCCGCCGAGCTCCTCGGGGGTGACCTGGCGCGGGTCCACGGTGGCCACCAGGCGGCCGCGGAGCATGACGTGCAGCGTGTCGGAGAGCCCGATCAGCTCGTCGAGGTCGGCCGACACCAGCACGATGCCCATCCCTTCGCCGCGGGCGTCCTTGAGCAGTTCCCAGATGACCGACTGCGCGCCGACGTCGACCCCACGGGTGGGGTGGGCGGCGATCAGCAGCCGGGGCGTGGCGCTCATCTCGCGGCCGACGATCAGCTTCTGCTGGTTACCGCCGGAGAGGGCCACGGCGAGGGTGTCGGGGCCGGGCGCCCGGACGTCGTAGTCCCGCATGATCCGCTCGGTGTCGCTGCGGGCGCCCTTGCGGTCGATGAAGGGCCCCTTCGCGGCCGGCGGGCGGGTCTGGTGGCCGAGGATCCGGTTCTCCCAGAGCGGGGCGTCCAGCAGCATCCCCTGCCGGTGGCGGTCCTCGGGGATGAAGCCGATGCCGGCCTCGCGGCGGGAGCGGGTGGTCCACCCGCTGATGTCCTCGTCCCCGAGGTGCACGCTGCCGGCGGCCAGCGAGCGCAGGCCCATGACCGCCTCGACGAGCTCGGCCTGGCCGTTGCCCTCGACGCCGGCGATGCCCACGACCTCGCCCTCGCGGACGGTGAGGTCGACGGCGTCGACCAGCGGCCGGCCGGCGTCGGAGGCCACGGTGACGCCCTGCAGGCGGAGCACCGGGGTCTCGCGCACGGTGGAGCTGCGCAGCTCCGGCGTCGGCAGCTCGGCGCCGACCATCATCTCGGCGAGCTGCTTGGCCGTGGTGGTGCGCGGGTCGGCGTCGCCGACGGTGGTGCCCCGGCGGATCACGGTGATGGCGTCGGCGACCTTGCGGACCTCGTCGAGCTTGTGCGAGATGAAGATGACGGTGAGGCCCTCGCGCTTGAGCTCCGCCAGGTTGCCGAACAGCTCGTCGACCTCCTGGGGCACCAGGACGGCGGTCGGCTCGTCGAGGATCAGCGTCCGGGCGTTCCGGTACAGCACCTTGGCGATCTCGACCCGCTGCCGGTCACCGACGCCGAGGTCCTCGACCAGGTCGTCGGGGCGCAGCCCGAGGCCGTACCGCTCGGAGATCTCCTCGATCCGGCGGCGGGCGCTGTCGCGGTCCAGCCGGCCGCCCTTGCGGGGCTCGCTGCCCAGGACCACGTTCTCCAGCACCGTGAAGTTGTCGGCCAGCATGAAGTGCTGGTGCACCATGCCGATGCCCGCCGCGATCGCGTCGGCCGGGCTGCGGAACTGCACGGGGCGGCCGTCGACGAGGATCGTGCCCTCGTCCGGGCGGTGCTCGCCGTACAGCGTCTTCATCAGCGTGGACTTGCCCGCGCCGTTCTCACCGACGATCGCGTGCACCTGCCCGCGCCGGACGGACAGCTCGATGTCCTTGTTGGCGACGACGCCGGGGAAGCGCTTGGTGATCCCGCGCAGCTCGACCGCGTACGGCGACCGCGCCGCCCCGCCGTCGGGCTGCTCGGCACCGGCTGCTGGAGCCTGGGCCATGGGTGGGCCTCTCTGTTCCGGTCGCCGCGCGGGCGGCACTGGTCACGTTCCGGCGCACCGGGGACTGCGCCGGTCCGGTCGTCGTCCCCCCGGCGCACCGGTGGTCGGGCGGGGCGACCGGGGTGCGGCCACCCGCCCTGCGCATGATGTCGCACCCCCGCCCCGACCGGGAGCGCGCCCCCCGCTGCGGGGTGGACCCCGTCCACCACGACGGCGGGCCCGGGCAGCACGCCCGGACCCGCCGTCGGAGGGTCGTACCGGTGCGCCGGCCGGGGGTCCCGACCGGCGCACCATGCCTCACGGGGTCGACGGGACCGTGATCTCGCCGGAGATGATCTGCTGGCGGTAGTCCTCGATCTGGGTCTGGATGTCGTCGATCTGCCCACCCGAGGTGGCCAGGCCCACGCCGTCGCTCTCGAGGTCGTAGAGGAGGTCGACGCCACCCTCGACGGTGCCCTCGGAGTAGTCGGTGATGAAGCCCTCCACCGCGTTGTCCACCCGCTTGAGCATCGAGGTCATGATGACCGCCTGCAGCGCCGGGTCGTCGACCGTCTGGTACTGGTCGGAGTCGACGCCGATCGCGCGGTTGCCCGTCTCGGCGGCCGCCTGGAAGACGCCGCTGCCCGAGCCGCCCGCCGCGTGGAACACGATGTCCGCGCCGGCGTCGTACATGCTGCGGGCCAGGATCTGGCCGCGGGCCGGGTCGCCGAAGCCGGAAAAGTCACCGGCGGGCGAGATGTACTCGACGTCGACCTGGATGTCCGGGTTGACCGCCTGGGCGCCGGCCGTGAAGCCGGCCTCGAACTTCTGGATCAGCGGCATCTCGACGCCGCCGACGAAGCCGACGTGGTCGGTCTCCGACTTGAGCGCGGCGGCGACGCCGGCGAGGAAGGAGCCCTGCTCCTCGGCGAACAGCAGGCCGGTCGCGTTCTCCAGGCCCATCTCGGCCACCGACGAGTCGACGACGGCGAAAGTGGTGTCCGGGAACTCCTCGGCGACCTCGGCGATCGTCTCGGCGTAGGCGAAGCCGACGCCGATGACCGGGTCGTAGCCGGCCTCGGCCAGGTTGGCCAGGCCCTCGACGCGGTCGGAGCCGTCGTCGTTCGGGCTGAACTCCTGGACGTCACCGTCCAGCGCCGTGATGGCGGCCTCGACGCCGGCGTAGGCCGAGTCGTTGAAGGACTGGTCGCCGCGGCCGCCGACGTCGTAGGCGAGACCGACCTGAGGACCCTCCGAACCGCTGCCGCCGCCGCTCTCGCCGCCGGCCGTGGGCTCCTCGTCACTGGCACAGGCCGCCAGGGCCAGGCTGCCGGCCAGCAGCAGCGCCGCGGCCTTCGTCATCCGCGCTCGGCGCAAGACGATCTCCTTTTCTGGGGGGAGGCACCGCTCGTGGCAGGTCTCCCGGTGGTGGGGTGCGCGTGCACCCGGACCGACCGGCGAGCGGCCGGCGAGGGTGCACGACCCCGGACGCTAACCGCGCGGACCGAGCCCGCCACAACCTCTCGCACGGACTGAGACCCGATCGTTGCGAACCCCTCGCCGATCGGGGCCGCACCGCCCCGGGGGCCGTGTCGCACCTCACCTCCGGCGGCGTCCCCGGCGGGTCAGCGCGGCGGTGGGTCCGCGTCGCCGCCCGGCCCGGCGGCCGCCTCCACCGCCGGCAGGGTGGCGGTCCAGGCGGCGGTGAAGAAGGCGAACCGGAAGACGACGTTGATCCAGACGAGGATCCCGACGGCGCCCCCGAACGCCGAGGCGGTCACGCTCCCGGAGATCAGCGAGAGGTAGAGGTTCCCGATCAGCTTCAGCACCTCGAAGCCGACCGCGCCGAACAGCGCCCCGGGCAGGAGCCGGCGCACCGGGTGCGGGGTGGCGGGCACCACCTTGAGCAGCCACAGGAAGACGACGACGTCGCCGAGGAAGGCCAGCGCCAGGCTCAGCACGGTCGTGAGCACCGCGAGGCCGGCCACGTCCTCGAGCCCGAGCACGCCGAGCGCCCATGACGTCGCGGTCGTGGCGACGCCGGTCAGCCCGAGGCTGGCCAGGCCGACCGCCCCGAGCAGCACCAGCGCGAGCAGGTCCTGGAGGTTGTCGCGGAGGAACTCGGGCTCCTCGGCGTGGCCCTTCCAGGTGCGCTCCATGCCGATGCGCAGCTTGTCCATCGCCCGCAGGCCGGCGTAGACGAAGCCGACCAGCCCGATCGCGCCGACCACCTCGGCGGAACCGACCGCCCCGCGCAGGTCAGCGACGACGTCCTCCCCCGTGCTGCCCGGGAAGGCCGCACGGATGGCGTCGTAGAGCTCGCGCTGGAGGAGCTCGTCACCGGCCAGCACCAGGCCGATGACGGAGGCCACCAGGAGGAGGACGGGGAACAGGCCGAGGAAGGCGAAGTAGGTGACGCCCGCGGCCATGAGGTCGCCCTGCGTCCGCTGGTACCGGCCACCGGCCCGCGCCAGGTGGTCGAGCGCGGGCGAGCGCCGCCGGGCGGCGCCGACGGTGCCCTCGACGCGGTCCCACGCGCGCGCCGGCCACCCCTTCCGGTCGGGCACCTCCGCATCGGGGGTCGCACGGGTGGAGGTCGAGCTCACCGCCCGAGTCTGGGGCCTGCCCGGCCCACGCGCAGGGTCCTCAGCGTCCGGGACCGGTCAGCGGGTACTCGCGCGCGATCTCCCAGACCCCGGCCGCCGTCTGCTCGAACTCGGTGAAGTGCTCCACGCGGAACTCGGCGGAGAGGTCCTGCAGCCCGCAGTAGGCCAGCTCCAGCATGTCGCCGGGCACGTCGTGCGCGACGGTCACGTGCGGGTGGTACGGGAAGGACAGCGAGCGGTCGAGGGGGCCCCGGCGGACGTCGTTGGCCAGGAGCTCGCAGTTGCCGATCCCCCGGGCCACGGTCACGAAGACGACGTCGGAGACGGGGGTGAAGGTGCCGGTGCCGGCCAGGTGCATGTCGAACGGCGGGTGCGCGGCCGCGACGCGGGCCAGGTGCTCGGAGACGGCGTCGCGGTCGGCGACCGGGACCTCCGTCGGCGGGAGCAGCGTCACGTGCGGCGGCACGAGCCTCGCCTGGGGGTCGCCGACCTTGCAGCGCCAGTCGACGAGCAGCGCCGCCCACGGCTCGGGGATCGGCACGATCACCCCGAGCAGGGCCGTCTCCGGTGGCGTCCCCAGCCGGCCGACGAAGGTGTCGTCGTTCATGCCACCGGCCCCGCTGGTGGCAGGAAGCCGACCCGCTCGTAGACCTCGGCCAGGGTGCGACCGGCCACCGCGCGGGCCCGGGCCGCGCCCGCGGCGAGCAGGCGCTCGAGCTCGGCCGGGTCGGCCAGCAGCTCGGCCGTGCGCTGCTGCACGGGGGCGAGGGCGTCGGTGACGACCTCGGCCAGCTCCTTCTTCAGGTCGCCGTAGCCGCGGCCGGCGAAGTGCTCCTCGAGCTCGGCCGTGCTGCGCCCCGAGAAGGCGGAGTGGATGGTCAGGAGGTTGGTGACACCCGGCTTGCCCTCCGGGTCCGCGACGATCTCCCGACCGGTGTCCGTGACCGCGGAGCGGATCTTCTTCGCGGTCACCTTCGGGTCGTCCAGGAGGTTGACGCAGCCCGCCGGCGGCAGGCTCTTGCTCATCTTCTTGTCCGGCGACTGCAGGTCCAGGATCTTCGCCGCGCCGGCCGGGATGTAGGCCTCGGGGAGGGTGAAGGTCTCGCCGTAGCGGCCGTTGAACCGCCCGGCCAGGTCGCGGGTGAGCTCGAGGTGCTGCCGCTGGTCCTCCCCCACCGGCACCCGGTCGGCCTGGTACAGCAGGATGTCCGCCGCCTGGAGCACCGGGTAGGTGAACAGCCCCACCGACGTCGGCCCGGCGCCCTCGCGGGTGCTCTTGTCCTTGAACTGCGTCATCCGGCTGGCTTCCCCGAAGCCGGTGAGGCACTGCAGCACCCACGCGAGCTGGGCGTGCTCGGGCACCTGGCTCTGGACGAACAGCGTGCTCCGTGCGGGGTCCACCCCCAGGGCGAGCAGCTGCGCGGCCGACACCAGGGTGCGCTGCCGCAGCACGGCCGGGTCGGGCTGCTCGAGGGTGATCGCGTGCAGGTCGACGACGCAGTAGAAGGCGTCGTGGTCCTCCTGCATGCTCACCCACTGGCGGAGGGCACCGACGTAGTTGCCGAGGTGGAAGGAGTCCGCCGTCGGCTGGATGCCGGACAGCACGCGGGGAAGAGCCACGTCGGCCATCAAACCAGCCGGGAGCGGGGTTCGTTCCGGGCTCCCCCGTTCCGCCACACCTCCGGCCGTCGCGGTCACCCGGTCGGGGCTGGTCAGCGGACCGTGGCCGCCAGGGCGTCGTCGAGCGCGGCCAGGAAGACGTCGTCCTCCTCGGGCGTGCCCACGGTGACCCGGATGCCCTCCCCGGCGAAGGGCCTGGTGATCACCGCGCGGGACTCCAGCGCGGCCGCCAGCTCCGCCGTCCGCTCGCCCGTGGGCAGCCAGACGAAGTTGGCCTGGCTGTCGGCGACCGCCAGGTCCCGGTCCCGCAGGGCGGCGGTCAGCCGCTCGCGCTCGGTGACGACGGCGGCGCACCGGGCGCGCACCTCGTCCTCGCTGGCCAGCGCCGCGACCGCCGCCGCCTGCGCGACCATGCCGACGCTGAACGGCAGGTGGGTCTTGCGCACCGCCTCGGCGACCGCCGGGTCCTCGGCCAGCAGGTAGCCGACGCGCAGCCCGGCCAGGCCCCAGGCCTTGGAGAACGTGCGCAGGACCGCCACGTTGGGCCGGCCGCGCATCAGCTCGACGCCGTCGGGGACCTGCGGGTCGGTGACGAACTCGCGGTAGGCCTCGTCGAGGACCACCAGGGTCTCGGCCGGCACCGCGTCGAGGAAGCGCTCCAGCTCCGGGCGGCGCACCGCCGTGCCCGTCGGGTTGTTCGGGTTGCAGACGAAGACCAGGCGGGTGGACTCGTCGATCGCGTCCGCGAGCGCCGCGAGGTCGTGGGTGTCCGGCGAGCCGCCGGGGCGGCCGGGGGCCAGCGGCACCTGAACGGCCCGGGCGGCCGCGACGCGGGCCAGCAGCGGGTACATCTCGAACGACCGCCACGCGAAGGCGATGCTCGTGCCCGGGTCGTTGTATGCCTGGGCGAGCTCCTGGCAGATGGCCACCGCCCCGCAGCCGGTGGCGACCTGAGCCGGGTCGACGCCGTACCGCTGCGCGAGCGCCGTGGTGAGGACGACGGCGCCGTTGTCGGGGTACCGGTTGCTGCCCGCGACCGCGGTGGTCACCGCCTCGACGACGGCGGGCAGCGGCGGGAAGGCCACCTCGTTGCTGGCCAGCTTCACCGCCCGCTCGACACCGATCTCGCGGGCGAGGTCGGCCGGGTTGCGGCCGGGCCGGTACGCCGGGAGCGACTGCACCGCCGGTCGGGCACTGACCACCAGATCCTCCACCTCCCGCCGGGGCCGTCCTTCTAGTCTGTGCCCCATGCGCGTACTCGTCGCCGGCGGCGCCGGCTACATCGGCAGCGTAGTGACCGCGGCCCTGCTCGCCCGTGGCCACGAGGTGACCGTCCTCGACGACCTCTCCACCGGGCACGCGGACGCCGTCCCCGAGGGTGCCGCCCTCGCGGAGGTGTCGCTGCACGACTCGGCACCGGTGCTGGCCGAGGTCCGGCCCGAGGCGGTGCTGCACTTCGCGGCCAAGTCGCTGGTCGGCGTCTCGCAGCAGCAGCCCGAGGACTACTGGCACACCAACGTCGGCGGCTCCTTCGCGCTGCTGGAGGCGATGCGCGCCGTCGACTGCCGCCGGATCGTCTTCTCCTCCACCGCCGCCACCTACGGCGAACCGGACCAGGTGCCGATCCGCGAGGACGCGCCCACCCGGCCGACCAACACCTACGGCGCCTCCAAGCTCGCCGTCGACCACATGCTCACCTCGTACGCCGTCGCCCACGGCTTCGCCGCGGTGAGCCTGCGGTACTTCAACGTCGCCGGCGCCGCCTACGGGCTCGGCGAGCGGCACGCCACCGAGACCCACCTCATCCCCCTCGCCCTGCAGGTGGCGGCGGGGCAGCGGGAGTCGCTGACCGTGTACGGCCAGGACTACCCGACCCCCGACGGCACGTGCATCCGCGACTACGTGCATGTCGAGGACTTGTCGGACGCCCACCTGCTCGCGCTTCCCGCACCGGCGGCCGGCGAGCACCGCATCTACAACCTGGGCAACGGCACCGGCTTCTCGGTGCAGGAGGTCGTCGAGGCCGCCCGCACCGTCACCGGTCACCCGATCCCGGTCACGGTCGGGGAACGGCGGGCCGGCGACCCGGCCCAGCTGGTGGCCTCCAGCGACCGCATCCGCGCCGACCTCGGCTGGGCGCCGAAGCACACCGACCTGGTCGGGATCGTGCGGGACGCCTGGGAAGTCGCCCGGGCACGCCGGGCCTAGCTCCTCGCGGTCGCGTCCGGGGAGTCCTCGGGCTCCTCGGACGCCGGCGGCGGGGCGACCCGCAGGCGGGCGATCCGGCGGCCGTCGAGCTCCAGCACCTCGACGCGGCGGCCCTCGATCTCCACGGCGTCCCCCACCCCGGGCAGGCGGCCGAGCTCGGCGAGGACGTACCCGGCGGCCGTCTCGTAGGGCCCCTCGGGCAGCCGCAGCCCGGTCGCGTCGGCGAAGTCGTCCAGGTTGAGCAGGCCGTCGACGTCGCGCGGCGCGTCGGGGGCCGGCCGGTCCTGGGGGGCGGCCTCCTCGTCGTACTCGTCGTAGATCTCCCCGATGACCTCCTCGATGAGGTCCTCGAGGGTGACGATCCCGTCGGTGCCGCCGTACTCGTCGACGACGATCGCCAGGTGCTGGTTGTCCCGGCGCATCTCGCTGAGCACCGTCAGGACCGCGGCGGTGCCGGGGAGCCGGGTGACCTCCCGGGCGAGGTCACCGACGGTCGCCGCCCGCCCCGCCGGGTGGGTGGGCAGGAACAGGTCGCGCACGTGCACGAAGCCGACGACGTCGTCCTGGTCGCGACCGACCACGGGGAAGCGCGACCAGTTCGACTCCGCGACCAGCTTCGCGGCGCGGCTCGCGGTCATCGAGGCCTCGAGGAAGTGCACCTCGGTGCGCGGCGTCATGACCTCGCGCACCTCGCGCTCGCCGGCGCGGAACACCTCGTCGATGAGCCGGCGCTCGTCGCTGCTCAGCGACTCGTGCGCGGCCACGAGGTCCCGCAGCTCCTCCTGGCTGATCGACTCACCGCTCACCTTCGGGTCGCCGCCGAGCAGCCGGACCATGAGGTTCGTGGACTTCGACAGCAGCCAGATGATCGGGCGGAACAGCGTGGCGATCGCGTTCAGCGGTGCGGCCACGACCAGCGAGAAGCCCTCGGCGCGCTGGAGGGCCAGCCGCTTCGGGGTCAGCTCGCCGACCACCAGCGACACGTAGCTGATGGCGATGGTCACGAGGACCAGTGCCAGGGTGCCGGCCAGCCCCTCGCCGACCCCCGCGTCCTGAAGCACGTCCGCGAGCGGCTCGGCCAGGGTGCTGGCACCGAACGCCGCGGAGAAGAAGCCGGCCAGGGTGACGCCGACCTGGACCGCGGCGAGGAAGCGGTTCGGGTCGCTGAGCAGGCGCTGCACCGCCTGACCCCGGCGGCCCTGCTCGGCCATGGTGCGCACCTGCCCCTCGCGGAGCGAGACCAGGGCGATTTCGGCTCCGGCGAAGGCTCCGCCGATGAGGACGAAGACGACGACCATGACGATGTTGAGCCAGACGTCGCTCACGGGCGGCGTGCTCCTCGGGGTCCGTGGTGGGTGCGGTCGGTTCCATGCTGCCGGGTCCATGCTGCCCGCCACGGGCCCGCGCACGCCCGGGCACCCCGGCCGGGTGGGTGGGCCTCCTCGCAGCGGTGACCTTCCGCGGCGGCGCGAACACGGTTAGTCTTCCTCCGATAACGGATCGTGATCTTCGACGAGGACCCGCATGCACCACCGGCCGTCCGGCGCTCCTGCCCACCGCCCCCGCACCGCCGCCCGGCCCGACCGCTCCGGGTCGCCGCGCCGTCGCCTCCCGAGGATGGGTCCCGCCCTGGCGGTGACGTCGCTCGCCACGGCGGTGGTGCTCACCGCCCCCGTCGTGTCCGCACCGGACGACCCGGTGGCGGTCGATGCGTCGTCCTCCGCCGGATCCACCACCGGCTCCTCCACGTCGGTGTTCCCCGGCGCCGCTCCCCCTCCCCCGAC
>NZ_SSXA01000055.1 GCF_021698975.1 Blastococcus sp. KM273128 | reverse complement strand
CCCCACCCCCCCGGGAGAACCGGTGAACCCGAGCATTCCGGCCCGCCCCAGCCCGATCCGCCCGGCGGGTGAGGACAAGGGGGCATGGCTCGCGCTCCTGGAGCAGGGGTCGCACCTGCTCCAGGAGACGACGCCCCTCAAGGGCTTCCACGTCTACGTCGTCGGCTTCCACCCGGCGAAGGACGACCCCGCCATGCAGATGGAGGCTCACCACTTCTGCCGGGTGGTCAACGACGACCTGCTGCAGTGCGTGCTCTTCGACGGCAACACCCGCGAGGCGAACCTCATCGGCGTGGAGTACATCGTCAGCGAGAGGCTGTTCGGGACGCTCCCCGAGGAGGAGCGGGGCTACTGGCACCCGCACAACTTCGAGATCCTCTCCGGGCAGCTCGTCGCCCCGGGGCTGCCGGAGGTGGCCGAGCGCGCGTTCATGCGGCGGCTGGTCAACTCGTACGGCAAGACGTGGCACACCTGGCACACCGGCCGCCACGACGGCGAGCCCGGCACAGCCCTTCCCCTCGGCGACCCGAAGCTGATGTGGTCGTTCAACCGCGAGGGCGAGTGCGACGAGGCGATCAAGGAGCACCGCAACACCCACATGGGCATCGACGCGGAGGAGAAGCGCGCCCGCCGCCAGGAGTTGCTCCCCCACGCCCACCCGCAGTCGGGCGTGGACGTGCTGGCGGACGCCTTCCCCGGCAGCACGCCGGTGCCCGGGGTCGTCGACGCGGGCCGCTAGCTCCTGGGGTCAGCGCTGGGCGGCGGCCTTCTTCGCGGCCTTCTGCTCCTGCTTGAAGGCCCGCACCTCGGCCAGCGACTCGGGGCCGGTGATGTCGGCGACCGAGCGCCGGGAACCGTCGGCCCCGTAGTCACCTGCCGCCTCCCGCCAGCCGGCCGGGGTGACGCCGTACTGCTTGCCGAGGAGGGCGAGGAAGATCTTCGACTTCTGCGCGCCGAAGCCGGGCAGGCCGGTCAGCCGCTTCAGCAGGGTGGCGCCGTCGCAGCCGTCGGCCCACAGCCCCTCGACGCGGCCGTCGTACCGCTCGACCAGCGCCCGGCACACCTCCTGGGTCCGGCCCGCCATCGACCCCGGGTAGCGGTGCAGGGCCGGCGGCCCCTGGAAGACCCGGGTCAGCTCGTCGGGGTCCATCGCCGCGAGCTGCTCGGCCGAGAGCGTGTCGACGCCGAGCCGGTCGGCCAGCAGCCGCGGGCCGGCGAACGCGCGCTCCATCGGGAACTGCTGGTCCAGCAGCATGCCGATCAGCAGCGCGAGCGGGTCGCGGCTCAGCAGCTGTCGGCGGCGGGGTCCTGGGCGATGCGGAGGGTCGGCACACCGGAGATGGTGCCGTACGGCGAACCCGGCGCAATCACGGCCGAGCACCGCCAGGCCCGGTCGGCGACGACGCCGGCCATGGACCGCCGGGGGACCGATCACCGACCATGCGACGTGCCGCGCACCATGCGGATCTCGCGGACCCCTCCCTCGACCTGGACCGCCCCGTCAGCGACGAAGCCGTGCTTGCGGTAGAACGCCTGCGCCCGAGGGTTCGGGTCCGCCACCCACAGAGCCACCGATTCCTCCGGATCGACGACCGCCTCGAGGAGCGCCGGCCCAGCTCCCGTGCCGTGGTCGGCCGCAAGCACGTAGAGGACGTACAACTGCCTCGTCCACTCCGGCGCGGCTTCCAGGGGTGGGCCGGACATGGCGACCCCGACCAGCTCGCCGTCCCGCACGGCGACCGCCGCGCGGTTCTCGCGATAGCGCTCGTCGGTCAGCGCGGCGGACCAGAACCGTTCCCGGGCGACCAGGAGGCCCGGGTCGTCGAGCACCTCGTCCGTCATCAGTCCCCGGTAGGTCTCCTGCCAGCACCGCACGATGACGCGCGCCATCTGCGCGACGTCCTCGACCCGCGCTGGGCGGACCGTCGGTGCAGAACCCACCGACCGGATCGTAGGCCGCCGGTCGGTCAGCCCCCGCGGCGGTCCGGTGGGGTGAGGGAAGCGGCCACGTCCCGACGGTCGAGTCGCGCCTGCAGCACCACCGCGGCGGCGACCACGAGCCCGGCGGCGACGACGAGTGCGAGCATCGGCAGCGCTCCGTCGTCGGGCGCGAGCAGGCCCCGGTCGTCGTCCTGCCACGGCCACAGCGCCCGCAACGACCCCGCCATGAGGCCGGTCATGAGCGCCAGGGTCAGCGCATGGTGCCGGCGGAGGGCCATCTGCAGCACCTTGACGAACAGGCCGAGCCCGAGCGCCGCCCCCAGGGCGAAGGCGCCGACGTAGGCCAGGTCCCGGTCGTTGACCGCCGACAGGGTGGGCTCGTAGAGGCCGAGCGTCAGCAGCAGGAACGAGCCCGACACCCCGGGGAGGACCAGTGCGCAGATGGCCACCGCCGCGGCGAGGACGACGACCACCAGCGGCGGGTCCACGTCCGATCCCGGGGGCAGGCCGGTGAGCAGGAAGGCCGCGACGGCGCCCACCACCGCGGTGGCGACGTCCCGCGGTGCCCAGCGGCCGACCATCCGGACCGGCACGACGATGGAGACGAGCACCAGCCCGAAGAAGACCGCGCGGGCCCCGACGGGGTGGTCCTCGATGACCGGCTCCAGCAGCCGGGCGCCGACCAGGACGGCGACCACCATCCCGACGAGCACCGGGACGATCGTCGTCCAGTGCGCCTGCTTCACAGCATCCCGGGCCGACGTCCACCGCTTCGTGACCGCCAGGCGCAGGGCGGCCACGACGTGGCCGGCACCGTCGATCAACCGTTCGTAGATCCCGAGGACGAGAGCGACGGTGCCCCCGCTGACCCCGGGTACGACCTCGGCGACGCCCATCGCCACGCCCCGGAGGACATGACCCGGAGCAGCCGTCAGACGTGACTCCGGGATGGGTGGGGCGGTACTGCCGGACTCCTCTGGACGCACCGCGGGGAGGCTACCTCCTGGCAGGGGACGGCTGCTGACACCTGCGCCGCTCCGGTCACGAGGGGGTGGTCCGGCGCACGCCCCGGACGCCGCGGGCGTTGGTCCCGCGGCACCCCGCCGAAGGGCCCTCATCCCCCGTCCGGCCCGGTGACCAGGGTGGGAGGTGCCCTCCTCGGAACGGCACCGCCCCACCCCGATGGCGGGACACCCCGAGCTCCCGGTGGTGCCACCGCGCATTCGGTACCGTCGTCGGATCCTGCGACCCGTCGTGAACGCGGCGCCCGCCGTCGTTCCCCGCCGGAACCGGCTGCCGGCGCTCCACGGGTCGGTCTGAGCCAGGTCGCCGGAGGAGCCGCCGTGTTCGAGCACGAGTTCCACGTCATCGCCGCGCTGCTGGCGCTCGCCGCCGTCATCGCCGCGGCCGCCGTGAAGCTGCGCCAGCCGCTGATCATCAGCTTCATCGCCGTCGGCATCGCGGTCGGCCCGGTAGGGCTGGGCTGGGTCGAGGAGAACGACCAGGTCGCGCTCCTCGCCGAGCTGGGCATCGCGCTGCTGCTGTTCCTGGTCGGCCTCAAGCTCGACCCGCACCTGATCCGCACCACCGGGCCGGTGGCCGTCGCCACGGGGCTCGGCCAGGTCCTCTTCACCTCGGTGATCGGCTTCGGGCTGGGCCTGCTGCTGGGCCTCACGCCCGTCGAGGCGGTATACGTCGCGGTCGCGCTGACGTTCTCGAGCACGATCATCATCGTCAAGCTGCTCTCCGACAAACGGGAGATCGACCAGCTGCACGGCCGCATCGCCGTGGGCTTCCTCATCGTCCAGGACATCGTCGTCGTCCTGGTGATGATCACGCTGACCGCCGCTGGCACCGCCGGGCAGGGCGACGACCTGGCCGTCGACCTGGCGCTGGTCCTCGGCAAGGGCGTCCTGTTCGTCGGCGGCATCTTCCTGGCCGTGCGGTACCTCCTGCGGCCTGCGCTGGCCTGGATGGCCCGGTCCAAGGAGCTGCTGGTGCTGTTCGCCCTGGCCTGGGGCATCGCGCTGGCCGGCCTCGGGGACGGGCTGGGCTTCAGCATCGAGGTGGGCGCCTTCCTGGGCGGCATCTCCCTCGCCTCCACCCCCTACCGCGAGGCGATCAGCTCGCGGCTGATCAGCCTGCGGGACTTCCTGCTGCTGTTCTTCTTCATCGACCTGGGCTCCCGGCTCGACTTCGCCGACGCCGGCAGCCAGTTGGTCGCCGCCGCCGTCCTCTCGGCGTTCGTGCTGATCGGCAACCCGCTGATCGTCCTCGTGATCATGGGCATGATGGGCTACCGGAAGCGGACCAGCTTCCTCGCCGGGCTCACCGTCGCGCAGATCAGCGAGTTCTCCCTGGTGCTGGCGGCCCTCGGCCTGGGCCTCGGGCACATCACCGGCGACGTCGTCGGGCTGATCACCGTGGTCGGCATCGTCACGATCGCCCTCTCGACCTACCTCATCCTGTACTCGGCGCCGCTGTACGCCCGCCTCGCGCCGCTCCTGTCGGTGTTCGAGCGCCGGCACCCGCGCCACGGGGAGGGCGTCAGCGGGGAGGAGTCCACGGTGGACGTCGTCGTCGTCGGCGCCGGCCGCTACGGCGGCCGCCTCGTGCGGCGGCTGCTCGACCGGGGCGTGCGGGTCCTGGTCGTGGACACCGATCCGCAGGCGCTGGAGGACATCGGGCACGCGGGCGCCCAGACCCTGTACGGCGACGCCGAAGAACCCGAGCTCATCGACGCGCTACCCCTGCGCGGCGCCACGTGGGTGGTCAGCACCGTGCCCGACCGGTCGGTGAACCTCGCCCTGCTGCACGGGCTGGGTCAGGGCGACTTCGCGGGCTCGGTCGCCCTGACCGCGCACAACGACCACGATGCGCAGCGCCTCGAGGCGGCCGGGGTCGACGTCGTCCTGCGGCCGTTCCACGCGGCCGCCGACCGCGGGGCCGAGCTCCTGCTCGACAGCGCCCGCGTCGGCGGGCAGCCCGGCGGCCCCGTCACGGGGTGAGCCGCCGGGCGCAACCCCCTCAGTCGCCGCGCCCGCCCCCGCGACCGCCGGGACCCCGCTCCTCGTCGGCGACCCGCTCGGCCACCCGCTCCTCCAACCCGGCGAGGCGCTCGTCGGCCTCCTCCTGCGTGAGGCGGCCCTCCTCCACCGCCTCGGCCAGGCGTTCCTCGTGCGCCGCCACGAGCGCGTCGACGAGGGTGCCGACGGCGACGCCCTGCTGCTCGGCGACGTCGGCCAGGGAGGTGCCCTCGGCGGCCAGCGCCGCCCGCAGCTCCTCCTCGGTCAGGTCGAGGGCCGCCGCGGCCGCAGCGAGCCCCGGCCGGCCCCCGTGGCCGCCGACCGGGCCGCTCGCCGCGAGGGTCGCGGCCACCTCGTCGGCCTGGGCTCCGGTGATCGAGCCGTCCTCCACCAGCCCGGCCAGGGCGTCGCGGATCCGGTCCTCCCGGGCCGCCGGGGCCTCGCCGTCGGCCAGCGCCGGCACGGCGACCGCCAGCCCCCCGCCCAGCGCCAGCGCCCCTGCGGTGGACGCGATGATCAGTCTCCTGCGCACGTTCCCCTCCTCGGTCCGGACCGGCCGGTGGTGACCGGTCCGGCAGCAGCCTGGGCACCCCGGCTGTGCTGCACCTGTGCGCCGGCCGGGCGGCTCTCTGTGAGCCGGCCGACCTGCGCCGCCGTCCCGTCGTCGGGGAGGATGCGCTGGTGAGAGCGGTGGTGAGCCGGGTCGCTGCAGCGGCTGTAACGGTCGAGGGGGCCGTGGTCGGCGAGATCGGGCCGGGGTTGCTGTCACTGGTCGGGGTGGGCCGGGACGACGACGCCCAGCGGGCGCGGGCGATGGCCCGCAAGATCCACGAACTGCGCATCTTCGCCGGCCCCGACGGCGCCGTCTCGGCCTCGGACCTCGGGTTGCCGGTGCTCGTGGTCAGCCAGTTCACCTTGTACGCCGACACCCGCAAGGGACGGCGGCCGTCCTGGCAGGACGCGGCGCCGGGTGAGCTGGCCGAGCCGCTCGTCGAGGAGGTCGTCGCTGAGCTGCGCCGCCGGGGCGCCACCGTGGCCACGGGCGTCTTCGGCGCGAGCATGCGGGTCTCGTCGGTCAACGAGGGGCCGATGACCCTGCTGCTGGAGGTCTGACCCGCCGCAGCCGTCATGCGAATGACATGTCTGGGCTTCTCCGTCGGCGGGTACCGGAGGTGACCGAAGACACTCCCTGTCGGTTTGCTGTGAACGACCGGATCGTGGAACACCGGACACCTCAGTGGCCGTTGTGCAGGGCGTACCACACCGGACAGAGAAGAGCGGGACCGGCCGGTGACCCCGGAACCGTGACCCCGCTCCACGCCTGGACCGCACCGCCGCCACCGACGCCCGGCGGGTGCATCCGAAACCAAGGCAAGGACGAAGACCCATCGTGACGCTGCTGCAGTCCTCCACCGACACCCTGGACGTGCGCACCCCCCGGCGGGAGCCCGACACCAGCGGGCTGGTCTCCACCGACCTCGTGCGCGTCTACCTCAACACCATCGGCAAGACCGCTCTGCTCACCGCGGAGCAGGAGGTGGAGCTGGCCAAGCGGATCGAGGCCGGCCTCTACGCCGAGCGGCTGCTCGCCGAGCAGGAGGGCCTGACGCCCGCCCGCAAGCGCGACTACAAGATCCTCGCCACCGACGGCAAGGCGGCCAAGGCCCACCTGCTGGAGGCCAACCTGCGGCTGGTCGTCTCGGTGGCCAAGCGCTACACCGGCCACGGCATGACGTTCCTGGACCTCATCCAGGAGGGCAACGTCGGCCTGATCCGCGCCGTGGAGAAGTTCGACTACACCAAGGGCTTCAAGTTCTCGACCTACGCCACCTGGTGGATCCGCCAGGCGATCACCCGGGCGATGGCCGACTCCGGGCGCACCATCCGGCTGCCCGTCCACCTGGCCGAGCAGGTCAACAAGGTGGTCCGCACCCGCCGGCGCATGCACCAGGAGCTCGAGCGCGAGCCCACCGCCGAGGAGCTGGGCCTGGAGCTCGACCTGCCCGAGGAGCGGATCACCGAGCTGCTGGAGTACAGCCGCGACCTGGTCAGCCTCGACCAGACCGTCGGCGCCGACGAGGAGTCGCGGCTCGGTGACTTCATCGAGGACGCCGACGCCGCCGTCGCCGAGGACGCCGTCGCCTTCCAGATGATGAAGGGCGACGTCCGCAACGTCCTCTCCACGCTGGAGGACCGCGAGCGCGACGTCGTCGTGCTGCGCTTCGGCCTGGACGGCGGCCAGCCGCGCACCCTGGAGCAGATCGGCAAGCAGTTCGGCCTCTCCCGCGAGCGGGTGCGGCAGATCGAGCGCGAGACCATGGCCAAGCTGCGCGACCCGCAGCGCGCCGACGCCCTGCGCGACTACCTGGCCTGAGAAAGACCCCTCTGCCCCCCACCGCACGCACGCTCGCGGCGGGACCCTGCAGAGGAGCCGTGCCAGCACACCGAGGGCCGGACACCTGCGGGTGGCCGGCCCTCGCTGCGTCCTCGCCGGCCCGGACCTCCCGGCGATGATCATCGCCCCTGATCGTGCAGCCTCCTCCCTCAGCTCCGGCGGTGAGGGAGGACACCCGATGATCAGGTGGGCTGATCATCGCGGGCCGAGACGGGTCAGATCGGGCTGCGCATGCGGCGCGGGCCCGGGTCGACGCGTGCGGTCGGCGGGCCCACCAGCCCGGTCCCGCCCGCGACCACCAGCGAGCGGCCGCCGTGCCACGGGTTGGCCGGTCCGACGATCACCGGCTCCAGCGTCAACCGCAGCACCTCCGGCAGGTCGTCGGCCAGCCGGGCCACCCGCAGCAGCAGGTCCTCCAGCGCGGCGAGGTCGACCGGCTCGGACCCGCGGTAGCCGTTCAGCAGCGGAAACGCCTGCGGCGAGCGCACCAGCTCCGCGGCGTCCAGGTCGGTGAGCGGCAGCGTGCGGTAGGCGCGGTCGCCCAGCAGGTCGGTGGCGACGCCGCCGAGCCCGAAGCTGACGAGGGCGCCGAACGACGGGTCGTCGACGATCTCCACGACGGTGGCGACGCCGGGGGCCGCCATCTCCTGCACGATCACCGGGTCACCGGACGGGATGGCGGCGAACGCGGTGCGGACCGCCTCGGCGTCGGCCAGGTCCAGCCGGACGCCCCCGAGGTCGGACCGGTGCCGCAGCCACGGTGCCGTCGACTTCAGCACCACCGGGTATCCGACCGCGTCGGCGGCCGCTACCGCCTCCTCCGCGTCGGTGACCGTGCGGGTGCCCAGCAGCGGCACGCCGTACGCGGCCAGCAGGCCGATCAGCTCGTCGTCGGTGAGCTCCCGCCCGCCCGGCGAGTCCGCGAGCGCGGCCCGGACGATGCGCTCGGCGGCCGCCTCGTCGACGTCGGGCAGCTCCGGCACGTCGCCGACCGGGCGGCGGCGCCACTGCGCGTACTCGCACACCTTGGCCAGGGCGATGACCGCCCGCTCCGGCGTGCTGTAGGAGGGGACGGACCCGCGCGCGGGCATGCCGTGCTCGTCGGGCACGGTGAGCTCGGGCGGGATGCCCTCCGTCGACAGGAAGCTGGCCACGATCGGCTTGGCCGACCGCACCGACACCTCCCGCAGCGCGGGCCCGTACTCCTGCGAGCCGGCCATCAGCGGCGGCAGGAACACCGCGACGACCGCGTCGACGCCGTCGTCGTCGACCGCCGCCTGCAGGGCCGCGCGGAACTCCTCGGGCGTCCCCCGCACCCCGATGTCGACCGGCGCCTCGTGCGCCAGCTCCATCCCCTCCTCGAGGACGGCGTCGGCGACGAGCACCCCGATGGCGGTGGAGTTGCCCACGACCGCGACCCGGCTCCCGGCCGGCAGCGGCTGGTGGGCCAGCAGCATGCCGACGTCGAACAGCTGCGCCACGGTGTCCACCCGGATGACGCCGGCCGAGGCGAACAGCGCCGCCACCGACTGCTCGGGGACCGCCACCGACGTCCCGGCCAGGCCCGGGGTGACCCCGACGTGCCGGCCGCTCTTCACCGCGACGACCGGCTTGGTGCGCCCCACGGTGCGGGCGAGCCGGGCGAACTTGCGCGGGTTGCCGAAGCTCTCCAGGTGCAGGAGGACCACCTCGGTGCCCGGGTCGGTGGCCCAGTACTGCAGGAGGTCGTTGCCGCTCACGTCGGCGCGGTTGCCGGCGGAGACGAACGTCGACAGCCCCATCCCGCGGCTGCGCGCCCGCTCCAGCAGGGCCACGCCGAGCGCCCCCGACTGCGCGAAGAACCCGACGCGGCCGCGCCCGGGCACCATCGGCGCCAGGCTGGCGTTGAGCCGCACCTCCGGGTCGGTGTTCACCACGCCCAGGCAGTTGGGGCCGACGACGCGCATGCCCGAGGCCCGCGCGGCGGCGACCAGCCGGCCCTCGGCCGCCCGCCCCTCGGGCCCGGACTCGCCGAAGCCGCCCGAGATGACCACCAGGCCGCGGACCCGCTTGCGGCGGCACGCCTCCACCACGCCGGCCACCTCGTCGGCCGGCACGGCGAGGACGGCCAGGTCGAGGTCGTCGGGGATGGACTCGATGTCGGCGTAGGCGGGGACGCCGCGGACGTGCCGGGTGCCGGGGTTCACCGGGTACACCGGCCCCGCGAAGCCGTAGTCCAGCAGGTGCCGGAGCACCGCGTTGCCGATCTTGCCGTCGTCGTTGCTGGCCCCCACCACGGCGACCGAGGACGGCGTCAGCAGTCGGGCGATCGACCGCGACTCGCTGCGCTGCTCGCGCTCGTAGGCGACGGCGAGCGCGTCCTCGGTCTGCTCGATGGGGAAGGTCAGGTGGACGACGCCGTCCTCGTAGCTGCGCTCGGCCTTGTAGCCGGCGTCGCGGAAGACCCGCACCATCTTGCTGTTCTGCGCGAGCACCTCGGCGACGAAGCGCTTGATGCCCCGCTCGCGGGCCGCCGCGGCGAGGTGCTCCAGCAGCACCGACCCCAGCCCCCGCCCCTGGTGGGCGTCCTCGACGAGGAAGGCCACCTCGGCGTCGTCGGTGTCGGGGTAGCGGTCGTAGCGACCGACGGCGATGACCTGGTCGCCCAGGAGCACGACGAAGGCCACCCGGGAGTCGTGGTCGACGTGGGTGAAGCGGTGCAGGTCCCGCTCGGAGAGCCGCTTCATCGGCCCGAAGAACCGGTAGTAGCGGGTCTGGTCGCTGCTGCGCTCCATCAGGCCGTTGAGTCCGTCGGCGTCCTCCGGGCAGATCGGGCGCAGGTGCACGGTCCCGCCGTCGGCGGCGACGATGTCGGCCTCCCACCCCGGCGGCGGCGCGGGAGGGGCGGATTCTTCGGTTGTCACAGCAGCCTCCGGCCGCCCAGCAGGGCCCCGCCGCGAGCTTGCGAGTGGTGGGGAGCTGGGTGGTCCTTAATCACGGGGGTCGTCCGGGTCGAGGCCGAAGTAGGGGAAGCTCGCGCGGCGGGTGCGCATGATGGCGCGGTCGACGCGGGACTCGGTGAAGGTGTCCCAGCGGGAGAAGCCGGTGTAGCCGCCCTCGGTCATGTGCGTCGGCGGGCGGGCGCGCAGGCCGCGGCGCAGCACGTCCTCCCGCCAGGACTCCGGGATCTCGGTGGCCGGGTCCAGCTTCGCGCCGCCGGCCTCGGCGATCAGGTGGGTCCAGGCGCGCGGCACGCAGCGCACCAGGCCGTACCCGCCGCCGCCCAGGGCGATCCACCGGCCGTCGCAGATCTCGTGGGCCAGTTCGTGCATGGCCTTGTAGCTGGCGCGCTGCCCGTCGACGGTGAGCGCGAGGTCGGCCAGCGGGTCCTCGTGGTGGGCGTCGCAGCCGCACTGGGTCACGATGATCTGCGGCTGGAACGCCTTCAGCACGCTGGGGACGACGGCGGTGAACGCCCGCAGCCACGACGAGTCGTCGGTGCCGTTGGGCAGGGCCAGGTTCACCGCACTGCCCAGCGCCTTGTCGGGGTCGCCGGTCTCCTCGGGGAAGCCGGTGCCCGGGAACAGCGTCAGCGGCGTCTGGTGCACGCTGACCGTGAGCACCCGGGGGTCGTCGTAGAACGCCGCCTGGACGCCGTCGCCGTGGTGGACGTCGAGGTCGACGTAGGCGATCCGCTCGTAGCCCTGGCCGAGCAGCCAGGCGATGGCGACGGCGGCGTCGTTGAAGACGCAGAAGCCCGACGCCGACCCGCGCATCGCGTGGTGCAGGCCGCCGGAGATGTTCACCGCGTGCTGCGCGGCGCCGCTGTGCACCTGCTGGGCGGCGAGCACGCTGCCGCCGGTGATGAGGGCCGCGGCCTCGTACATCTCGGGGAAGATCGGGTTGTCCGCGGTGCCCAGGCCGTGGCCTACCCCCGGGTCGGCCGGCGCCTGCCGCACCGCCTCCAGGTACAGCGGGTCGTGCACGAGCGTGAGCAGGTCCTCGCCGGCCGGTTCGGGCTCCAGCACGCGCAGCCGGTCGGAGGCCAGCAGGCCCAGGCCGTCGGCCAGGCGCATCGTCAGGTCCAGCCGGACCGGGTGCAGCGGGTGGTCACCGCCCATCGTGTAGCCGAGCAGCGCGTCGTCCCAGACGACCGCGACCGAGTCGCTCACGCGCACCTCCCCTCACGGCGCGCCCGGCCGGGCGCGGTGGCTCGATCGCCGACGCTACCGGGTCAGGCCGCGCCGGGTGCGTCGCCGAGACCACTCCCGGACGGGCCGGTGGACGTCGCCCCGCCCCGTAGACTGGCCGCCGACACGGAGGAGACCTGTGAACGACCTCATCGACACCACCGAGATGTACCTCCGGACGATCTTCGAGCTGGAGGAAGAGGGCATCGTCCCGCTGCGGGCCCGCATCGCCGAGCGGCTGCACCAGAGCGGCCCGACGGTGAGCCAGACGGTCGCCCGCATGGAGCGCGACGGCCTGCTCACCGTCGAGGGCGACCGGCACCTGCAGCTGTCCGAGGAGGGGCGTCAGCTCGCCACCGCGGTCATGCGCAAGCACCGGCTCGCCGAGTGCCTGCTCGTGGACGTGATCGGCCTGGACTACGCCGACGTCCACGAGGAGGCCTGCCGCTGGGAGCACGTGATGAGCGAGGCGGTCGAGCGCCGCCTGCTCTCGCTGCTGGGCAACCCCACGGTGTCGCCGTTCGGCAACCCGATCCCCGGGCTGGAGGCCCTGCGCGGCGACGAGCCGCTGGGCGGCGAGACCTCCGCGGTGCTGGACTCCCTGACGCTGCTGTCCACGACCGCGACGGCCGAGGGGCGCCCGGTGGTGGTCCGCCGGATCAGCGAGCAGCTGCAGGAGAACGCCGAGCTGCTGCGCGCGCTGGCCGACCACGGGGTGCGCCCGGGCGTGACCATGACCGCGCAACTCGTCGAGGGCTCGGTGAGCCTCGACGGGTACGTCCTGCCGATGGGCGTGGCCCAGCACATGTTCGTCAGCGCCACCGACGAGGAGCTCACCCCGATCGAGGCCGCGCCGCTGCTCTGAGGTGCCGGGGCGGGAGCTGCTGCCGGCGCCCGGCGGGGGCGGCACCGGCTCACTACGGTGAGGCGGTCCCCCGCTGCCGCGTGAGAGAAGGCCCCGGTGAGCTCGTCCGCCCCTGCCCCCGACGACCCGGCCGGCGACCCGGCGCCCACGCCCTTCCACCGGCTGGCCGACTTCGTCGCGCTGCCCCGGATCGGCGGCCTGGCGCTCTCGCCGGACGGGACGCGGCTGGCGGTGCCGCTGCAGACGCTCGACCGCGAGGGCAAGAAGTGGCAGACCGCGCTGTGGGAGATCGACCCGCAGGGCAACCGGCCCGCCCGGCGGCTCACCCGCAGCGCCCCGGGCGAGTCCGCCCCGGCCTGGGCACCGGACGGCTCGCTGCTGTTCACCTCCGCCCGGCCCGATCCCGGTGCCGAGCCCGCGGCCGAGCCGAAGCCCGCCCTGTGGCGGCTGCCCGCCGACGGTGGTGAGGCCCGGCCGGTGCTGGCCCGGCCGGGCGGCATCGGCGGGTTCGCCGTCGCCGCCGGGAGCGGGGACGTCGTGGTGGTCTCCGCGACGTCGCCCGGTGGCTCCGCCCCGGAGGCCGACGAGGAGCGGCGCAAGGCGCGGGCCGACGCCGGCGTGTCGGCGATCCTGCACGAGTCCTACCCGGTGCGCTTCTGGGACCACGACCTCGGGCCGGCCGTGCCGCACCTGTTCTGGGCCGGGCAGCTGCTGGCCGACGAGCAGCCCGTCGGCGAGCAGCCGCCGGAGCTGCGCGACCTGACCCCCGACGCGGCGCCGCCGAACGGCTCCGGCGACGACGTCGACCTCTCCCCCGACGGCGCCCTCCTGGTCCGCACCGAGGAGGTCCCCGACGGCCCCGCCGGGTGGCGCACCCGCCTCGTGCTCGTCGACACCGCCTCCGGGGAGGCGCGGGTGCTCGTCGACGACCCGCTGGCCGACCTCCACGGCGCCGCCTTCTCCCCCGACGGCAGCCGGCTGGTGTGCGTGCGGGAGGCGATGTCCTCCTACGCCGAGCCGCCGGACTACACCCTGCTGCTGGTCGACGTCGCCGACGGCACGGCCCGCGACCTGACCCCCGGGTTCGACCGGTGGCCCAGCGCCCCGCAGTTCTCCGCCGACGGGGAGGCCGTCTACTTCCTCGCCGACGACGACGGCCGCCACGCACTGTTCCGCGTCCCGCTCGACGGCGGGGAGCCGGTGCGGCTCACCGCCGACGGCGCCTACAGCGACCTGCAGGTCGCCCGCGACGGCAGCGCCCTGTACGCCCTCCGGTCGGCGTACGACTCCCCGCCGCTGCCGGTCCGCCTGGACCCGGCGGCCCCCGTGCAGGACCCCGTTCCCCTGCCCACCCCGGTGGCGGTCGACCGGCTGCCCGGGACGCTGCACGAGCTGGACGCCACCGCCGCCGACGGTGCGCGGGTGCAGTCGTGGCTGGTCCTCCCCGAGGGCGCGTCGGCGGAGTCCCCCGCCCCGCTGGTGCTCTGGATCCACGGCGGCCCGCTGATGAGCTGGAACTCGTGGTCGTGGCGCTGGTGCCCGTGGGTGCTCGCGGCCCAGGGCTACGCCGTGCTGCTGCCCAACCCGGCGCTGTCCCAGGGCTTCGGCCAGGAGTTCGTGCGCCGCGGGTGGGGCGAGTGGGGCGGCGCGCCGTACACCGACCTGATGGCCGCGGTGGACGCGGCCGAGCAGCGGCCGGAGATCGACGGGACGCGGACGGCGGCGATGGGCGGCTCGTTCGGCGGCTACATGGCCAACTGGGTGGCCACGCAGACCGACCGGTTCCGGGCGATCGTCACGCACGCCAGCCTGTGGAACCTGGAGCAGTTCACCGGTACCACCGACGCCGCGTACTACTGGGAGAAGGAGTGGGGCGACCCCTTCACCGAACCCCGGCGGTACGAGCAGAACTCCCCGCACCGCTACGTGGACCAGATCCGCACCCCGGTGCTGGTCATCCACGGCGACAAGGACTACCGGGTGCCGATCGGCGAGGCGCTGGCCCTCTGGTACGGCCTGCAGAAGCGCGGCGTCCCGTCGAAGTTCCTGTACTTCCCCGACGAGAACCACTGGGTGCTGACGCCGGGGAACAGCCGCGTCTGGTACGAGACCGTGCTGGCCTTCCTCGCCGAGCACGTGCGGGACATGGAGTGGGAGCGGCCGGAACTGCTCTGAGGCCGGTTTCACGCGGGTGGACCGCCGGCCGGCGCGGGCTCCGCCGCACGCCCGATCAGGTCCCTCAGGCCCGCCGGCGGCAGGCACGCGTCCAGGGCCTTCCGGAGCAGCAGCGCGAGGGTGTACCCGGGATCGGCGTCCAGGGCGCGGTCCAGGGCGATGCCGGCCATCGCCCCGTCGCCGCGCAGCCACGCGCTGACCGCGAGCAGGGTCGCCGGCGCGGCGTCGAGCGGCGCGGGCACGCGCCGGGCGCACTCGGTCCAGAGCACCTCCGCCGCGGTCGCGTCCGCGCCGAGGGCCAGCTGGAGGGCGCGGTCGCGCACCCGGACGTCGCGCAGCGCCCAGCCCACCCCGGCGAGCTCGTCGTCGTCCAGCGGGCCCTCGCCGGCCGTCCCGGGCCGCGAGCGCGCGACCGCCCGCCGCACCGCGGCCCAGGACTCCTCGGCCAGCGCCGGCGCCCCGACCTCCCGCAGCCGGGCCGACCGGCCGGTGGCGGCTCGGACGCAGGCCGCCCGCATGCCCGGACCCGACCCGGGAGGGGGGTCCAGGCGCCCGGCCAGCGCCGCGCGGTCGGCCGCGACGACCTGCCCCGTGCAGACGGCGGCGGCCGCCAGCGCGCTCACCCCGGCCGGGAGCGGCGTCCCCGCCGCCGGCGCGCAGCACGCGTGCGGGCAGTCGTAGGACCACCAGCGCCCCCGCCGCACGAGCAGCACGTCGCGGGCCGCGATGCCGGCCGCCGCCAGCGCGAGCACGAGCTCGTGCACCAGCGCCCGGTGCGGTAGGCAGCCGGTCGCCTGCTCGCCGTCCGGACCGGGGTCGTCCGGTGCCTCGGACACCACCACGGCCAGCGCCGCCGCGGGCCCGTCGCTGCCCAGGCTGCGCACCAGCAGCCGTGCCAGCGGCGCCTCGTGACCGTCGGGCGGCAGGTCGCCGCGGACGGTCAGGCCGACGCGCCCGCCCGACGGCCCGCCGAGGCCGACCAGGACCACCGACTCGGCGGGGTGGAAGCCCAGCAGCTGCGGCAGGGCGGCGGCCACCTCCCCGGGGTCGGAGAGCCGGATCTCGAGCCGGTCGGCGGGCTGCTGGGCGGTGGGGAGGTCCATGACCACAGACCCTGTTCGCGCCCGCCCCGCCGCGGGCCCCTCGGATGGTGTCTGTGGACGAGCTCCCCGCTGTGGAAGCTCAGCCCAGCGCGTCGGCCTGCACCTGGTATGCCTGCTCGACCAGCTCGGCGAAGGCTGCCGGGTCCGCCGGTGCGACGCCGCCCAGGCCGGTGTCGAGGGTCAGCAGGAGCAGCAGCCGGTCGTCGTCCTCCACCGCCGCGATCAGCGTCGGCACCGTCACCTGCGACCCGTCGGGGGCGGCGATCGTGGTCGTGTACCGCAGCATCGCCGCGCCGTCACCCAGGTCGGCCAGCGGGAGCTCCTCGAAGGTGATCGTCGCCTCGCCGATCTGCGGGGCGACCAGCCGCGCCTCGGGGCACCGCTCGGCGGCCTCGGCCAGCTGCGCCGCGGCGTCCCCGGTCGGCCCGCCGCGCACCAGCATCTGCACCGTCGTCGCGGACCCGGTGGTGGCGCTCTGCGCGGCGACGTCCTCGAAGGCGTCCAGGGAGGGCTGGGTGCCGTCGACGGCGGCCCGGCAGCTCTCCGGGGTGATCTCCGCGTCCGCCCCGCCCGCGACGATGCCCGCCCCGGCGCGCAGCTGCTCCGGCGGGAGGGCCAGCACGGTGGCGTCCGGGCCGAAGGCGTCGGCGGGCAGCAGCCCCGAGGCGAGGTCGGGCGCCGCGGAGGCCCGCGCGGAGGACGCCGCCGCGGCCGACGAGGCGGCCGCGGCCGTGCGGTCCGAGGCGTCCTCGCCGCAGCCGGTGAGCAGCAGGGTGGCGGCCGACCCGGCGACGAGGAGGCGGCGTGCGGTGCGCATGCCCCCGACGCTAACCCCCGTCACCGCGCCGGCCGTCACACGCGGTGCTGGATCGCGCTCCGCGCGGCCAGGATGGGGCGCACGTGCTCGGCGATGACGGCCAGGTGCACGGGGTCCTGCGCGTAGCGGTGGAACGCCTCGACGTCGGGGAACTCGGCGATCAGCACGGTGTCGGCGTTGCCGTCGACCAGGTCGGCGTCGTCGGCGACGACCAGCGACGTCATCCCGCCCACCGAGCGCCGCAGCCCGCGGAGCGCCTCCACGGTCTGCGCCCGCCGCTCGGCGTCGGCATCCGGGGACCAGGTGAAGAGCACGACGTGACGGATCATGGGGGAACTCTGCCAGCCGCGCGCTCGTCCGGGCGGATGGTGCCCCTACCGGCTGGTAGCCGGAGGGCGGTGCGCGGTCGTTAGAGTCCGACCCATGGGACGGTCGTTGCGCATTGCACTGCTGTCCTACCGCAGCAAGCCGCACAGCGGCGGCCAGGGCATCTACGTGCGGGCGCTGTCCCGGGAGCTGCGCGAGCTCGGGCACCGCGTCGAGGTGCTCAGCGGTCAGCCCTACCCCGAGCTCGACGCCGGCGTGCCGCTCACCCGCGTCCCCAGCCTCGACCTCTACCGCGAGCCCGACCCCTTCCGCACCCCGCGCCCGTCGGAGATCCGCGACTGGGTGGACGTCGCGGAGTGGGCCACGATGTGCACCGCCGGCTTCCCCGAGCCGCTCACCTTCACCCTGCGCGCGGCGCGGCACCTGCTCCCCCGGCGCGCGGAGTTCGACGTCGTGCACGACAACCAGTCGCTCGGCTACGGCCTGCTGCGGCTGGTGCGGGCCGGCGTGCCCACCGTCGCGACGGTGCACCACCCGATCGCGATCGACCGCGACCTGGAGCTGGCGGCGGCACCGACGCTGCGCCGGAAGCTGACCCTGCGCCGCTGGTACGCCTTCACCCGGATGCAGGCGCGGGTGGTCCAGCAGCTGGACGCCGTCACCACCGTGTCGGAGAACTCCCGCCGCGACATCGCCGCGCACATGGGGCTGGCACCGGACCGGATGAGCGTCATCCCGGTGGGCATCGACCCCGACCGCTTCTCCCCGCCACCGACCGACCGGCCGCGCGAGGCCGCCTCGATCCTCGCGGTCACCAGCGCCGACGTCCCGCTCAAGGGGCTGGTGCACCTGCTGGAGGCGCTGGCCAAGCTGCGTACCGAGCGACCCGTGCGGCTGACCGTCGTCGGCACCGCGCGACCCGGGGGCCCGGCCGAGGCGGCGCTGGACCGGCTCGGCCTGCGCGACGCCGTCCGCTTCACCGGCCCGGTGCCCGAGGAGGAGCTGATCCGGCTCTACCAGGCGGCGACGCTGGTGGCCATCCCCTCCCTCTACGAGGGCTTCTCGCTGCCCGCGGTGGAGGCCATGGCGTGCGCCACCCCGCTGGTGACCACCGACGCCGGCGCGCTGCCCGAGGTGGTCGGGAGCAAGGCGGGCATCCGGGTGCGGGCCGGCGACGTCGAGGAGCTCACCGCTGCCCTGCAGCTGGTCCTGGACTCCCCCTCGCTGGCCGAGCAGCTGGGGCGCGCCGGCCGGCGCCGGGTCCTGGAGACCTACACCTGGCGGGCCACGGCCGAGCGCACCGCCGGCTGGTACGCCGAGACGCTGGACCGGAGGGGACGCCCGTGCTGACCGTCGACTACGACCGGCTCGACCTGCGGCCGGGGATGACCGTCCTCGACCTGGGCTGCGGCGAGGGGCGGCACGCGTTCGAGGCCTACCGGCGCGGCGCGCGCGTCGTCGCCGTCGACTGGGGGCAGCCGGAGGTCGAGACGACGAAGCGGTGGCTGGGCGCGATCGCCGAGGCGGGCGAGGCCCCCGAGGGTGCGCGCTTCGAGGTGGTGCGCGGCGACCTGCTGCACCTGCCCTTCCCCGACGCGAGCGTCGACCGGGTGATGGCCTCCGAGGTGCTCGAGCACATCCCGGACGACGCCACCGCGATGGCCGAGATCGCGCGCGTGCTCAGGCCGGGCGGCCGGGTGGCGGTGACCGTGCCCCGCTTCGGCCCCGAGCGGGTCTGCTGGGCGCTGTCGGACGCCTACCACGCCAACGAGGGCGGGCACATCCGCATCTACCGCGGGGACGTGCTGCGCGCCCGCCTCGCCACCGCGGGTCTCGTGCCCGGGGCCAGCCACCACGCGCACGCGCTGCACGCCCCGTACTGGTGGCTCAAGTGCGCCGTCGGCGTGGAGAAGGACTCCGCCGCGGTGCGCGCCTACCACCGGCTGCTCGTCTGGGACCTCACGAAGCGCCCCTGGCTGACCCGGACCGCCGAACGGGTGCTCGACCCGCTCATCGGCAAGAGCTTCGTGGTGTACGCCGACAAGCCCGCCGAGTCCGCGCAGGTCGCCGCCGCCGGGGCCGGGCTGGAGCGGGAGCGGTCCGCTGCGGCGCGCTGAGCGGGGCGCGGTGGCGCTGCCGGAGCTGCCCGGCGTGCTCGACGCCGACCAGGTGCGGCAGACCGTGGCCTGGATCGCCGGGGAGCAGCGCCGGGACGGCTCGCTCCCGTGGTTCGCCGGCGGGCAGCTCGACCCGTGGGACTCCGTCGAGGCGGCGATGGCGCTGGACCTCGGCGGCGAGCACGCCCGCGCCGCCGCCGCCTACCGCTGGCTGGCCGGCCGGCAGCGGGCCGACGGCAGCTGGGCGGCCGAGTACCGCGACGGCGCCGAGACCGCGCCCGCCGCGGAGAGCAACCACGCCGGCTACCTCGCCGTCGGCCTCTGGCACTCCTGGCTGACCACCGGCGACGAGGAGCTGGTCACCGGAGTGTGGCCCGCGGTGCGCGCCGGGCTGGACCTGGTGACCCGCATGCAGCTGCCCGGCGGGGCGGTCTCCTGGGCGCTGCGGCCCGACGGCACCCCCGACGACCTGGCGCTGCTGACCGGCAACGCCAGCCTGTTCCAGGCGCTGCGCTGCGGCCTGGCGCTGGCCGAGCTGGCGGGCGAGGCCCAGCCGGACTGGGAGCTCGCCGTCGCCGACCTCGGGACGGCGCTGCGCGGGCGGCCCGGCGCCTTCGCCGACCGGTCCCGCTACTCGATGGACTGGTACTACCCGGTGCTCGGGGGCGCGGTCACCGGCGAGGCCGCCCGCGACCGGCTGGCCGCCGGGTGGGACGCGTTCGTCGTGCCCGGGCTGGGCATCCGCTGCGTCGCGGACCGCCCGTGGGTCACGGGCGCGGAGACCTGCGAGCTCGCGCTCGCCCTCGTGGTCGCGGGGCAGCGGGACGCCGCCCTCGAGCAGGTCGCGGCGATGCAGCACCTGCGGGACCACGACGGCGCCTACTGGACGGGGTTCGTCTACCCCGACGACGCGCGGTGGCCCGTCGAGCGCACCACCTGGACGGCGGCGGCCGTGCTGCTGGCCGCGGACGCGCTGTGCGGCGCCTCCCCCGCCAGCGGGCTGTTCGCCGACCCGTGGGCCCTGCCCGCCGCGGGCATGGCCGATGCCACTCCCCCGGTTGGTTGGCTGGCGGGGGGTGCGGGCACGGTGCACCCGTGACCGCTCCTCCCCCCAGCTCCGGACCACCCGCACCGCCGTCGGCCGACGTCACCGTGGTCGTCGCCAGCCGCAACCGCCGCGACGACCTGCTCGCCACGCTGCCCCGCCACGAGGCGCCGGTCGTCCTCGTCGACAACGCCTCCACCGACGGGACGGTGGAGGCCGTCCGGCAGGCCCACCCCGAGGTCACCGTGCTGCCGCTGGACCGCAACGCGGGCGCCCACGGCCGGACGCTGGGCGCCGCGCGGGCCCGCACCCCGTTCGTCGCCTTCGCCGACGACGACTCCTGGTGGGCACCGGGCGACCTGGCCCACGCGGTGGAGGTCATGCGCGCCCACCCGCGGCTGGCCCTGCTCAACGCCCGCATCCTGGTCGGCCCCGGGGAGCAGCTGGACCCGGTCTGCGCGGAGATGGCCCGCAGCCCGCTGGGCACCGACGCCGACCTGCCCGGGCCCTCGCTGCTGGGCTTCGTGGCGTGCGCGGCGCTGGTGCGCACCGAGGCGTTCGAGGCCGTCGGCGGGTTCGACGAGGTGGTCCGGTTCCCCGGAGAGGAGGAACGGCTGGCCCTGGACCTGGCCGCCGCCGGGTGGGGGCTGGCCTACGTCGACGACGTGACCGTCCACCACCACCCCTCCCCGCGGCGCGACGCCCCCGGGCGCCGGCAGGCGGGGATCTGGCGCAGCCGGCTGCTCACCGCCGCGATGCGGCTCCCCGCCCGGGACGTCGTCCGGACGGCGGGGCAGGCCGTCCGCGCCGGGCGCCCGGGCGTGGAGGGGCTGCTCGCCGCGCTGCCCGACGCCCCCGCGGCGCTCCGCCGCCGGGAGCCGGTGCCGGCGTCGGTGCGCGCCGGGCTGCGCGTGCTGGCCGGGGAGTCGCGGTGAGCGGCGCCGGCGCCTCCGCGGCGCCCGCGGGGGGACCCGATCCGCGCGTCGCCGTCGTGGTGATCACCCACCAGCGGCGCGACGAGCTGCTGGTCGCCCTCGGGCGCCTCGTGGCCCTGCCCGAGCAGCCGCACGTCGTCGTCGTCGACAACGGCTCGACCGACGGCACCGCGGACGCCGTGCGCACCCGCTTCCCCCAGGTCGAGCTGGTCGCCAGCCCCGAGAACCTCGGCGCGGTGGGGCGGAACCTCGGCGTGGCCCGGCTGGACACTCCCTACGTCGCCTTCTGCGACGACGACACCTGGTGGGAGCCGGGCTCGCTGCGCGCCGCGGCCGACGTCCTCGACGCGCACCCCCGGCTGGCGGTCGTCACCGCCCGCATCCTGGTGGAGCCCGGGGGCACCGAGGACCCGATCGTCGCCGAGCTCCGCGACTCCCCCGTCGTCGGCGCCGGCTGGCTGCCCGGCCCGGCGCTGGGCAGCTTCCTCGCCGGCGCCAGCGTGCTGCGGCGGGACGCCTTCGACGAGGTCGGGGGCTTCTCCGAGCGGCTGTGGCTGGGCGGCGAGGAGGAGCTGATGGCCGGTGATCTCGCCGCCCGCGGCTGGGAGCTGTGCTACCTGGAGCAGCTGACCCTCCACCACCAGGCCAGCAGCGCGCGCGACCCGCACAAGCGGCGGGCCGACGGCATCCGCAACACGCTGTGGACCACCTGGCTGCGCCGCCCGCTCCGCCCGGCGCTGCGGCGCACGCTGCACCTGCTGCGCACCGTGCCGCGCGACCGGGTCACCGCGCTGGGGCTGGCACGCGCCGTCCGGGGCCTGCCGTGGGTGCTGCGCGAGCGGCGGGTGCTGCCCCCGCACGCGGAGGCCCGCTTCGCCGCGCTGGAGGAGGCGCAGCGGAACTCCACCGCCCGCCGCTACGTCAGTTAGGCCCCGTCCAGGGCACCGCCGGCGAGCGGGCGAGGGGTGGGGAGGACGGGGTCCTCCTTCAGCGGGCGCAGTCGATGCAGCTGCGGGCGGTGGGGCGGGCGGCGAGCCGCTCGGGCGCGATCGGCCGGCCGCAGGTCTCGCAGCGCCCGTAGGTGCCGTTCTCCACGGCGACGACCGCGACGTCGACGTCGGCCAGCCGGCGGCGCGCCTGCTCCAGCAGCGCGGCCACCTGCTGGCGCTCGAACGCGATCGTGGCGCCCTCGGGGTCGTGCTCGTCGTCGGCGTTGGATGCCTGCGACGCCGCGACGATCGCGTCGAACTCGCGGGTCAGCGCCTCGATCTGCGCCAGCGCCTCCGTGCGGGCGCGGGACAGGTCCTCGGGTGGGAGCACCGGGCCATCCTGCACCCGCCTGCCGACAGGACGGCGCGGGTCTCAGGCGGTGCGGCGCAGCAGCCGGAGCGACCCGGTGCCCGGCAGCTCCTCGAACTCCCCGCTGGCCAGCACCCGCCGGTACACCCCGTAGGGCGCCTGCCCGCCGTCGGCCGGGTCGGGGAAGACGTCGTGGATCGCGAGCGTGCCGCCGAGGGCGAGCTTGGCCACCCAGGCGTCCTGGTCGCGGCGCGCGGACTCCTCGGTGTGGCTGCCGTCGAGGAACAGCAGCGCGAGCGGCGTGCCCCACAGCGGGGCCAGCGTCTCCGACCGGGTGACGACGGCGACGACGACGTCCTCGGCGCCCGCCTCGGCGATGGTCCGGCGGAACCGCGGCAGCGTGTCGATCCGCCCGACGGCGGGGTCGACCAGCGACGGGTCGTGGTACTCCCAGCCGGGCTGGTGCTCCTCGGAGCCGCGGTGGTGGTCGACGGTCACCACCTGGCGGCCGGTCTCCCGCGCCGCGGCGGCGAGGTACAGCGCCGACTTCCCCATCCAGCTGCCCACCTCCAGCAGCGGGCCCGGGACGGGCACGGTGCGGGCGGCCTCGTAGAGGGCGCGGCCCTCGTCGTCGGGCATGAAGCCGGGGGCCGCCTGGGCAGCGGCGATGAGGTCGGTCACGGCCACAGCCTCGCTCATCGGGCGAACCTGGTCCGCAGGGCGGTCAGGCTGCGCTCGGTCGCCGCGCCGGCCTGGGTGTCCGCGGCCTTGGCGAAGAACGCGCCGGCCGCCGTCGTCACCGGGACGGCGAGCACCAGCGCGATCGCCCCGACCAGCGTCCGGATGACCTCCTCGGCCAGCGCCGCGCTGGTGACCAGCGTCCAGACGGGGGTGGCGTAGATCTCGAGCAGCAGCAGGAGGGGCAGCGCCGCCCCGGCGTAGGCGAAGACGATGGTGTAGACCGTCGAGGCGATGTGGTCGCGACCGACCGCCATACCGCGCGTGTAGAGCTCCCGCCAGGTCATCTCCGGGGAGACCTCGTGCAGCTGCCAGATCGCCGATGCCTGGGTGATGGTCACGTCGTTGAGCACGCCCAGGCCCGCCACCACGACGCCGGCCAGCACCAGCCCGGAGAAGTCCAGCGTCGGGTCGAAGCGCTGCAGCGTGAACGCGTCGTCGCTGGTGAGCCCGGTGAGCCGGGCGGCCGAGACCGCGAGCGACCCCATGACCGCGACCATGGTGAGCCCGAACAGCGTCCCCACCAGCGCGGTGGTCGTCCGCGCCGTGAACCCGTGGGCGAGGTAGAGGACGACGAACATGATCGCCGCCGAGCCGACCAGGCTGACCAGGGTCGGCGAGTCCTCGGTCAGCAGCCCGGGCAGCATGAACTGGAGCAGCACGAAGAACGCGAACGCCAGCCCCAGGAGGGACGCGAGCCCCCGGAGCCGCGCCACCACCCCGACGACCACGGCGAAGGCGACGGCCAGGACGATGATCGGGGCGTCCCGCGCGTAGTCGTAGAACGCGTACGTCGGGCCGCCCTCGGCGCCCGCGTCCCGGGTGAGCACGAGCGTGTCGCCCTCCGAGACACCGGCGGCGACCACCTCCGGCGGCATGTCGATCTGCTGGAAGTCGCCGGCCCCCTCGCCCCCGAGGACCTCCACGACCGCGGTGGCGCAGGTCTGCGGCGCGGCCGCGGGGTCGGGATCGAGGCCGCAGTCGAAGGTCTCGACCTCGATGATCCGCCCGTCGGGGTAGGTGGTCCCCGGCGGCAGCGCCTGCTCGGCCGCCAGCTCGGCGCGCGTCGGTTCCCCGCTGGGCCAGAGGGCGACCAGGCCGATCACCGTGGCCAGGCCGACGGGCACGAGCAGCAGGAGCATCAGCCAGACGGCGCGCCGCCGACGGCCGAGCGCCTCCTCGGTGGGCGGGGGCGCGTCCGGGTCGGGACCGTGGCTGTGGGCGTGCGACGACACCCGGTCAGGCTAGGAGCAGCGCCGCCCGGCGGGCGCGCCGGCTCAGGTGTGTCGGGGGTCCCGCGGGGCAGGCCCCCCGCCACCCGACGGCTCGGCGACCACCCGGCCGTCGTCGGCCACCACGGTGAAGCGGTGCCACAGCCCCGAGAGCTGCAGCGGCCGGGACACCGCGGGCGGCGGGTCGACCAGCACGGTGTCGATGGCCCGGGGCACGCCCAGCTTCTGCACCTGCACCAGCACCGCCAGGCCGGCGGAGTTCATGAACCCGATGCCGCGCAGGTCGAGCTCCACCCGCTGCAGGCCGTGCTCGGCGAGCAGCAGGTCGGTGAGGGTCCGCACCAGGGGGCGGCGGGCGGCCTCGGTGAGCTCCCCGCCGACGACCAGGCGCACGGTGTCCCCGTCGACCGTGTGCGTCACGGAGGGCTCGGCAGGCGGGGCGTCGTGGTCGGGGGCGGCGTGGCGCGGCGCGTCGTTGGTCTCTCCCACGGTGCCGTCCTGCCCCGTCGGCGGGGTGTTCACGCACCCGGCTCCGGGGAACGGCCGGGAACATTCCACGCGCGCAGACGTTTACACGAACGCACGACCGAGGTAATCTCCAGTTGCCACTAGAGGTTTACCTCGGGCAGCGAACACCAGCACGACCGTCACAGGAGGTTCCAGCCATGATGCTGACCGCTTACGACCCGTTCGCCGCCACGTCCGCCGCCTTCCGCGCGCTGGACCAGCTGACCGGTCGCGGCGGCTCCGCCACCGCCCGCCCGCTCTCGGGCATGCCGATGGACGCCTACCGCGTCGGCGACAACTTCGTCGCCCACTTCGACCTGCCGGGCGTGGACCCGGGCTCGATCGACCTCTCGGTCGAGGGCAACACCCTCACCGTGAGCGCCGAGCGCTCGGTCCCCCAGCTGGAGAACGCGGAGTGGACCATCGCCGAACGCCCGTTCGGCAGCTACACCCGCCAGCTCGTGCTCGGGCGCAGCCTCGACACCGACCGGCTCGAGGCCAGCTACCACGACGGGGTGCTGACCATCAGCATCCCGGTGGCGGAGAAGGCGAAGGCGCGCCGGATCACCGTGACCCGCGCCGACACCCCCGCCGCGGTGGAGGCCCGCACGATCGAGGGCGAGTCGCAGCAGGAAGAGGCCAAGGCGGTCGAGAGCTGACCGTGGCCTGACCGGCAGCACCGCAGGGGCCGGGCCCGTCCAGGGCCCGGCCCCTGCGCCGTTCGCAGCCCGTCCGCCGGGCCGCACCCCACCAGGAGAGGAGCGCGTGGCGATGGCACCCGAGGAGCAGGACCCGCTGCGCCGGCTCGACGACCCCGAGTACCCGGCGCTGACCATGAGCCAGGCGGCCGAGCTCCTCGGCGTCCAGGCCGCCTTCCTCCGCAGCCTGGACAGCTCCGGCATCCTCTCCCCGCACCGCTCCCCCGGCGGCCACCGGCGCTACTCCCGCCGCCAGCTGGCCCTGGCCGCCCGCATGCGGGGGCTGCTCGACGACGGCCACCCGGTCGCCTCCGCCGAGGTGATCGTCGGCCTCCAGGACGAGCTGGCGGCGGCGCGCGCCGACCTGGCCCGGCTCCGCGACCACCCGCCGGCAGTTGACAGGGAACCCTAGGGGGGTATGGTTCTTGCCGGGCGACGCAGGGCGCGACGCCCGGCAGGGAGGACGACGTGGAGACCACCGACGGTGCCTGCACCGGCCACGACCACGCGCACGGGTACATCCACCGCAAGGAGGACTACCTCAAGCGGCTGCGGCGCATCGAGGGGCAGGCCCGCGGCCTGCAGCGCATGGTGGAGGACGAGAAGTACTGCATCGACATCCTCACCCAGGTCTCGGCGATGACGAAGGCGCTCCAGGCGGTCTCGCTCGGTCTCCTCGAGGAGCACCTGAGCCACTGCGTGGTGGACGCCGCGCGGGCCGGCGGCCGTGAGGCCGAGGAGAAGGTCCGCGAGGCCACCGACGCCATCGCCCGCCTCGTCCGCTCCTGAACCACCCCGATCCCGAGAGGACCCCCTATGAGCACCACCGCCACCTGGACCGTGACCGGCATGACCTGCGGCCACTGCGTGAACGCCGTGACCGAGGAGGTCTCGCAGGTCCCCGGCGTCACCGGCGTCGAGGTCGACCTCGCCACCGGCGGGCTCACCGTCAGCAGCGAGGGGCCGGTCGACGACACCGCCGTCCGGGCCGCCGTCGAGGAGGCCGGATACGAGGTGAGCGGCCGCTGACGCGGCCGGCGCCATGAACACGCCCACGAAGATCGCCGCGTTCGCCGTCGGCCTGGTCGCCGTCTTCGGCGCCGCGGTCGGCGTGGGTTCCGCGGTCGGCCCGGTCGGCACGGTTGAGAGCGGCACCGGCGGCGGGCACGGGGACGGCGGGCAGGGGGACGCCGGGCACGGGGACGGCGGCCACGCCGAGGCCTCGGCGCCCGCGGCCGTGCCGGGTGGCCTGCAGGTGAGCGAGGACGGCTACACCCTCGCACTGGCCGACGCCACTGCCCCGGCCGGGCCCGCCACCGAGGTCGCCTTCCGCGTCCTGGGGCCCGACGGCTCCCCGGTGACGGCGTTCGAAGCCGACCACGACGTCGACCTGCACCTAG
>NZ_SSXA01000054.1 GCF_021698975.1 Blastococcus sp. KM273128 | reverse complement strand
GCTGCTCCGCTACGCGCTCTCCGACCGCTTCTGCGCCGAGCACGTGACCGGTGGGGACCGGTGACGGCGCCGCCGCCGGCCGCGCAGATCCGCACCCGGCTCCCCCGCGCTGCCGCCGTCCACAGGCCAGGGCCGCGCGGACCTGCGCTGCCCGTTACCGTCGGGCGGTGTCCACGTCGCCCCGGGCCGAGGTCCTCGTCGTCGGAGCCGGCCTGGCCGGGCTCTCCGCCGCCACCCGGCTGGCCGCCGCCGGCGTCGACGTGCACGTGCTGGAGGCCTCCGGCCACCCCGGTGGACGGCTGGCCACCGAGCGCGTCGACGGCTTCGTGGTCGACCGCGGCTTCCAGGTGTTCAACACCGGCTACCCGCGGGCGGCCGACCTCGACCTGGCCGCCCTCGAGCTCGGCTGGTTCGAGCGCGGTGCGGTGGTCCGGGTCGACGGGCGGGCGCACCGGGTCGTCGACCCCCGCCGGCAGCCCACCGCCGTGGTCGGCACCGCGGCGGCTCCCCTGGGCTCGCTCCGCGAGAAGGCCGCCCTGGTCGCCTTCTCCCTGCGCGCCGGCTACGCCCCCGTCCAGCGCCTGCTCCAGGCCCCGGAGACGACGGCCGACGAGTCGCTGCGCACCGCCGGCGTGGGCGCGGCCGCGCTGGAGCGCTTCCTCCGCCCCTTCCTCGCCGGGGTCCTCCTGGAGGACGAGCTCGCCACCTCCAGCCGCTACGTGGACCTGCTGTGGCGCAGCTTCGTGCGCGGCTCGACCGGGCTGCCCGCCGAAGGGATGCAGGCGATCGGCGAGCAGCTGGCCGGGCGCCTGGAGAGCGGCCGGGTGCACCTGCGCACCGCGGTGCGATCGGTCTCCCCCGGATCGGTGACCACCGACGCGGGCACCTGGTCGGCCGGTGCCGTCGTCGTCGCCACCGACCCGGCGACGGCGTCCCGGCTGCTGCCGGCCGTCGAGGCCGACGCGCCCCGCGAGGTGACGACGCACCTGCACGTGCTGCCCGCGTCGCCGTGGCCCGCGCCGCTGATCGTCCTCGGGCAGCCGCGGGGCCGGGTGGTCAACAGCGCGGTCGTGTCCGACGCCCAGCCGCGGTACAGCCCGGACGGCCGCGCGCTGGTGGCCAGCTCCACGCTCGACCGCACCCGCGAGGACGAGGTCCGCGGCGAGGTCGCCGCCGCGCACGGCGTCTCCCCCACCGAGCTCGAGCACCTGACGTCGGTGACCGTGCCGGGAGCCCAGCCGGCCGCGCTCCCGCCCCTGCAGCTGCGGCGTGCCGTCGACCTCGGGGACGGGCTCTTCGTCTGCGGCGACCACCGGGACACCCCGTCCATCCAGGGCGCGATGGCCAGCGGCGCGCGGGCGGCCCGCGCCGTGCTGCGCCGGATCCGTCCGGCCGGGGCCGCCTGATGCCCGCGACCGCGCCGACGATCCTGGCCACCAGCATGGGCTTCACCCCGGGCGGGCGCGGCCCGGCCGACTGGCGGCCGGGGCCGGTCTTCGACCTGGCGCTCGAGCTCGCCGGTGCGCCCGAGCGGCCGCGGCTCTGCTACCTCGGCACCGCCACCGGCGACGACCCCGCCCGCGTCGCCTCGGTCTACGGTGCCTTCGCCGGCAGCGCCGTGCAGGTCAGCCACCTCAGCCTGTTCCCGATGCCCACGGTCCCCGACCTGCGCGCCCACCTCCTCGCGCAGGACGTCGTGTGGGTCGGCGGCGGCAGCGTGGCCAACCTGCTGGCGGTGTGGCGGGTGCACGGCCTCGACGAGGTGTTCCGCGAGGCGTGGGGGGCCGGCGTCGTGCTGGCCGGCGTCTCGGCGGGCTCGCTGTGCTGGCACGTGGGCGGCACCACCGACTCCTACGGCCCCGACCTGCGGCCGGTCACCGACGGGCTCGGGCTCATCCCCACGTCCAACGGCGTCCACTACGACTCCGAGGTGCAGCGCCGCCCGCTGTACCACCGGCTGGTGGCCGACGGCACGCTGCCCGGGGGCCACGCCACCGACGACGGAGCGGGCCTGGTCTACCGGGGCACCGAGCTGGTCGAGGCGGTGAGCGACCGCCCCGGTGCGGCCGCCTACCGGGTGGAGCGCGGTCCGGGCGGCAGCGTCGTCGAGACCCGCCTCGAACCGCGCAGGCTGGCGTGACGCGGGCTTAGGCTGGCGGCCGTGAGCGAGCTGCGGATCATCCGGGCGGGCACCGTTCCCTACGAGGAGGCCTGGGCGCAGCAGCGCGAGCTGCACGCCCGGCGGGTGGCCGGCGAGGCGCCCGACACGCTGCTGCTCCTGGAGCACCCGCCGGTCTACACCGCCGGCAAGCGCACCGAGCCGCACGAGCGCCCGTTCGACGGGACGCCGGTCATCAACGTCGACCGCGGCGGGAAGATCACCTGGCACGGGCCCGGCCAGCTGGTGGGCTACCCGATCGTCGCGCTGCCCGACCCGGTCGACGTCGTCGCCTACGTCCGCCGGCTGGAGGAGGCGCTGATCGAGGTCTGCGCCGGCTTCGGGCTGGCGACGGGGAGGGTCGAGGGGCGCAGCGGCGTCTGGGTGCCCGCGGACGTGCCCGGCCAGGGGCACCGCCCGGAGCGGAAGGTCGCCGCGATCGGGATCCGCGTCGCCCGGGGCGTCACGATGCACGGCTTCGCCCTCAACTGCGACCCCGACCTGCGCTATTTCGCCAACATGGTCCCCTGCGGGATCCCGGACGCCGGCGTCACCTCGCTGTCGGCGGAGCTGGGCCGCGACGTCACGACGGCCGAGGCGATGGCCCCGGTCGAGGCGGCGATGACCCGCGTGCTGACCGGAGCCCCCGCGCCGGCCTGACCTGCGGCGCTGCCCGCAGGCAGTGTCCCGGGCAGCGACATCCCTGGGTCCGGGATGCCCGCCTGCGGGACACCGCCTGCGGCGGGGGGCTCAGCCGAGGACGAAGTTGACGAGCCGGCCGGGCACGGCGACGACGCGACGGACCGTGGCGCCCTCGAGGTGGCCGGCGATCTTCT
Source organism: Blastococcus sp. KM273128 (assembly GCF_021698975.1). Classification (GTDB taxonomy): domain Bacteria; phylum Actinomycetota; class Actinomycetes; order Mycobacteriales; family Geodermatophilaceae; genus Blastococcus. The sequence goes on along the minus strand of NZ_SSXA01000054.1, from coordinate 24,293 downwards.
CGTCGGCCCGGGCGGCGGCCTCCAGCGCGGCGGCGTCGGCGTCCGCGGGTACCTGCACCTGCGCGCGCACCTTGCCGTTGACCTGGACGGCGACCTGCACCGTGTCCTCGACCAGCCACCGCTGGTCGGCGACCGGGAACGGCGCCCACGCCACCGAGCCGTCGCAGCCCAGCCGCGACCACAGCTCCTCGGCCAGGTGCGGCGCCAGCGGGGCGACCATCAGCACCAGGGGCTCGGCGACCGACCGGGGCACCGGGCGGTCGGCCCCGTAGGCCTGGGTGAGGTGGTTGGTCAGCTCGGTGATGCGGGCGATCGCGATGTTGAACCGCAGGGTGGCGTAGCCGTCGCGGACGCCGTCGATCGCCTTGTGCAGCGCGCGCAGCGTCTCCTCGGCCGGCTCGACGTCCGCGGCCCGCACCGCCCCGGAGACCTCGTCGACGACGACCCGCCAGATGCGCTGCAGCAGCCGCTGGGAGCCGACGACGGCCTTGGTCTCCCACGGGCGGGACTGCTCCAGCGGGCCGGTCGACATCTCGTAGACGCGGAAGGTGTCGGCCCCGTAGGCGCCGATCATCTCGTCCGGCGTCACCATGTTCTTCAGGCTCTTGCCGATCTTCCCGTACTCGCGGTTGACCTCGGCGCCCTCGTAGAAGAACCGGCCGTCCTTCTCCTCCACGTCGGCGGCGGGCACGTAGAAGCCGCGCTCGTCGGTGTAGGCGTAGGCCGAGATGTAGCCCTGGTTGACCAGCCGGCGGAACGGCTCCTCGCTGGAGACGTGGCCCAGGTCGAACAGCACCTTGTGCCAGAAGCGGGCGTAGAGCAGGTGCAGGACGGCGTGCTCGACGCCGCCGACGTACAGGTCGACGCCGCCGGTGTCCCCGGGCTCCCGCGGGCCCATCCAGTAGCGCTCCAGCTCGGGGTCGACCATCCGCTCGTCGTCGCCCGGGTCCAGGTAGCGCAGGTAGTACCAGCAGGAGCCCGCCCAGTTGGGCATCGTGTTGGTCTCGCGGCGGTACTTCTTCGGCCCCTCGCCCAGGTCCAGCTCGACCGTCGTCCAGTCGGTGGCGCGCGACAGCGGCGGCTCGGGCGCGGAGTCGGCGTCGTCGTCGGCGAAGGTCTTCGGCGAGTAGTCGTCGACCTCGGGCAGCAGCACCGGGAGCATCGACTGCGGGACGGCGACCGGGCGGTCGTGCTCGTCGTAGACGATCGGGAACGGCTCGCCCCAGTAGCGCTGCCGGCTGAACAGCCAGTCGCGCAGCTTGTAGGTGGTCGTCGCCTCGCCCGCGCCCCGCCCCACCAGCCAGTCGGTGACGCGGGCGATCGCCTCGGCCTTGTCCAGCCCGTCCAGGGAGATCTCGTCGTTGGCCGAGTTGATCATCCGGCCGGGGCCGGTGTACGCGCCGCTGTCCTCGTCGAAACCTTCGGGCCGCTCGACGGTGGGCACGACCTCCAGGCCGAACTTCCGCGCGAACTCCCAGTCGCGCTGGTCCTCACCCGGGACGGCCATGATCGCGCCGGTGCCGTAGCCGGTCAGCACGTAGTCGGCGATGAACACCGGCAGCTCACGGCCGTTGACCGGGTTGACGGCGGTGACGCCCAGCCAGACACCGGTCTTCTCCCGGCCGGCGTCCTGCCGGTCCAGCTCCGAGCGGCGGGAGGCCTGGCGCTGGTACTCGCGCACCGCGTCGGCCGGCGTGGCGGCGCCGCCGGTCCACCGCGGGTCGGTGCCGTCGGGCCAGGCGGCGGCCGTCAGCGACCCGACCAGCGGGTGCTCGGGCGCCAGCACCATGTAGGTGGCGCCGAACAGCGTGTCGGGGCGGGTGGTGAAGACCTCGACGGTCTCCGTCCCGGCGGCGAAGCGGATGCGGGCGCCGGTCGAGCGGCCGATCCAGTTGCGCTGCATCAGCTTCAGCGAGTCCGGCCAGTCCAGCCGGTCCAGGTCGGCCAGCAGCCGGTCGGCGTAGGCGGTGATCCGCATCATCCACTGCTTCAGCGGCCGCCGGAACACCGGGAAGTTGCCGCGCTCGGACCGGCCGTCGGGCGTGACCTCCTCGTTGGAGAGCACGGTGCCCAGGCCGGGGCACCAGTTCACCGGCGCTTCGTGCAGGTAGGCCAGCCGGTGCGCGTCGACGACGACGCCCCGCTGCACCGCGTCCAGCTCGGCCCACGGGCGGCCGTAGGGGTTCGTGCCCTCACCGGGCTCGCGGGTGCCGGCGTCCAGCTCGGCGACGAGCTCCTCGATGGGGCGGGCCTTCCCGGCGTCCGCGTCGAACCAGGAGCCGAAGATCTGCAGGAAGATCCACTGGGTCCACTTGTAGTAGCCCGGGTCGATCGTCGCGAAGGTGCGGCGCTGGTCGTGGTCGACCCCGAGCCGGCGCAGCTGGGCGCTGATCGCGGCGATGTTGGCCTCGGTGGTGATCCGCGGGTGCTGCCCGGTCTGCACGGCGTACTGCTCGGCGGGCAGGCCGAAGGCGTCGTAGCCCATGGGGTGCAGCACGTTGTCGCCGTCCATGCGGCGGAACCGGCTGGTGACGTCGGTGCCCAGGTAGCCCAACGGGTGCCCGACGTGCAGGCCCGCACCCGAGGGGTACGGGAACATGTCCATCGCGAAGAACTTCGGCCGGTCGGCGACCCGCTCGAACCCCGCGCTCAGCCGCCCGACCGGGTTGGGCGTGTGGAAGGTGCCCTCGGCCTCCCACCGGTCCTGCCAGGCCAGCTCGATCCGCTGGGCCAGCGCCGGGGTGTACCGGTGCGGCGGTACGCCGTCGCCCGTGGCCTCGCTGCTGCGGCTGTCGGTCTGGCTCATCGTCTCGTGCTCCCGGATCGTCGTGCGCGCGGTGCGGTACCGGTGGTGGGCAACAAAAAACCCCTCACGCAGGAGGGGTCGCCGTGCTGGTCGCGGGGGATCTGGTCAGCACGGCCGGAGAAGCAGGAGCCGCCCGGTCACGCGCCCGAGGATACCGCCTGGCCACCCCGGAGCGGCCACGGGCGCCGGAAGCCGCGGACCACCCTTCGGAGGCATACCGGACGCATTCGTCTCGACACCTTCCCCGCCGCCGTCGATGACCGGACCGTGGACCCTCTCGACGCGCGCACGGGCCGGAGCCGCGCACCCCGAACCGGCGGGCTCGCGCTCGGCTGCCTGGTCGCGGTCGCCGCCTACGCCGCCGGCGAGCTGTGGCGCCCGTCCGGGGATGCCGTGGCGCTGGTCTACGACCTGGTGGTCTACGACGCCGTCTACCTGCTCGGTGCGACCGTCTGCCGCCGGACGGCGCGCCACCGCCGCGACGAGCGGCTCATCTGGAACGCGTTGGCCGTCGCGCTCGCGGCCGTGGCGGCCAGCACCACCGTCTACGCCGTCGTCCTCGAGCCCGTGCTCGGCACCGTCCCGACGTGGCTGACCGTCGTCCTCTGGGCGCCGGCGTACCCGGCGATGGGCGTGGCGCTGCTGGGCGTGGTGCGGTCCCGGGTCGGGAAGCCGCACCCCAGCATGTGGTTCGACGCCCTGACCGGGGCCTGCGGCGCGGTCATCTTCGCGGTGACCCTGCTCCCGTCGATCGCGTCGGTCCCGGCCGACGGCCGCCTCGCGGTGCTGCGGCTCTACCCGATCGCCGACACCCTGCTGCTGGCCGCCGTCGCCGCCGTCTGCGCCGTCATGGGCTTCCGCCGCGACTGGCCGCTGGTGCTGCTCGTCGCCGGCCTGCTGTGCACGCTCTCGGCCGACGCCCTCATGCTCAAACGGCTGGCGGACGGCGACCTGCTCCTCGACGGGCCGCTCACGCTCACCTGGCTGGCCGGCGCCACGTTCAGCGCGCTGTCGGCGCACGTCGCCGGCCGCACCGCCGGCATCCGGCCCGCCGACGCCGACCCGGTGGCGCGGCTGAGCTGGCGGGTGGCCTTCGTCCCACTGGGCTCGAGCGTGATGAGCGTCGCGGTGCTGGTCTCCACCTGGGGCTCGGCCCGGCTGGGCCTCGCCGGCTGGGCGGCCGTCACCTGCCTGCTCGCCACCCTCGCGCGCACGGCGATGTCGGTCCAGGAGCTTCGCGGGCTGCACGAGATCCGCGAGCAGGCCCGCACCGACGAGCTCACCGGCCTGCCCAACCGGCGGGCGCTGCTCGAGCGTGCGCGGGCGGCGCTGGCCCCGGGCGCGGACCGGCCGGTCGCCCTGCTGCTGCTGGACCTCGACGGGTTCAAGGAGGTCAACGACAGCCTCGGCCACGCCGCCGGCGACGACCTGCTGCGGCAGGTCGGCCCGCGGCTGGCGCCCGAGCTGCGGCCCGGTGAGCTGGTGGCCCGCCTGGGCGGCGACGAGTTCGCCGTCCTCCTGCCCGGCACGGGGGTCGACGGCGCCACCGAGCGCGCCGAGCGGCTGCGCGAGCGGCTGCTGCAGCCGTTCGTCGTCCTGGGCGAGCGGCTGCACGTCGGGGTCAGCGTCGGCATCGCCACCGGGCCGGTGCCCGCCGCCACCGTGACCGAGCTGCTGCGCTGCGCCGACGTGGCGATGTACGCGGCCAAGAACGCCCGGGAGGGGGTGCGCTCCTACGTGCCCGACCCCGGCAGCGGCTCCGGCGACCGGCTGCGCACGATGGAGGACCTCCGGACCGCCCTGGACGAGGGGCAGCTGCTCGTGCACCTGCAGCCCCAGGTCGCGCTGGCGGGTGGGCGGGTGGTCGGGGTCGAGGCGCTGGTGCGGTGGCAGCACCCGGCGCGCGGGCTGCTCTCCCCCGCCGTCGTCCTGCCCGCCGCCGAGCAGGCCGGGCTGATGCGCCCGCTCACCGACGCCGTCCTGGAGCTCGCGCTGGCCGCGGCGGCGCGCTGGTGGCCGGAGCGGGCGGTGCCGGTGTCGGTGAACCTGTCGGCCGCCAACGTCACCGACCCCGATCTCCCGGCCACCGTCGCGGCGATCCTCCGCGCGCACGGCCTGCCGGCGCGGGCGCTCACCCTCGAGCTGGTCGAGGACACCCTCATGGCCGACCCGGACCGCGGCCGCACGGTGCTCGGCGAGCTGCGCCGGCTGGGCGTCCGCACGTCGATCGACGACTACGGCACCGGCTACAGCTCGCTGGCCTACCTGCGCCACCTGCCGGCCGACGAGCTCAAGCTCGACCGCAGCCTCACCGCCGACGTCGGGCGCGACCCCCGCGCGACGGCGATCGTCCGGCACACCGTGGCCCTCGCCCACGGCCTGGGCCTGACCCTGGTCGCCGAGGGCGTGGAGGACGACGGCACCGCGGCGGCGCTGGCCGAGCTCGGCTGCGACGTCGCCCAGGGGTACGCGGTCGCCCGCCCCATGCCGGTCGACGACCTCCTGGAGTGGCTGGAGCAGCCGCCGACCTCGTTCCACCGCACTGCTCGTCCACGCGCCGCGGCATCGCGATCTCACCCGTAGGGGTCGTTCGACGCCGGCCGGTCGTCCAGCGGCAGGCGCCCCCACCCGACGTGGTTCGTGTGCGATCGAATCGACGGATGATCAGCCGTGACCTGACGTGGTCGCGTGCCGCGCTGGGCGTCACCCTGCTCTGCCTGGGGCTGTTCGCCACGGGCGTGGGGCCTCGCCCGGCCGGCGAGGTCTGGGCGCTCGTGTACGACCTGGGCTTCTACAACGCCGTCTACGCCGGAGCGGCCTTGGTCTGCCTGCTGACCGTCCGCCGCTCCCGAGCGGACCGTCTCGCCTGGTCAGCACTGGCGGTGGCGATCCTGCTGGGTCTCGTGGGCAACCTGGTCTACTCGCTGGTGATCGCCCCGCTGGACGAGGAGCCTTTTCCGTCGGTCGCCGACCTGTTCTACCTCGGCTACTACGTCCCGCTCTACGTCGCGCTGCTCGCCTTGATCCGGGCCAGGGTGACACGATTCCACACGAGCATGTGGCTCGACGGCGTCGTGGGGGCCCTCGGCGCCGGGGCCGTCGCGGTCGCGCTCATGCTCGGTCCCGCGCTGGAGCTGACCGACGGTGACACGGCCGCCGTCGTGACCAGCTTGGCGTACCCGATCGCCGACGTCGTGCTGCTCGCCCTGCTCGTGGCCGTGGGCGCCATCCTCGGCGTCCGGCGGGATCGCACGCTGCTGCTGCTGGCGGCGGCCATCGTGGCCAACCTGGTCGGGGACATCGTCTTCCTCGACCTGGCCACCCAGGGCATCTACATCGAGGGCGGCCTCCTGGACCTCACATGGCTGACCGCCGTGACCCTCATGGCGGTGGCCGCGCACAGCGGCCGACGCCCGACCCAGCACCCCGCGATGACCACCACCCGTGTCGGCTGGCGCGTGCTCGCCGTCCCGCTCGCGTGCAACGTCGCCAGCCTGCTCGTGCTGGGGCTCGACGCCGGCAGCCGCTTCAACCCGGCAGCCGCGTGGCTCGCCGTCGGCTGCGTCCTCTCGGCACTGGCCCGCGTGGCCGTTACCTTCCACGAGGTGCGCGCCTTCAGTCGGGTCAAGGAGGAGGCCAGGACCGACGAGCTGACCGGTCTGCCCAACCGCCGGGCGCTGTACGAGCAGGTGACGACGGCACTCGGGACCGCATCCGCCTCGCATCCGGCTGCGCTGCTGCTGCTCGACCTGGACGGCTTCAAGCACGTCAACGACAGCCTCGGCCACCACGCCGGCGATCACCTGCTGCGCCAGATCGGACCGAAGCTGCTGCCCGCGCTGCGCGGCGGCGACCTGCTGGCCCGCCTGGGCGGCGACGAGTTCGCCGTCCTGCTGCCGGACGCCGATCTCGACCAGGCCCGAACCCTCGCCGAACGACTGCACGAACTGGTCCGCGAACCGGTCACCGTGGAAGGCATCCGGTTGCACGTCGGCGTGAGCATCGGCGTCGCCGGCGCGCCCGTGCCCGCCGCGACGGTCGATGAGTTGATGCGCTGCGCCGACGTCGCGATGTACTCGGCCAAGTCGGCTCGTGCAGGTGTGCACGTCTACGTGCCCGATCCCACCACGGGCACCGCGGACCGGCTGCGCATCATGGAGGACCTGCGGACGGCGCTCGAGCGCGGAGACGAGATCGAGGTGCACCTGCAACCGCAGGTTGACCTGCGCGAGGGCGCCGTCGTCGGCGCCGAGGCTCTCGTCCGGTGGCGCCACCCCGTCCGTGGGCTGCTCGCGCCGGCTCAGCTGCTGCCCGCCGCCGAGCAGGCAGGACTGCTCCGGCCGCTGGCCGACACCGTGCTGGAACTCGCACTCTCCGCCGCTTCGGACTGGTGGCCGGAACAGGAGGTGCCGGTATCAGTCAACCTCGCCGCCGCGAACGTGACCGACCTCGACCTGCCCGGGAAGGTCGCCCAGGCGTTGGTCCGCCACGGCCTCCCCGCCCGCGCCCTGACCCTCGAGTTGGTCGAGGACACCCTCATGACCGACCCCGAGCGGGGCCAGCGGGTGCTCGGCGAGCTGCGCAGCCTGGGCGTGCGCACGTCGATCGACGACTACGGGACGGGGTACAGCTCGCTGGCCTATCTCCGGAACCTGCCCGCCGACGAACTGAAGCTGGACCGCAGTCTCGTCCTGGACGTGGGCACCGACGCCAAGGTCGCAGCGATCGTCCGGCACACCGTCGCGCTGGCCCACGAACTGGGGATCTCGGTCGTCGCCGAAGGTGTCGAGGACGACGGGACCAGGGCGGTGCTGGCCGGACTGGGCTGCGACACCGTTCAAGGCTTCGCGATCGGGCACCCCATGCCGGTCGTGGACTTCCGCGCCTGGCTCGCTGCGCGGCCGTCGACCTTGCTGGACGCATTGCCGAGCTGACCGACTCAGACGAGCGATGCGTCGCGCGGGGTTGGGCGGGGCGTGAGCGCCGTCGCGGAGAGCCGCAGCCACCGCGGGAGCGCCCGGCAGGCCTGCGGCTCCCCGCGCAGCACCAGCTCCCCGGAGCGCACGGCCTCGGACCACGTGACGTCCCCCCGCCACACCCGCGTCAGCGTCCGCAGCGAGCTCTCCACCGCCACCCGCACCGGGAACCCGGGGTCGACGTCGCAGACGTCCACCCCGTCCGCGGCGACCACGAGCCACCAGCGCCGCGCGACCGCCAGCTCGGGGAAGCGGAACGCGATCACCGTGCGGCCGTCCGGTACCGCCTCGGTGTCGACGTTGCGGCGGACGTCCCACAGCAGCAGGTGCGGGTCCAGGTCGGCGTCACCGAGCTCGGGGATCCACCGGATCCCCCAGCGGCCGAGCGCGTCGACGATCGGCTCGAGCTCGCGCCCGGACTCGCTGAGCCGGTAGGTGACGCGGTTGCCCTCCTCCCACCGCTCCACGACGCCGGCCCGGACGAGCGTGTGCAGCCGTTTCGACAGCAGCGCCGGTGACATCCGGGGCAGGCCCCGGCGGAGGGCGTTGAAGTGCCGGCTGCCCAGCATCAGCTCGCGGACGACGAGCAGCGTCCACCGCTCGTCGAGCAGCTCCATGGCCTTGGCCACCGGGCAGAACTGGCCGTACTGCGAGGGCATGGCGGGCACCTCCCGACGTCCCCGTGCGGTGCCGACGCTAGGACGGCGGACGGCATCCCGGAAGGGGCGCAGGCCGCGGTACAGAAGCAGTACCGGTGCGGTTCAGATCCAGCACTGGAGCGGGCGCCGCCGACGGCGGGACGGTGACGAGGTCCGCGTCCCCGCCCTCCCAGGAGGCTCCCATGACCACCACCGCCCCCGGCCCGGCCGGCACCACCCCCGTCGTCACGGCCCCGCTCGCCGCGGGCCCCACGCTCGCCGACACGGCCCCCACCGTGCTGGCGCTGATCGCCGGCTACGTCGGTCACCGGACCGTGGCGATCGGCCTGCGCGCCGGCCTGCTGGAGAGGCTCGCCGAGCACCCCGGCGCCACCGCCGACGAGCTCGCCGACGCCCTGGCCCTCGACCCGTCCTACGTCTCCGTCTGGTGCCGCGCGGCCCTGGGCGCCGGCGTCGTGGAGCGCTCGGGCCCCGGCTTCCGGCTCGCCCCGAACATGGCCACGCTGCTGCTCGACGCCGGATCGCCGGCCTACGTCGGCGGGGTGTTCGGCGTGCTCGAGGCGCACGAGGTGTTCGGCCGGTTCGAGCAGGTGCTCGCCAGCGGCGAGCGGATGTGGTGGGAGGACACCAGCCCGGAGTGGATCGCGGCGGTGTCGGGCACCGGCACGCCCTTCTACACCCGGCTGGTCCCCGGTGGGCTGGAGCGGGTGCCCGGCCTCGCCGCGGAGCTCGACGCGGGCTGCCGGGTGGCCGACACCGCGTGCGGCGCGGGGGTGGGCCTGGTGCGCATGGCCACCACGTACCCGCGCTGCACGTTCGTCGGCGTCGACGGCGACCGGCACTCGCTCGACCTCGCCCGGGCGCGCGTGGACGCCGCCGGGCTGGGCGACCGCGTGCAGCTCGTGCACAGCGCGCTGGAGGACATGGAGCTGGATCCGCCCGCGCGCGTCGTCGTCAACAACATCTCCATGCACGAGTGCCGCGACATCGACCGGGTGGCCCAGAACGTCGTGGCCGCGCTCGAGCCGGGGGGCTGGTTCGTCATCTCCGACTTCCCGTTCCCCGACACCGACGAGGGGTTGCGCACCGTCCCCGGCCGCATCATGAGCGGCATCCAGTTCTTCGAGGCGCAGATCGACGACCAGCTGCTGCCCCGGAGCGCCTACGACGACCTGCTGACCCGCCACGGGTTCACCGACCTGGGCTCCGTGCAGCTGACGCCGATGCACGCGCTGACCCACGGCCGGCGACCGTAGGCCGCGCGGGTGGCGTCTCAGCCCAGCTGGGGCGCCACCTCGCCCGCCACCAGGTCCAGGTGGTCGAGGTCGGCGAGGTCGAGCACCTGCAGGTACACCCGCTGGGCCCCCGCCTCGGCGTAGCGGCCCAGCACCTCGACCGCCTCCGCCGGGGTGCCGGCGACGCCGTGCTCGCGGAGCTCGTCGACGTCGCGGCCGATGGCCGCCGCACGGCGGGCCAGCTCGGCCTCGTCCCGGCCGACGCAGAGCACCAGCGCCGAGCTGAACACCATGGACGACGGGTCGCGGCCGGCCTCCTCGCAGGCCTCCCGCACCCCGGCGAAGAGGCGGGCGTTCTCGTCGGCGGGCATGAACGGCACGTTGAACTCGTGCGCGTAGCGGGCCGCCAGCCGTGGGGTGCGCCGCTTGCCCCTCCCGCCGACGAGGACCGGCACGCCGCCCTCCTGCACCGGCTTGGGCAGCGCCGGCGAGCCGGAGAGCTGGTAGTGCCGCCCGTCGAAGTCGAAGGTGCCGCCCACGGGCGTGCCCCACAGCCCGGTGATGACGGCGAGCTGCTCCTCGTAGCGGTCGAACCGCTCCCCCAGCGGCGGGAACGGGATGCCGTAGGCGGTGTGCTCCGCCTCGAACCAGCCCGAGCCGATGCCCAGCTCCACCCGGCCACCGCTCATCGCGTCGACCTGGGCGACCGCGATCGCCAGCGGGCCGGGCAGCCGGAAGGTGCCGGCGGTCATCAGCGTGCCCAGCCGGATGCGGCTGGTCTCCCGGGCGAGCCCGGCCAGCGTGACCCAGGCGTCGGTGGGCCCGGGCAGGCCGTCGCCCCCCATGGTCAGGTAGTGGTCGGAACGGAAGAAGGCGTCGAAGCCGGTCTCCTCCGTGCGCCGGGCGACGGCCAGCAGGTCGTCGTAGGTGGCGCCCATCTGCGGCTCGGTGAAGATGCGCAACTGCACCGCCGGACCGTAACCAGCGCCACGCCCGGCCGCTCGACCGGCCGCCCCCTCGGGGTGTGCGCACCGGCCGGACCGGGCAGGATGGCCGCCAGACGATCAACTCGGAGGTGCAGCTCGTGTTCCGCAAGAAGACGCGCGGCGAGATCATCAGCGCTGAAGTGCAGGAGGGCCTGTCCCACCTGGGGACGGCGGTGACCGAGGCAGGTCGCGCCGCCGCCGAACAACTCGCCCCACGCGTGGAGGCCGCCCAGCGGGCCGTCGTGCCGAAGGTGGCCGCCGCGGCCGCCGTCGCCGCCCCGGCCGTCGCCTCCGCGCGCGACACGCTCGGCCCGCGGGTGGAGTCCGCCCGTGACGCCCTCGGCCCGCGGGTGGAGTCCGCGCGCGACGCCCTCGGTCCCCGCTTCGACGCCGCCCGTGAGGCCGCGGCGCCGAGGGTGGCCGCCGCGGTGCTGTCGGCCCAGGCGGCCGCCAACCGTGCCGCCGCCGACCTCGGCCCCCGCGTGGAGGCGGCCCAGAAGTCCCTCAGGGAGGACGTCGGCCCCCGGCTGACCGCGGCGCAGGCCGCGGCGCTGGCCTACGCCACCCCGCGGGTGGTCGCGGCCCGGGACGCGGTGTCGCCGGCGCTGGAGAGCGCCCGCGGCACGCTCGCCGCCGGCGTCGACAGCGCCCGCAGCGAGATCGACGCCCGCCGCGCCGAGCTCGCGGCAGCGGCCGCGGAGTCCTCCCGCAGGGCGCGCAAGGCCGCGAAGAAGGCCCGCAAGGACGCCGGGAAGAAGCGCAAGGAGTTCGAGAAGGCGGCGCTGGCCACCGCCGCCGCCGTCAAGCGCCGGGCGGGCGTGGAGCCCGAGCCCCGCCGCTGGCCGTGGGTGTTGGCGCTGCTGGCCGCGGGTACCGCTGCCTTCGTCCTGCTCCGGCGCAGCAAGCAGGAGTCGTGGACGCCCGCTCCGGCCGGCGACGGCCCGGTGCCCAGCTACCGAGAGGACCCCGTGCCCAGTTCCCCGAGTTCCAGCGGCTCCGGCAAGACCGTGTCCACGGCCGACACCACCGGCGACTCCGCACCGCCGGAGTCGGACATGGGCGTCCGCGACGCGCAGTTCGTCGACGGCGACGGCGCCGACAGCGCCAGCGAGGACATCACGAACACCCCGGAGCCCTTCAGCTCCGGCGGCGGTGCCACGGAGGGGCCGACCGCAGGCCCCGACGAGCGGCAGGTCTGACCGCCGACGACGCTCTCCCGCCGCAGCCCCCGCCGCCTCGCGCGACGGGGGCTGCGGCGTCTGCGCGGGTACGGTGGGGATCATGAGCGAGGCGCCGGTGCGGAACCCTGAGCAGACCCCCGTCCAGGACTCCCGGATCGAGCCCGCCGGCCGCAAGCTGCTGCGCCTGGAGGTGCGCAACAGCCAGGTCCCGATCGAGCGCAAGCCCGAGTGGATCAAGACCCGGCTGAAGACCGGCCCCGAGTACACCGAGCTCAAGTCGCTGGTGCGACGCGAGGGCCTGCACACCGTCTGCGAAGAGGCCGGCTGCCCCAACATCTACGAGTGCTGGGAGGACCGGGAGGCGACGTTCCTCATCGGTGGTGACCAGTGCACGCGGCGGTGCGACTTCTGCCAGATCGACACCGGCAAGCCCGCCGACTTCGACGCCGACGAGCCCCGCCGGGTGGCCGAGAGCGTCGCCACGATGGGCCTGAGGTACGCCACCGTCACCGGCGTGGCCCGCGACGACCTCCCCGACGGCGGGGCCTGGCTGTACGCCGAGACGGTGCGCCAGATCCACGCCCAGCTGCCCGGCTGCGGCGTCGAGCTGCTGATCCCCGACTTCAACGCCGACCCCGACCAGCTGGCCGAGGTGTTCTCCTCCCGGCCGGAGGTGCTGGCCCACAACGTGGAGACCGTCCCGCGGATCTTCAAGCGCATCCGCCCCGGCTTCCGGTTCGAGCGCTCGCTCGCCGTCATCACTGCCGCGCGCGAGGCCGGCCTGGTCACCAAGTCCAACCTGATCCTGGGCATGGGCGAGGAGCCGCACGAGGTGCGGGAGACCATGCAGGCCCTGCACGACGCCGGCTGCGACCTGCTGACCATCACGCAGTACCTGCGCCCCTCCCCCCGGCACCACCCCGTCGTCCGCTGGGTCAAGCCCGACGAGTTCGTGCAGTTCCAGAAGGACGCAGAGGAGATCGGCTTCCCGGGCGTGCTGGCCGGGCCGCTGGTGCGCAGCTCCTACCGCGCCGGCCGGCTGTACCAGCAGGCGATCGAGGCCCGCGGGCTGACCCCGACGATCTGAGCGCCACCCGCCCCCGCCACGGGCTCGCGAGTGGCGGGGGCCGGCGTGGCCTTCTTCTATCCTTGGCGTCATGGCGCGCAGCAAGTCCTCTGACCCCACCGCTCCGGGCGGCTCCGCCGGACGCACCCCGAAGGACGGTGGCCGGGCCTCGGGGGCGACCGCCGCGAGCTCGGGCAAGGCCGGCAAGGCGGGCAAGGCCCCGAAGCTCGACAAGAACGGCCAGCCGAAGGTCGGCCGCCTCAAGAAGATGCGCAGCCAGGGCAGCATGATCAAGCAGGCCTACGGCCTGACCCGGCGCAACGACCCGAAGCTCCCCTGGATCATGCTGATCGCGTTCGTCGTGGTCGCCGCCGTGGTCGAGCTGATCGGCATCCTGCTGAGCGCGCCGTTCCTGTTCATCCCGCTCGCGCTGCTCTTCGGCGCCCTCGCGGCGCTCATCGTCTTCGGGCGCCGCGCCCAGCGCTCCGCCTACACGCAGGTCGAGGGCCAGCCGGGCGCCGCGGCGTGGGTGCTGGAGGGGATGCGGGGCGACTGGCGGGTCACCTCCGGCGTCGCCGGCACGCCGCAGCTGGACGCCGTCCACCGGGTGCTCGGCCGGCCGGGCATCGTCCTGGTCGGCGAGGGCTCCCCCGGCCGGGTGCGCGGCCTCATCGCCCAGGAGAAGAAGAAGATCGCCCGCGTCGTCGGCGACACCCCCATCTACGACGTGACGATCGGCGACGACGAGGGCCAGGTGCCCCTGAAGAAGCTGAGCACGCACGTGATGAAGCTGCCGCGCAACCTGAGCGCCGCCGAGGTCAACGCCCTCGGCCGGCGGATGAGCGCGCTGGGCGGCCCACGCATGCCGGTGCCCGGTGGCCCGCTCCCCGGCGGCCGGCAGATGTCGGTGAGCCAGCGCCAGGTCCGCCGCCGCTAGCCGCACGCGTTCCCCGAGGGCTCCGTCCGACACCGGACGGGGCCCTCGGCGTCCTGCCGCCCCCACCCGCGCACCTGCCGCACCTGCGCACCCGGCGACGATCAGCGTCCCTGATCGTGCAGCGTCCTCCCTCACCGTGGGCGCTGAGGGAGGACGCTCGATGATCAGGTTCCCTGATCATCGATCCGACGGCCTCACTCGAGGACGACGGCGGTGCCGGTGAGCCGGTCGTGCAACCCTCGGCCGTCGCCGTCCACCAGCAGAGCGGGCACCAGCAGCACGAGCAGGGCGGTCCGGACCACGGCCCGCCACGGCGCGAGCCGGGCGTGCGGCGTCGGGTGGGCCAGCCGCATCCCGAGGACCTTGTGCCCCGGCGTCTGGCCGAACAGCACCAGGGTGACGACGGTGAGCACGCCGAACACCAGCAGGCTCCAGTTGCCCGGCCCCGCGGGTGCGGTGAAGGCCCAGGCGATCAGCGCAGAGGCGAGGGCGTCGACGAGGTAGCCGCCCACCCGCCGCGTGAACGGGGCCAGCGAACCCGGGCCGCTGGACGGCAACCCCAGGGAGGCGCCGCGGGCGGGTGCCTGAGAGGGTTGTCCGGCATCACTGACCATGACAGCCAGCGTAATGACAGGGCCACGCGCGTTCCGCGCCTGAAGGGTGGCCACCGCCCGCGACACGCCCAGGGCGTTGTTACCGCCCCGAAACACTCGGGACACGGTGGGGCAACTCCCCGCTCGTAGCGTGCCGTTCGGCAATCCGCCCACACCCGGAGGATCGATGTTCAACAGTCCCGACGAGGTCGCCGCCTACATCCGCGACAACGACGTCGAGTTCGTCGACGTCCGCTTCTGCGACCTGCCCGGCGTCATGCAGCACTTCACCATCCCGGCGTCGACGTTCGGCGAGGACACGTTCTCCGACGGCCTGGGCTTCGACGGCTCCTCGATCCGCGGGTTCCAGGCGATCAACGAGTCGGACATGCTGCTGCTGCCGGACGCCAACAGCGCGTTCGTCGACCCGTTCCGCAAGCACAAGACGCTGAACGTCAACTTCTTCATCCACGACCCGATCACGCGGGAGGCCTACAGCCGCGACCCGCGCAACGTGGCGAAGAAGGCGGAGGCCTACCTGGCCGCCAGCGGCATCGCCGACACCGCGTACTTCGGCCCCGAGGCGGAGTTCTACGTCTTCGACTCCGTCCGGTACGACACCTCGATCAACGAGGGCTACTACCACATCGACTCGGAGGAGGGCTCCTGGCGGAGCGGCGCCGCCACCGAGCTCGGCGGCGGCCCGAACCGTGGCTACAAGGCCCGTCCCAAGGGCGGCTACTTCCCGGTGGAGCCCTACGACCAGCAGAGCGACCTGCGCGCCGACATGATGAAGAACCTCATCGGCGTCGGGCTCGAGCTCGAGCGGGGCCACCACGAGGTGGGCACCGGCGGGCAGGCCGAGATCAACTACAAGTTCGACACGCTGCTGCGGTCGGCCGACAGCCTGATGCTGTTCAAGTACGTCATCAAGAACACCGCCTGGGCCCACGGCAAGACCGCGACCTTCATGCCCAAGCCGCTGTTCGGCGACAACGGCTCGGGCATGCACTGCCACCAGAGCCTCTGGAAGGACGGGCAGCCGCTCTTCCACGCCGAGACCGGGTACGCCGGCCTCTCCGACACCGCCCGCCACTACATCGGCGGCCTGCTGGCCCACGCCCCGTCGCTGCTGGCCTTCACCAACCCGACGGTCAACAGCTACCACCGCCTGGTGCCCGGCTACGAGGCGCCGATCAACCTGGTCTACTCGGCCCGCAACCGCTCGGCCTGCCTGCGCATCCCGATCTCCGGTGACAGCCCGAAGGCCAAGCGCATCGAGTTCCGCGTGCCCGACCCGTCGGCCAACCCCTACCTCGCCTTCTCGGCGATGATGATGGCCGGCCTCGACGGCATCAAGAACATGATCGAGCCGCCGGCGCCGATCGACAAGGACCTCTACGAGCTGCCGCCCGAGGAGGCCCTGGGCATCGAGAAGGTGCCCGCGTCGCTGGACGCCGCGCTGGACAACCTCGAGACCGACCACGAGTACCTGGTCGACGGCGGGGTGTTCACCCCCGACCTGATCGAGACGTGGATCGACTACAAGCGGGCCAACGAGATCGACCCGATCCGCCTCCGCCCGCACCCGCACGAGTTCGCGATGTACTACGACATCTGATGTTGTCTAGGCTCTGACCTGCGGTTTTGCTGGGTCACGCACCGCCAGTCCGCACACAGTCCGCACGAGCCGCCAGCACTGCTCCCACGGCGGCTCGTGCGGACTCGTCGCTGTCCGGCCACAGGTGGCCGTAGGTGTCCAAGGTCGTCTTGGCCGAGCCGTGTCGGAGCCGGTGTTGGACGACCTTGACGTCGAGGCCGCTGCCGATCAGCAGCGAAGCCAGGTAATGCCGGAGGTCGTGGAAGCGGAACTCCTCCGGTAGCCCGTCGACCTTCGGCCGGGCCGCTCGCATCGCGCGTTCGATGGCCCAGGTCGAGGACTGCCGCCCAGCGCCGTCCGTGACGACGTAGTCGCCGCCCCACCTGGCCACCGCAGCGGAAAGCTCGAGCGCCAGCTCGGACGGTATCGGCAGCGGCGTCCGGCTGGTTTCGGACTTCAACGGCTCGCCGTCCCGCTGCTGCACCGGCCTGACGATGCCGCGCATGAAGTCGACGTCGGCCACCCGCAGGCCGACGGCCTCGGCGGTCCGCAGACCGACGAAGGCACCGAGCAGGATCGCTGGTCGCAGGTGCTCGCCGACGGCATCGTGCAGAGCCCACACCTGCTCGGTGGTGGCGACGTAGGGGCGGGGCTTGCCGGCGCCCGGAGTCGTGCGCCGGGAACAAGGGCTACGCGCCAGGATGCCGTCATGGACGGCGTCGCTCATCAGCTGCGACAGCCGGTTGTGGAGCGCGTAGACGTAGCTGTCAGCAAGGCCGTCAGCCTTGAGCCTGGCCGTCCATGACTTCACATCCGACGGGCGCACCGCAGCCAGAGGACGGTTGCCGAAGGCGGTCGTGATCTGCGCGATGTGCACCCGCGCTTGTCGGACGGTTCTGGGACGTCTGCTGGCGTAGCCGGACAGCCATGTCTCGCACCACTCCCCGACCGTCGTCTTGACCGCGGTGGGGTGCACGTACGTGCCCCGGACCATCTCGGCCGTCTGCTCGTCGAGCCACCGCTGCGCGTCTCGCTTCAGCGCGAAGGCCTTGGTGACCTCACATCCAGAGTTATCGCGGAAGTGCGACAGGTAGCGCAACCCCTTGCCGTCGCGCGCAGTGGGAACGAGCTTCCCGGTCGCGCGGTCCATCCTGCGCCAGCGGTCGATCACTACGGCCATCGTTCAATCCTCCTGCTGTTGCGGGCGCCGCTGGACGTCGACGACGGATGCGGGTGTCCGAGCGACGGTGCACTCAGGTGCCGACACAACACCTTTGCCAAAGTCGACCGGCGCCCGTAGCCGTGCTGGACGTCGATCCGGTCGTGCAGATCGTCGATGCGGTGGAAGATGCGGCGACCGACGCCGAAACTTTGCGGTCCGGTGCCGAGGTGCCGCCAGGTCGGTCTGCGCCGTGACTCGAAAGTTCTGCTCATCGCGGAACGCTCCGGTCCGGGGCACGCCGGCGAGAGAGGGAGGGCACGTCCTCGGATCGCGTGACATGCCCGGCCCCGGGCGACACGATGTTGCGGCTCTCGGCCCTCCGTGCGGCGGCGCGGTCTGCGTCGCGGCCGGCGCCCCAGGTGTCGTGCTCGCGGGCAAGCCGGTGGGGCGGCAGGGCGCGCACGGCCGGTTCGGCGGTCAGCGCGGTGATGTGGGTGCGGGCGTTGGTCAGCTGCTGGAACCTGTCGACGACCTCGCGCTCAAGGTTCGTCAGCAGCGCTACGGGGTCCGAGGCGAAAGCGAGCGGTCCCAGCGGGGTCAGTCGCTCGTCGCGCCGGTGACGGGCCTCGGCCAGGGCACGCCGCGCCTCCTCGGCGGTGTGCCGGGCGGTATCGGCAACCGCATGCAGCTGCGCCTGCTCCGGATGGCGGTGCTCGGCGGTGCGGCGGGCGGCGGTATCGAACGCCTGCCACAGCGCGGCGCGGTCGTCGTATCCGTCGGCCTCCTGGGCGAGCTGGGTCGGGTCGGTGGGCAGGTCGGGCCGATGTGGGCGCCATCGGTCGGCCCAGCCGGTCAGCTGCTGGCTGGCGCGGGCGACGGCGGCCCGGCGCAGGTGCAGCCGGCCGGGCCCGTCGAGCACGACCCGGGCCGCGACGCGCGCGGCAGGGCGTTCGCCGTCCCAGGCGGTGAGCAGGCTGTCGCGGATGCGGTCGGCCTCGGCGGCGACCGCCCTCGTACTGGCCTGGGCCGTCTGCTTCGCCCGCTCGGCGACAAGCGCTGTCTGCCGCCACTCGGCGTCGAGTCGGGTGAGCTCGCCGGCGTGACCGGCCTCTTGTGCGACGACTTGGCGCAGGGTGTCGCGCCACGGCTCCAGCAGGGCCAGTTGGTCGGCGCAGCGCTGCTCGACCGACCACGCCTGGTGCAGCTCGGCCAGCACCTGCTCCAGTGGACGGGGGCTGGCGTAGGAGGCTGCCTCGGCGGCAGCCTGCTCCGCGGCGTGCGCGGGGCCCAGGTCGGCCCGGTCGCGGGCGAACACCGCGATCCACTGCTCCCGCGCCTCGTCGGCGTCGGCGGCCACGAGATGGGCGATGTTGACCTGCCGGCCGCGAGTCATCCCCACGTAGGCGCCGGCGGCGCCGGTGGACTCGCCGATGACCAGGTGGGCGGCGGGAACGGTGTCGCCCTGGACGCCATGCGCGGTGCTGGCGTAGGCCAGCTCCACATGGGCGGTGACGTAGTCGGCGGGCAACGTCCGCTGCCGCGACCCGGCGGGGGTGACACCGGCGGAGGTGACGTTCCCCCCGGCGCGGGCGGCGGGGGTGACAACCAGCCCGCCACCGCCGTCGACGGTCGTGACCGTCCAGGTGTCGCGGTTAGCCACGCCCAGGTCGCGGTCGTTGCGGCGGGTGGCGACCCGGTCGCCGACGCCGATCCGCTGACCCGCCGCGGTGACGACGACCCGGGTGTCCTCGACCCGGCGGTCGGCGACCAGCCGCTCGCGGACGGCGGCGTTGAGGGCGGCGGCCTGCTCCCGGGTGTCCACCACCACCACCGCCACCGGCTCACCCTCCGCGGAGGAGCGAGTCGCGGTGTCGGCCAGCTCCTCCCGCATCGCCGCCGCGTCGGGATGCAGCCGGACCTGGCCGCGTGCGGCGAGTGCGTCGAACACCGTTCCGGGGTCGGTGCCGGCGCGCATGGCCAGCGTCAGCTCGGCGTACTCCGTGTCCGCGACGGTGAACCCACCGTCGGTGCGGATGAAGCGGTGCACCCGGTCCAGGGTGAGCACCGCGGTCGGGTCGACGGCACGGACGGCCAGTTCCAGTACGCCGCCGCGGCCGACCGCGGTCAGCTGCCGCCGGTCACCCAGCAACGCCACCCGCACTCGGCACTCGTCAGCGACGGTGAGCAGGGCGCGGGCGGTGTCCTGGTCGAGCATCCCCGCCTCATCGACCACCAGCAGATCCCCGGCGCGCAGCCGCGCCTCCTCCTCGGGGCCGGTGTGGACGCTGCCGGTGACTGGGTCGGTCTGGCCGGCGGCGAGGCGGGTCCAGGCGCCCTCGTCGGTCCAGCGCCAGCCGTGCTGGTGCACCAGCCACGCCACCGAGCCTGCGTCGGCGCCGACCTCTTGCTGCACGACCTGGGCGGCCTTGAGCGTCGGGGCCACCACCGTGAGCCGTTGCCCTTGCTCATCGAGGAGGGTGCGGGTGGCGGTCACGGTGGTGGTCTTGCCGGCGCCGGCGGCGCCCTCGACCACCACCAGCTGCCGGTCGCCGGCCAGCGCCGCGACCGCGGCGGCCTGTCCGGCATCCAGCTGATGCACCTGGGCCAACGACTCGGAAGCTGAGGTCGGCCCCCTACCGGGCGGGATGGGCTCGTCCCGAAGCCGTGACAGGTCGGCGTCGGTCAGGTCGACCCCAAGCCCGGCGGCGCGGTCGGCCAGCCGGACAGTCAGCTCGGCCTCGACATCGAGCACCTGCCGGCATGTCAACGCCCGGATGTGCTCCGGCACGCCGTCGCGGTCCAGCAGCGGAACGCACCGGACCAGAGCGCGGGCGGTGAGGTCCTCGGCCAGCTCGATGCGCACCGCCGACTCTGCCACTACCCCGGCAGCAGCGATCAGCTGCTCGACCTCGCCCCGGACATCGGCGGCGTTCCACGCCGAGCGGCCGGCGGCTAGCCGTGCCAGCACCCGGCCGACCGCCCCGTCGCGGTCCAGCGCGCCGACCGGCGTGGGTGCCAGGTCCACCGGCCGGTCGCGGTCGCGATACCCGAGGGCGGTCAGCTCGCCCATCCACCGGGCGGTGAGGTCCTCGCCGGGCTGAGGGGTGACCTTGTCGGGGCGGCCGTCGGCCCAGGCGCGGGCGTCCCAGGCACGGCGCAGCGCCGGTCCCGGCGTTTCGCCGGGGTGCGCCGCGGTCCATTTGGATTCGTAGCGATCCACATTCCGAGCGATCTGTGTCGCGCGGGCGCTGAACGGCCCGACGACGTTCGACATCTGCCGTATTTCACCGTCGCTGTCCAACGTGTATCCGTGCGAGGCGAGCGCGCCGCGGAATTGCGGGTCGCAGGCGACCGCGGCGTGCCCGATCCCGTTTATCGCCGCGAGAAAGTCGCGCACGGCGACGGTGTGCAGCCCACGCCATTTCTCCGTTGCGAACACTCGCGCGTTGACCTGCAGATGCAGATGCCGGTGCGGATCACCGGCGCGGGAGGTGTAGTGCCGCACGGTCACCGCCTCCAGCACCTCGACCGGCACCTGCACCTGGCCGCCCCGCGGGCCGACCCGGGTGGTGGCGTGCTCGGCGAGCCAGCCGATGAGCTGAGCGGCGGCGCGGTCCTGCGCCGCGTCGTAGGCGGCGGCGACATCCGGGTGCAGCGCCGAGGCCAACGACCACGACTTCGGCCCGTTGACCACCACCTCGACGAACCGGACCGCCCGTTCGTCGCTGCGCAGCCACCCACGCGACTCACCGGTGTCCGGGTCCTGGCCGGCCACCCAGGTTTCGTAGCCGCCCCCGGCCAGCGGCGCCAGCTCCTGCACCCGGCTGTCAGGGCCGGTGGCGTAGCGGCGGGCCAGCCCGATGCCCTCGGCCAGGTAGTAGTCGTCCGCCCGCCCCCGGTCCGCATCCAGGTAGCAGCGGGCCGCGGCCGGCGAGCCGCCATACACCTTGATCCCGCCGCGCATTGTCAACACCGCCCGACAATGGCCAACACGTCACCCCTAGAAACGGCGAAAGGCCTCGCGAAGCGGGGCCCGAACGTTCACCGAAGGTAGCATTCGTGCCGTTCTTTGGCGAAGGCCTGAGCTTGCCCGGGAAAGGCTGGAGTGGCGGGCGTAGAGTCGTCGCGGGCGCCATGGCGTTGGCCGTTTACGGCGATTGCCGACTGAGAGCAGGTCGCGTTCTTCCCGGCTATAGGTGCTGATGGCGATCGGCTCCGCGATGTACCGGCTCGCGTCACGCGGCCCCCTGCGACACGGCGGCGTGGATGTTGAGCGGCTGCCGGACGACGAGGCTGCGACCGTCCGGCAGGGTGTCCCGGTTGTCCTCCCCGTGCGGGAAGGGGCACCGGGCGGGTCTTACGGGACGGCGGACGAGGGGCACCTGCTCTGTCCTGCGGTGTTCCCGGTTGGGGTTCGGCTTCCGGGACCGGTAAGCGGGTCGCCGGAGGCGAAAAGCTCGAGCGCGGGTCATGCTCAAGTCGGTGCACGGCATATGCCTTGATCGCTGCGGAGAGCCAGGACGGGAGCTGGGGGTCCACGACCTCGACCATGGCGCGCTGCTGGGGGTCGTCGATCACGAGGTCGCCGAGGCCGTGGTACGCCGCCGCGTCGGCCGGCCACAACGCGGTCACCCCTCGGTGGTGCTCGGCGAGGAGGTCGAGCGCTTCATCGTCGTCCGGCGCGACGCCGCGGGTGCGGGCATCTGACATCTGGGCCAGCAGGCGGCGCCCGTCGGCGGCGGCGCGCTCGTGGTCCTCGCGGCTCCAGTCGGCCGTGACCTGCTCGGCTGCGTCGAAGTGGTCCCGCACGGCTTCGCCGTAGCGGCCGACGAGCTCCTCACGCAGGCGCTCCTTGTCCGCGGCGAAGCCGGCGAAGAACTCCTCGTCGCTCATCGTCCGGTCCCCGGTCAGGTCGGCGATCGTGCGGTCGATGGTGGCGACGATGCGGTCCAGCCGGTTCCGTTCACCGATCAGCTGCTCGCGGTGCTGTCGCAGTGCGGTCAGTTCGTCGGCCTCGCCGTCGACGACCTCGCGGATGCCCGAGAGTGGAACGCCGAGCTCCCTGAGGAGCAGGATGCGCTGCAGGCGCAGCAGCTCGCGGCGTGCGTACCAGCGGTAGCCGTTGGCGGAGATCCGCGACGGGGTGAGCAGTCCGATGTCGTCGTAGTGCCGCAAGGTGCGGGCAGAGATCCCGGCCATCCGGGCGACCTGACTGATCGAGTGCTCCACGGTCACGACGGTAAACGCTGGACCTTCTCGCTACGTAAACTTCTAGCGTCCGCGTATGCCCGTTCACCAGCCCTTCACCATCCGCGATGTCCGGATCTTCGACGGGGTGCACCCGCTCGAGGCCACCTCTCTGCGCGTCGTCGGCGGCCGCATCGACGCGATTGGAACACCATCCATCGCCGCGTCGGGTGACGCGGTCATCGACGGGGGCGGCGGGACCCTGCTGCCGGGACTGATCGACGCCCACGTACACCTGCTCCCGGGGTGCACCCAGCTGGCGGCGACGTTCGGCGTGACAACGGTGGTGGACCAGTTCAGCAAGCCCGAGGTCATCGACCCCGAACGGGCCGCGGTAGCCGCCGCCGACGCCGGGCAGGGGCCCGTGCGGGCGGACCTGCGCACCTCCAGCATCGGCGCCACGGCCCCGGGCGGTCACCCCACCATCGCCTACTCGCCCCTCCCTTACGTCACCGGTCCCGCCGACGCGCTGCCGTTCGTCGAGGACCGGCTCGCCGAGGGCGCCACCCACCTGAAGGTCATCTACGACGACGGCTCCGGCGCCATGCTCGACATCCCCTCCCTGGAGGCGGCCACGATCGAGGCCCTGGTCGCCGAGGCGCACCGCCACGGCCTGCCCGTGGTGGCACACGTCTCGACCGCCCGCGGCGCGGTCACCGTCGCCCACTGCGGAGTCGACGTGCTCGCCCACGCGCCGTTCGACCGGATGACCGACGCCGAGGTCCGCGACGTCGCGCGCGCGGGTGTCGCGCTGATCGCGACGCTGTCCATCATCGACGGCTTCCCCGGCCCGGACGGGATGATGCCGCTGCTCACCCAGCCGGAACTGGCCTCCCGGCTGACCCCGCGGTGGCGCCGGGTCCTGGACGGTCAGTCCCGGCGGTGGATGCCGCCGCAGGCGCCCGACGGCACCGCGGCGCGAGAGAACACCCTGGCCCTGTTCGAGTCGGGAGTGCGCGTGCTCGCCGGCACCGATGCACCCAACCCCGGCCTGGTGCACGGCGCGAGCCTGCACCGGGAACTGCAGCACCTGGTCCGAGCCGGCCTGCGACCGACCGACGCGCTGACCGCGGCAACCTCGGCCCCGGCCGACGTGTTCGGCCTGGCCGACCGCGGTCGACTCGTCGCCGGGGCGCAGGCCGACCTGGCCCTCCTCAACGGCGATCCCACCGCCGACATCACCGCCACCCAACGGCTGCGGCAGGTGTGGGTCCTCGGGCGTGAGGTCGAACCTGAGGCGTACGCGGGCAGCCCGGCCGAGCGGGAGGGGGTCATCTGGCTCCGCGACTCCACCACCAAGATCGTCGAGGCCATCCAGGAGACGTGGCCCGGCATCCCCACCCCCGAGGATGTCCGCCGCGACGAGGACGGCGAGCTGCTCGGTCGCGTCGTCCCCACCTCCGGCGGCTGGCAGGCCGTGACCACCTTCGGTGCCCCTCTCGGCGACGTCAGCAGCCACGACGAGGCGCTGGAGACCGTGCGCGCACTCGGCCTGTCCTGTCTGGCCGAACCGTGGTGGGTGTGCCCCCTCGGCGAGCACGAGTGGCAGGAGGCCAGGCTGATGGAGGTCCACCCGGACCGTGTCCGGCTGCGCTGGACCGACCCGATGGCTGACCAACCACCATCCGGCCAGTGGTTCGACCTCGACGACCTGGACCTGGCGCTCGAGCCGCCCGCTGAGCTCCAGCGCCACTGACGCAGCCCGGGTGGGTTGGACGGTGACCTGAGACCCGGACAGGCTCGGTCTGAACCGTCACGGGTTCGGTGCCGCTCTCACACGGGCCGCGGCTCCGGTTGGGACGCGGTGATCGCAGCGTAATGAGCCGCTTCGTGCTCGGCTGGTGG
>NZ_SSXA01000053.1 GCF_021698975.1 Blastococcus sp. KM273128 | reverse complement strand
GGCCGAGCCCACCTTGCCCATCGCGTACTCCTTGAAGGAGCCGGCCGCCGCGCCCGCCCCGGCCGGCTCCTTCAAGGAGTACGCGATGGGCAAGGTGGGCTCGGCCGGCGAGTTCTCCTGCCTGGAGAGCCTGTGGGGCAAGGAGAGCGGGTGGAACCCCAACGCCCAGAACCCGCGCAGCACGGCCTACGGCATCGCCCAGTTCCTCGACTCCACCTGGGCCGGGACCGGCATCGCGAAGACCTCCGACGGCTACCGGCAGATCGACGCCGGCCTGATCTACATCAACAACCGCTACGGCTCCCCGTGCGGCGCCTGGGGGCACTCGCAGTCGGTCGGCTGGTACTGAGAGGACCCCGTCCTCCCCGCCCCTCGCGCGCTCGGGGCGGGACCCGGGACGGGGCCGTTCCAGCACTTCGCGGGCTCGGCGCGGGCCCCTGCAGCGAGGCCGTTCCAGCACCTCACCACGAGATCGGCGGTCTCGGGCCATCAGCCGTCCGGCGGGCCCGAGATCGCCGATCTCGTGGTCGTGAGCGGGGCGGAACTGCGCCGGCGGCCGGGCGTGCCTAGGGTCGAGGAGCGACCGAGGGCCGAGGGGGAGCCATGAGCGAGGCAGGGGCCGGGGGCGAGCAACGGGACATCCCGCAGGGCGGGTTCGTGGGCCGGTCGATCGACGAGTTCGTGAGCCAGCTGCGGTTCTTCAGCGACCGAGCCCGCGGGCTGGCCGGCAGCGCGACGTCCCGGCTCCCGCTGTCGGCCCTGCCCAGCCCGCCCGGCGCGATGTCCGCCGCCCAGCTCCGCGCGATCAAGGAGATGGTGACCGCGCAGCGCAGCTCCATCGCGGCGATGCGGGCCCAGCTCGACGCCTTCGACCAGCAGCTCGCCGTCTTCGAGCGGATCCTCGACCCGCTGGTGGAGTGGAGCGGGACGTGGGCGCGGCTGGAGGAGGCCGTCGGCGACATCGTGCGCCGCGATCCCCCCGCCGAGCGCTGACGGTCACCCTGCCAGCGACCTGACCAGCAGCGCCGCCCCGGACAGCAGGCACAGCACCAGGGCGGCGCGGCGCATCGTCGGCAGCGCCAGCCGACGGCGCAACGGCCCGGCGATCAGGAAGCCGAGCAGCACGAAGGGCACCAGCCCCGCCCCGGCGGCCAGCCCGCCGCCGGTCAGCTCCCCGCCGGCCACCAGCACGCCGAGGGAGAGCAGCGTCGTCCCGACGAAGAACACCGACAGGTTCGCCCGCTGGGCCGCCGGGGTGGGCGCCCGGTAGGTGACGACGATGGGCGGCCCGGGCGTGGCCGCGACCGTCGACAGCGTGCCGGAGGCGAACCCGGCGACGGCGAGCGCGCGCGGCCCGCCCGGCAGGCGCACGCCCGCGAGCGAGGCGCCGCAGGCGAGCAGCACCACCAGACCGACCGTTATCCCCAACATCCGGACGTCGATGACCTGCAACAGCAACAGGCCGGCGACGACGCCCGGGACCGACGCCAGCACGGCCCCCCGCACGGTCGCGAGCTCCAGCGCCGCCCGCTCGCGCCACACCACCGGCACCAGCGTGGCGAGCGTCCCCACCAGCAGGGGCCCGGGCACCAGCGCCGGCTGCACCAGCAGCACGAGCGGGCCGGCGAGCAGGCCGAAGCCCATGCCGGTCGCCGTCTGGACGACCGAGGCCGCCAGCACTGCCAGGCCGCACACCAGCAGGACGACCGGGTCGGCGGTCAGCTCCGCGGTCAGTAGCCGTCGTCCTCGTCATCGGCCGGACGACGGCGCAGCAGGCCGGTGACCGAGCCGACCCGCGACTGCGCCTGGCGCAGGCTGTGGATCAGCGGCATCAGGTCGTCGTGGATCCGGCGCAGCGTCTCCGGCACTGTGTCGACGGCGGGGTCGTCCAGCACCCGCCCCACCCGCTCGATGCCCGGCCGCAGCGCCCGCACCGGCTCCTCGAGCTCCTCGACCAGCCCCTCGAGGCGCTCGGCCATGCGCTGGGCGGAGGCGATGGTGTCCCGGGCGGCGGTGGTGGCGGCGGTGAGCTCCCGGACCGCGCCGTTGAGGTCGGCCAGCGTGCGGGGCAGCTGGGACAACGCCTCCGTCTGCGTCTGCAGCAGCGCGACCAGCTCGCCGAACCCGGGGATGCGGGGCATGCCGAGCCCGCGGAAGGGATCCACGAGCACACCGTGGGTGACCGGTGCCCCGGACGCAACTCCTCGGGCCCTGCTCAGTCCGGGCGCAGCTGCCCGGTGAGCACGAAGCGCGCGGCGATGTCGCGCACCTTGGTGTTGCTCTCCATCGACACCCGTGCCAGCAGCTGGAAGGCCTGGTCGGCGGTGAGCTTGTACCGCTCCATGAGGATGCCCTTGGCCTGGTCGATCACCCCCCGGTGCTCCAGGGCTGCCGCCAGGTGCTCGGCCCGCTCCACCGCGGTCTCGTAGAGGTACGCGTTCGACACCGGGCCGACGGCGTAGGTGGCCAGCCGAGAGACGAGGGCGCGGGTGCGGTCGTCGGCGAGGGGAGAGTCCCCGGCGTAGAGGTTCAGCGAGCCGGTGACCAGCTGCCGCCCCGGCAGCGGGTGGGACAGCGTGCCCCCGCAGCCCCGCGTGGCGGCCTCGGCTCCCCATGCGGGCCACCGCGGCTCCGTGCGGGTGTCGGTCACGACGGTGGCGCGACCGGTCCTGGCCGCTTCGAGGCACGGCCCGCCGCCCAGCCGGTACTGGAGCTCGTCCAGCTCCAGAGCGAGGTCGCCGCTGGCGGCCGCCGTGCTGGAGCGGTCGCCGTCGATGATGGTCACCGAGGCCACCGGACGGTCCGGGAGGATGCGGCCGGCCAGCTCGGTCACCCGCTCCAGCACGGACCCCAGCGAGTGCTCCGCGAAGGAGAGCCGGGCCAGTTCCTCGAACGCCGGCTGGACGGCGAGGGCATCGTCGTCAGGGGGATCACGCGTGGCACTCCGTCGGTTTCCTGCACCGGACGAAGGGACGCCGGCGGTCAGAGCGAGGGCCCGCGTTGTTCCAGTTCCCCCAGGGCCGGGCCCGAGGGCCCTGCCTCGCGCCGGCTGTGTGACGCGTGTTCAGCGACGCTCAATATAGCTGCCCGCGGGCGCCGGACCCGGGAGGGCGACGCCGACGAGGGCCGGTCGCAGGTCAGGCGGTACCCACCGCCACGCGGGTCGAGCCGCACCGCCGACCGTCGAGCGCACCCCGACGCGCCGATCGGTCGGTGGAGCGGCTCGACGTGGGTGTCGGCGCGGCCTGCGACGTCACAGGCAGCCTGCCCCGACCACCCCGTCACGGTGCTGCCGGGGTCAGAGCGCCTTGAGGATGTCCTCCACCCGTTCGCGCGCGTCGCCGAAGAGCATCCGGCTGTTCTCCCGGAAGAACAGCGGGTTCTGCACCCCGGCGTAGCCGGTGTTCATCGAGCGCTTGAACACGACCACGTGCTCGGCCTCCCACACCCGCAGCACGGGCATGCCGGCGATCGGGCTGGCGGGGTCCTCGGTCGCCGCGGGGTTCACCGTGTCGTTGGCGCCGATGACCAGGACCACCGACGTGCCGGCCAGGTCGTCGTTGATCTCGTCCATCTCGAGCACGACGTCGTAGGGCACCTTGGCCTCGGCGAGGAGCACGTTCATGTGGCCGGGCAGCCGCCCGGCGACCGGGTGGATGCCGAACCGCACGTCGACGTCGTGCTCGCGCAGCTTGCGCGTGAGCTCGGCGACGGCGCCCTGCGCCTGCGCGACCGCCATGCCGTAGCCAGGCGTGATCACCACCGACTTGGCGTCCCGCAGCAGCTCGGCGACCTCCTCGGCGGTGATCTCGGTGTGCTCGCCGTAGTCGACGTCGGACGACGCCGCCGCCCCCTCGTTGCCGAACCCGCCGGCGATGACCGAGAGGAACGAGCGGTTCATCGCCTTGCACATGATGTAGGAGAGGTAGGCGCCGGACGACCCGACCAGCGCGCCGGTGATGATCAGCAGGTCGTTGCCCAGCAGGAAGCCCGACGCGGCAGCGGCCCACCCCGAGTAGCTGTTGAGCATCGAGACGACGACGGGCATGTCGCCGCCGCCGATCGAGGCGACCAGGTGCCAGCCCAGCGCCAGCGCCAGCACCGTGACGACGGCGAGCACCGTCAGACCCGGGTCGGCCACGAACACGACGGTGAGGACGGCGAACAGCGCCAGCGCGCCCAGGTTGAGCCAGTTGCGGCCCGGCAGCACCAGCGGGTTGCTCCTGATCCGCGCCGAGAGCTTGAGGAAGGCGACGATCGAGCCGGTGAAGGTGACCGCGCCGATGAAGACGCCCACCACCACCTCGCCGGAGTGGATGCCGGCCTCGGCGCCGGACAGCGGCGACCCGCCCTCGGCGCCCTCGACGGAGAGGTAGCCGTTCCAGCCCACGAGCACCGCCGCGAGGCCGACGAAGCTGTGCAGCAGCGCGATGAGCTCCGGCATGCCGGTCATCTCGACCACGCGCGCCCGCCACAGGCCGATGACCGCGCCGACGACGACCGCGACGACGAGCAGGGTGAGCCCGACGGTGGAGATGTCGCGGGTGGCCAGCCCGACCGTCGCGGCCAGCGCGATCGCCATGCCCGCGATGCCGTAGGAGTTCCCCGCCCTGGCCGTCTCGTGCCTCGACAGGCCGGCCAGGCTCAGGATGAACAGCAGCGCGGCGACGACGTAGGCCGCGGCCGCAGCGCTGGTGGCGGTCATCGGGCCGCCCCCGGCCTCGCGCCGGCAGCACCCGGGCCGCGGGAGAACATGCCGAGCATGCGCCGGGTGACGGCGAAGCCGCCGAAGACGTTGATGCTGGCCACCAGCGTGGCCACGAACGCCAGCGCTCGCACCAGGCCGTCGTCGCTGCCGAGCTGCAGCAGGGCGCCGACCACGATGATCCCGGAGATGGCGTTCGTGACGCTCATCAGCGGGGTGTGCAGCGCGTGGTGCACCTTCCCGATCACGTAGAAGCCGACGACGACGGCGAGCGCGAACACGGTGAGGTGCCCCAGCAGCTCGTCGGGGGAGAAGGCCGCCACCAGGAACAGCAGCGCACCCGCGACCCCGACCAGCGCGAAACGGCGCGCCGGTGCGGGGGTCCGCTGCGGCACGGCCGGGAGGCCCGCTGTCGCCCCGGCCGGAGGTGCGGCAGGTGGCGGCGCCGCCGACACCTGCACCGGGGGCGGGGGCCACATCAGCTCGCCCGCCCGCACCACGGTGATGCCCCGCTGGACCACGTCGTCGAGGTCGAGCACCAGCCGGCCGTCCTTGCCGGGGGTGAGCAGCTTGAGCAGGTTGACCAGGTTGGTGCCGTAGAGCTGGGAGGCCTGCGCCGGGAGCCGGGCGGGCAGGTCGGTGTACCCGATGATCGTGACGCCGTTGGGGGTGACGACGACCTCGTCGGGCACCGAGCCGGCGACGTTGCCGCCCTGCGCGGCGGCCATGTCGACGACCACCGAGCCCGGGCGCATGGAGGCGACCATCTCCTCGGTGATCAGCCGCGGGGCCGGCCGGCCGGGGATGAGCGCCGTGGTGATGACGATGTCGACGTCCCGGGCCTGCTCGGCGTACATCTGCGCGGCCCGCCGGTTGAAGTCCTCGCCCATCTCGCGGGCGTAGCCGTCGCTGCTGACCTCCCGCTCCCCGGCGGGCACGGCGACGTACTCGCCGCCCAGGGAGCGCACCTGCTCGGCGACCTCGGGGCGGACGTCGGTGGCCCGGACGATCGCGCCCAGGCTGGACGCGGTGCCGATCGCGGCGAGCCCGGCCACGCCCGCGCCGGCGACGAGCACCTTCGCCGGCGGCACCTTGCCCGCCGCGGTCACCTGACCCGTGAAGAACCGGCCGAACACGTTGGCCGCCTCGACGACCGCCCGGTACCCGGCGATGTTGGCCATCGAGGAGAGCACGTCCATCGACTGCGCCCGGGAGATGCGGGGGACGGCGTCCATCGCGAGCACGGTGATCGGCCGGGCGGCGAGCGCCTCGACCAGCTCGGGGTTCAGGGCGGGGGAGAGCAGGCTGACCAGCGTCGCGCCGTCGGCCAGCAGCTCGATCTCGTCGAGGGCGGGCGCGTTGACCCGGAGCACGACCTCGGCGCCCCACGCCTCGGCCGCCGGGCCGATCCGCGCTCCGGCCGCGACGTAGGCCTCGTCCGGGAAGCTCGCCGCCGTCCCGGCGCCGGCCTGCACCACGACGTCGTAGCCGAGCTGCACGAGCTGCGTGACCGTCGCCGGTGTCGCGGACACCCGGGTCTCGCGGGGCCGCGTCTCGCGCGGGACTCCGATCTGCATCGTGGCGCTCCATTCCTCGCTGGCCTGGCCTCGTCGCCTGCCCGCCGGCGGCCGGGTCGTTCGCGGTGCTCGGGAAGTCGAAGTGGGACGGATCCTGCCTGGCGACGCGCGGTCACGGTGCGCCGCCGCGGAAATGTGAGGCACGGCACGCCGGTCGCGGATCCTCCCGGGTGACCGGACGGTGGCGCCACCCGAAAGGGGGGCTGCGGGACGGTCCGGGTGGTGGACGACGGGGAGAGCTGCCGAAGGTTGCCGTGTCGGAGCGGACACGGAGGTCGGCCCCGCGGAGAGGAGGACCGTGTCCGTCAGCATGAGCCGGCCCGGCGACGACCGCGTCCCCGCCGAGATCGTGACCTCGGTCTTCTACAGCGCCACCGTCAGCGACAACCTGGCGATCGTGGTGGCCGAGATGGTCGCCGGCCGGGCGCGCGTGAGCTGGGGCAACGCCGGTGCGGTCGAGCTGCTCGGGTACGGCCTGGACGACCTGCGCACGCTGCCGGTCGAGCACCTGTTCCCGTCCCTCGGGCGCGGGGAGCTCCGGCTGCTGCTGCGCCGGGAGCGGTCCGCCCGGATGACCCTGCCGGTGCGCACCGCCAGCGGCGCCGCCGTGGAGGCGCTGGTCACCACGACCCCGTCCCCGAGCGGCCGGATGTGGACGGTGCGGATCGTCTCCACGAGCAATGAGCTGGAGCGGGCGCTGCGGGCGACCGCCGACGCCCACGAGCGGCGCTTCTCCGCGCTGACCGAGCGCTCGCCGGTGCCCACCCTCCTCTCCGAGCAGGGCATGCGGCTGGCGCACGTCAACGACGCGTTCTGCAGCCTCGTCGGCCGGCGCGCCGAGCAGCTGCTGGGCACCGGCTGGTTGGACGCCGTGCACGGGGACGACCTCGACACGGTGGTCGAGCAGGTGTCCGCGGCCCTGGACGGCCAGGAGGTGGAGGCCCAGGTCCGCCTGCTGCGCGAGGACGGGTCGGTCCGCACGACGGTCATGCGCTTCGCCCACCTGTTCACCCCTGGCGTCGGCGCCGGCTTCGTCGGCACGATCGAGGACATCACCGACCGGCTGGCGTTCGAGGCCACGCTGGCCCACCAGGCCAACCACGACCCGCTCACCGGGCTGCCCAACCGGACGCTGCTGGCCCGCTACGTCGCCGACCGCTTCGTGCCCGGCGCCGGCACCCTCGCCTGCCTCTTCCTCGACCTGGACAACTTCAAGGTCGTCAACGACTCGCTGGGCCACACCGCGGGCGACGAGTTGCTCACCGAGGTGGCCGACCGGCTGCGGTCGGTGGTCCGGCCCGGTGACCTGGTGGCCCGCTTCGGCGGCGACGAGTTCGTCGTGGTGTGCGAGGACGTCGACCAGCCCGCCGCGGTCGCCCTCGCCGAGCGGATCACGGCGGAGCTGGCCCGCCCGGTGCGGCTGGGCGGCGTCGACGTGCGACCGCACGCCAGCGTCGGGGTCACGGTGCAGACCGGGGAGCACGCCGGCGCCGAGGAGCTGATCCGCGACTGCGACATCGCCATGTACCAGGCCAAGGCCGGGGGCAAGGGGCGGATCACCGTGCTCGACCAGCGGGCGCGGGAGCAGGCCCGCGACAAGCTGCGGTTGGTCGCCGAGCTGCGCGACGCGATCGAGCGGCGCGAGGTCACCCTGCTCTACCAGCCGATCTTCAGCACCGACGACGGCCGGCCGGTCGCCGTGGAGTCGCTGGCCCGCTGGACCCACGCCGACCGCGGCCCGATCAGCCCGGCGGTCTTCGTGCCGCTGGCCGAGGAGAGCGGGCTGGTCGCCGCGCTCGGGCTGCTCGTCCTGGACGAGACCTGCCGCCAGCTGGCCGAGTGGGACCGGGTCCTCGGCCCGGCGGCGCCCCCGCGCGCCAACGTCAACGTCTCCGCGCTCCAGTTGGACGCGAACCTGCCGGCGCAGGTGGCCCACGCGCTGGCGCGGCATGCGCTGGACCCGTCCCGCATCTCCGTCGAGATCACCGAGTCGGCGCTGATGAAGGACCCCGACTCGGCCCGCCTGGTGCTGCACGCGCTGCGCGAGCTCGGCGTCGAGGTCGCGATCGACGACTTCGGCACCGGCTACTCGTCGCTGGCCTACCTGCGGCACCTGCCGGTGGACTGCCTCAAGGTGGACCGGTCCTTCGTCGCCGAGCTGGCGCACGGGCACACCGAGATCGCCTCCGCCGTCATCGCGCTGGCCCGCAGCCTCGACCTGAGAACCGTCGCCGAGGGCGTCGAGACCGCCGAGCAGGCCGCCGAGCTCGGCCGGCTGGGCGCCACCTACCTGCAGGGCTTCGCCCTCGGGCAGCCGATGACCGGGGCGGACGCCGCCACCTGGTTCGCGACCCACGGGGAGAGCACCCGATGACCGTCACCCCCCTCCCGCCCCGCGGCGAGGCGGCCCCCGTCTTCGACCTGGGGAAGGTCCTCGCGGGCATCGACACCATGGCCGCCCAGCGCCCGGTCGCCGCGCAGATCGTCTCGGTGGCGAACTCCGACGACACCAGCGCCAAGGTGCTCTCGCGCATCCTCGCCTCCGACGTCGCCCTCGCCGGCCGGGTGATGAAGCTGGCCAACTCCGCCTACTTCGGCATGCGCGGGCGGGTCACCTCCCTGCAGTTCGCCGTCACCGTCGTCGGCTTCACGACGGTGCGCACGATGGCGACGGTCGCGCTCACCGAGCTCGACGACGAGTCGCGCCTGCCGGAGGACTTCTGGGAGGTCACCACCTGCCTGGCGCTGGCGTCCTCGGTGCTGGCGCCGCGGTTCGGCGAGCGGTCGCAGGACGCGCTCTGCGTCGGGCTGCTCGCCCAGATGGGTGCGGCGCTGCTGCACCACGACGACCCCGAGGGCTACGGGGCCCTGGTGGCCGAGCACCCCGGCTTCGCCGCACGGCGCTCCGCCGAGCTGCACCGCTACGGGATCAACAGCGTGCGCCTGACCGCGGTCGCGCTGGAGCAGTGGGGCTTCCCGCACGCGATGACCAACCGGCTCAACCAGGTCGACGACGCGGCCTCGGTCGAGGGCGGGCTGCTGCGCGCCGCCTTCGAGGTCGCCGCACGCCTGACCCGCGACGACCACGAGGCCGAGCCGGTCACCCGGCTCACCTGCGGCCAGCTGCGCGAGGACGACCTGGTGCCGGTGCTGGACCAGGTGCGGGCCGACGCCGACGAGCTGCGCCGGGCGATGCTCGGCGACTGAAGAAGGACCCCGTCGCCCCCCGGCACTCGCTCCGCTCGCGCCGGGGCCCTGCGACGGGGCCGCCGGGCGGCGGAGCCCCGCCCCTCGTGACGAGGGACGGGGCTCCGCGGGCCCCCTGCAGGGCCCCGCTGCGAGCGTGCGAGCGGTGGGGGGCAGGGGGTGTCTCTTCAGACGGCGTAGGGCGCGCCCAGCGGGTCGACGGTCGCCTGCTCGCCCACGGTGCGGGCCAGCCGCGCGGCGGCGAAGTCGCCGTCGCCGAGCAGGTGGTCGATGGCGGTGAGCCGGCTGGTGTAGTGCCCGACGGAGTACTCCGCGGTCACGCCGATGCCGCCGTGCAGCTGGATGGCCTCCTTGCCGATGTGCCGGCCGGCGCGGCTGGTCTGCAGCCGGGCGCGGTCGGCGGCGGAGACGACGTCGCCACCGGCGTCCTGCACCATCGAGGCCCACAGCGCGGCGCTCCGGGCCAGCTCCAGGGACACGTACATGTCCGCGGCGCGGAAGGTGAGCGCCTGGAACCGGTTCAGGGTGACGCCGAACTGCTTGCGGGTCTTCAGGTACTCCGCGGTGGTGCGCAGCGCGGTGTCCATGGCGCCGATCGCCTCGTGGCTGTAGGCGATCCGGGCCTCGGCCAGCGCCCGCTCGATGGCGGCCGTCTGGTCCCCGCCCGTGCCCAGCGGGGTCGCCGGGGTGCCGTCGAAGCGGACGGCGGCGGCGCGGGTGCCGTCGTGCGTGCGGTAGCCGGTGCGGGTCAGGCCCGCCGCGTCGCCCTGCACGAGGAACAGCCCGGTGCCGCCGTCGACCACGGCCGAGACGACGAGGACGTCGGCGCGGGCGCCGGTGGGCACCGGCTCCTTGGCGCCGCTGAGGGTCCAGCCGTCGCCGGACCGGGTGGCGGTGACCGCCGAGGCGGACGCGCTCCACCGGGTGCCGGTCTCGGCGTGCGCGAACGCCGGCACGGTGGTGCCCTCGGCGATGGCCGCCAGGAGCTCGCCCTTCTGCTCGTCGGTGCCGACGGCGGCGATCAGGCCACCGGCCAGCACGACGGCCTCGATGAACGGCTCGGGCGCGATGACGCGGCCGATCTCCTCGGCGACGATCGCCACCTCGATGGGGCCGGCGCCCATGCCGCCGTGCTCCTCGGCGAAGGGCAGGCCGAGCAGGCCCATCTCCGCGAGGCGCGCCCAGGTCTTCTCGTCGAAGCCCGGGTCGTTGGCGACGACCTTCCGGCGCTGCTCGCTGTCGGAGTAGGCGCGCGCCAGCAGACCGCGCACGGCCTCCCGCAGGTCGTTCTGCTCGCTGTCGAAGGTGAAGTCCACGTCAGATCACAGCCCCAGGATCGTGCCGGCGATGATGGTGCGCTGAACCTCGTTGGAGCCTCCGTAGATGGAGACCTTCCGGTAGTTCAGGTAGTGCGGGGTCGCGACGCGCGCCCAGTCCGGCACGTCGGAGCCCTCCTCGGCGAAGGAGGCGATCGAGAGCGGGCCGGCGATGTCGACCAGCAGCTCGGTGGCGGCCTGCTGGAGCTCCGAGCCCTTGAGCTTGAGCACCGAGGACGCCGGGTGCGGCTTGCCGTCGGCGGAGTTGGCGACGACGCGCAGCGCGGTCAGCTCGAGGGCGACCAGCTCGTTCTCCACCTCGGCGATCCGCCGGGCCATGAACGGGTCCTCCAGCAGGGGGCGGCCGTCGACGGTGATCTCGCGGGCGAAGTCCTTGGCCTGGGCGAGCATCTTCTTGGTGGCGCCGACGCGGGCGATGCCCACGCGCTCGTTGCCGAGCAGGAACTTGGCGTAGTCCCAGCCGCGGTTCTCCTCGCCGATGAGGTTCTCGGCGGGGACGCGCACGTCCTCGAAGAACACCTCGTTGACCTCGAAGCCGCCGTCGATGAGCTCGATGGGGCGCAGGGTCACGCCGGGGGTGTCCATCGGGAAGACCAGCATCGAGATGCCGCGCTGCTTCTTCTCCGCCGTCGGGTCGGTGCGGACCAGGCAGAAGATCCAGTCGGCGTGCTGGCCGAGCGTCGTCCAGGTCTTCTGGCCGTTGACGACCCAGTCGTCGCCGTCGCGGACGGCGGTGGTGCGCAGCGAGGCCAGGTCGGAGCCGGCGTCGGGCTCGGAGAAGCCCTGGCACCACCAGATGTCCAGGTTGGCGGTCTTGGCCAGGAAGCGCTCCTTCTGCTCCTGGTTGCCGAAGGCGGCGATGACCGGGCCGATCATGCTGGTGTTGAAGGCGAGCGGCTCGGGGACGCCGGCCAGCTGCATCTCCTCGCGCCAGATGTGGCGCTGCAGGGGCGTCCAGTCCTTGCCGCCCCACTCGACCGGCCAGTGGGGCACGGCCAGGCCCGCGGCGTTCAGCGCGCGCTGGGCCTCGACGTACTCCTCCTTGGAGACGTGCCGGTGGGCCGCGACCTTGTCGCGGATCTCCTGCGGTACCTGGGTCGTGAAGAAGGTCCGCATCTCCTCCCGGAAGGCCTCGAGCTCCGGGGACAGCTGCAACCGCATCGGTCCTCTTTCCTGACGACGGCAGGTGCCGTCTCGACGTAGTGCCCCCGACGATCCCACACGGGCTACCGGTGGGTAGGAGCGGCACCCGGGGACGGCGTGCCGCCCGCGTGGCGGGGCCCCGGGCGGCAGGTGCCGCCCGGGGCCCCGCTGCGGAGCAGGTGCTGTCAGCTCAGCGTCGACCAGAACGCGCAGTTCGCCTCGGCGGCGACGTCGACCGGGCCGATGCCCCCGCGGGAGGCGATGTCGAGCCCCTGGACGTCCTTCGAGGCGCGGTAGCGGGTCCACGACGGGACGTCGCGGCCGTTGGGGTTGCCGTGGGCCGCGAAGTTGGTCCAGTACCGCACCATCGTCGTCGCCAGCCGCTCCTGCTCGGCGGTCAGCCCGTTGCCGAACAGGCCGGGGAACAGGTAGGGCAGCTCGGCGGCGTGCTGAGCGTCCTCCGGGTAGTCCGGGTACGGGAAGTCCACCAGCGGGTCGGCCGTCCGGTCGCGGAACTGGTAGGCGAACACCGGCGCGGGCACCGGTGGCCGGGCCAGCGTGTCGTAGGCGTCCACGTGCTCGCAGGTGGCCAGCGCGCTGCCGGCGTCGCTGTTGACGGCGGCCAGGGCGCGCAGCGGCGACGGGTAGGCCCCGGCCGGGTAGCGCGCGAGCACCTCGTCGGCGTCGTCGCCGAAGACCCCGGTGAGGACCGTCGTGTAGTCCGCCTCGGTGAAGCCGTCGGCCGCGAGCCGGGCGACGGTCGGGTTCAGCGGCGTGAACAGGGTGTT
The DNA here is from genome assembly GCF_021698975.1 of Blastococcus sp. KM273128. Lineage (GTDB taxonomy): Bacteria > Actinomycetota > Actinomycetes > Mycobacteriales > Geodermatophilaceae > Blastococcus. Next base: position 14,830 of record NZ_SSXA01000053.1, on the reverse strand, counting down.
CTCGTCGCTGAGGTTGCCGTGCATGACCGGCACCCTGGCGTGGTCCCCGGCGGCGATCGCCTCGGCCGGCTGCACCGGCAGCGCCGAGCCGCCGACGACGAAGGCGCCGCCCGGCCAGGCGTCGAGCAGCTGCTGCACCGGCGTGGCCCGCAGGCAGGCCGCGACGTCGTCGGCGGTGGCGCAGTCGACGGCCTCGGCGACGCGGGCGCCCTTGGCCTCGGCGGTCTCCAGGGTGTCGTAGGGCGCGGTGCAGCTGTAGCTCTGCGCGATGGCGCGGTCGAACAGGCCCCGCGCGCTCGGCGAGGTCAGCTGGGCGCAGACCGCCGAGCCACCGGCCGACTCGCCGAAGATCGTCACCCGCCCCGGGTTGCCGCCGAAGGCGCGGATGTTGCGCTCCACCCAGCGCAGCGCGGCCTGCTGGTCGAGCAGCCCGGCGCTGCCGGAGGCGACGTTCCCGTTCTCGCGGGAGAGGTCCTCCTGCGCCATGAAGCCCAGCGCACCCAGGCGGTAGTTGACCGTCACGACGACGACGTCGCCCTCGAGGGCGAGCTTGCTCGCGTCGTACCGGTCACCGCTGCCGGTCTGCCACGAACCGCCGTGGATCCACACCATCACCGGGAGGTCGCGCCGCGGGGTGTCCAGGCCCGAGGGGGTGGTGACGTTCAGGTAGAGGCAGTCCTCCTCCAGCGACGTGACCGGGTTGCTGGCGCTGGGCTCCTGCGGGCAGGCGCTGCCGGGCGTGGTGGCGTCCCGGACGCCCTCCCACGGCTCCACCGGCGCCGGCGGGCGGAAGCGCAGCTCCCCGACCGGGGGAGCGGCGAAGGGGATGCCCTGGAACAGGCGGTAGCCGTCGGCCGAGGTCCCCTCGACGGCGCCCGCGGTGGTCTGGACGACCAGCGGGGCGGGGTCGGGCGCGGCGCCGGCGGGCGCGGCGGTGGCGAGGGCGCCGGCGGTCAGGACGGCGCCCAGCCCGAGCGCGAGCAGCGACCTCAGGGCAGGACGTGGGGGAGTGGTGCGCACGTGACCTCCAGGGAGAGCCGGCCCGGCCCGGGGTGAGCTGGACCACAGCGCTTGAGACACTAGCCATCCCTGTCTCATCCCGTGTGGCGGGGGTCACGGTCCCCCAGCAGCGCTCAGCAGCCGGGGAGCCGTCGGCTGGTCATGCGGTCGATCACCTCCAGCCACGCGGCGCGGACCTCGCAGGGCTGGTTCCCGACGACGTCGAGGATTCGCTTGTCGGCGCCGCGGTCACCGGCGACGACCGCCTCGAAGCCCAGCCGCGTCACGAACGCCTGGATCTCGCCGGGATCGAGGCCGGCGTCGACGAGGGGCTGGACCAGCCAAGCCGTCAGCTGCCGCGGGGCGGTGGACTCCACGACCGGTGTTCGCCCGCGGGGGCCGGTGCGGATGCACCCCTAGCCGACGGGCAACCCGGTGTAGTTCTCGGCGAGTTCGCGGGCCGCCGCCTCCGACGAGCAGATCCGCCGGAGCTGGGAGAGCTGCAGCTGGGCGTCGAAGTCGTCGCCGGAGGTGTGCAGCATCGAGGTCATGAACCACGAGAAGTGCGTGCACCGCCAGACGCGGGCGAGCGCCCGGTCGGAGTAGGCATCGACCAGGTCGGTCTGCTTCTCGGTGAGCAGCCGCACCAGCGCCTGGGCCAGCAGCGTCACGTCGGCGACGGCGAGGTTCAGGCCCTTGGCGCCGGTCGGGGGCACGATGTGCGCGGCGTCGCCGGCGAGGAACAGCCGGCCGCGGCGCATCGGCGTGCTGACGAACGAGCGCATCGGCAGGATCGACTTCTCGGTCACCGTGCCGGTGTTGATGTCCCAGCCGTCGAGGGCGAACCGGCGGGCGAGGTTCTCCCAGATCCGGTCGTCGGACCAGTCCTCGATCTTCTCGGTGGGGTCGACCTGGAGGTACAGCCGCGACACCGAGGGAGAGCGCATGGAGTACAGCGCGAAGCCCTCCGGGTGCCAGGCGTAGATGAGCTCGTCGGTGGCCGGTGCCGCGTCGGCCAGGATGCCCAGCCAGGCGTAGGGGTAGGTGCGTTCCCACGTGTGCCCGCCGGCGGCCTGCACCACCGGCCGCGAGACGCCGTGGAACCCGTCGGTGCCGGCGATGACGTCGCAGTCCAGCACCTGGGCGACGCCGTCGGCGTCGGTGAACCGGACGCACGGGCTGTCGGAGTCGACCTCCTCCAGCGTCACGTCGGAGACCTCGAACAGCAGCGGCGGGCCGCCGTCGAGCTGCGCCCTGATGAGGTCCTTCGTGACCTCGGTCTGCCCGTAGACCCACACCGTGCGGCCGCAGAGCTCGGGGAAGTCCAGCTGGTACCGGGTGCCCGGGTGCTGCAGGTAGATGCCCCGGTGCTCCATGCCCTCGCGGTGCAGCCGCTCACCCAGCCCCGCGTCGGTGAGCGTGTCGACGGTGTGCTGCTCGAGGATGCCCGCCCGGATGCGGGCCTCCACGTACTCGCGGGAGCGGTTCTCCAGCACGACCGAGTCGACGCCCTGGAGGGCGAGCAGCCGCGAGAGGAGGAGGCCGGCGGGGCCGGCGCCGATGATCGCCACCTGGGTGCGCACAGCTGGATCCTCCCCTCCGCCGCACCCGGTGTCGCCGGGTACTTCCGTCCAGCGGAGACCGGGCGGGGATGTCGCCGTCGTCAGACGACGTCGCCGACCGAACGCCAGGGGCCCCACTCCCCGCCGGCCGAGCGGGTGCGCTGCACGAGGGCGCCACCGGCGTCGACGACGGCCACGACCAGCCGGCCCTCCGGGGTGGCGGCGGCGGTCGGGTGGTCCGTGACGAAGCCGCCGAGGTCCGTCCACGGGCCGTAGTGGCTGTCGGGAGCCACCTGCTCGGCCACGGAGAGGCCCCCGCCGGCGTTCCGGGCGACGCAGGTGATCCGGCCGCCCACCCGGGCGTTCGCCGTCGGGCCCGTCCCGCCGTGCCCGCCCAGCGCGGTGGCCGAGCGCCAGGCGAGGTCGCGGTCCTGCCAGCTCACCGCGACGTCCGCGGTCCCCGCCTGCCGGTGGTGCACCTCCGGTCGACCGTCGGCGTTGACGGCGAAGGTGGCGGCGCTGGCCGGCGTCAGGCTGGGCACCGGACCGCGCAGGAACTCCCCGCCCGGCACGGCCTGCCGCCACAGGACCAGCCCGGTCCGCGACGCGGCGACGACGTGGACGCGGCCGGTGGCGTCCAGCAGCGCGTCGCACGGGTCCTGCAGATCGGTGCCCCCGAGGTCGGACCAGGGGTGCCAGCCGCCGTCGTCCCGCTGCCGGCGCGTGGACAGGCCGCCCCCGGCGTTCACGACGACGACCCGCAGCCCGCCGTCGGCCTCCCGGACGAGCGCCGGGCTGCCCACGTACCGGGCGTCGCTGCCGGGGTTCGGCGTGCCCAGGTCGGTCCACGGGCCGCCGGCGGGGCGCACCGCGGTGCGCCCGTCGTCGGTGCGGGCGGCGAGGTGGGTGCTGCCGTCGGGCCCGGTCGCCGTGACGACGGTCGTGACCGCGCCGACCGGGTCGTCGGGACCGAGGTCGACCGGGCCGGCCCAGGTGCCGGGGCCGGTCCAGCGGACGACCCGGCCGTCGCGCACGGCGAAGAGCCGCACGGCGCCCGCGCCGTCGGTCGACGACCACCGGGTGCCGCGGGAGGTGCGGTAGTAGGCGCGGTCGGTCGCGCCGAAGACGTCCGCCGCGGCGGGGTCCCACGGCCGGTACGCCGTCTCGAACAGCGCCCGCTTGCGGGCGCGGGTCGCGGCGTCGAGGTTCACCGGGTGCTGGCCGACCCCGTAGTCCCGGTGCTCGAGGACGTAGGGCAGCCACGTCCCGTGCGCGGTCCGGTACCGCCGCGCGGCCTCGAGCGCCAGGGCGGTCGCCGCCCGGTGGTCCGGGTGCGACTGCGGGACGTCGTACCGGTGGTCGGCGAAGCGCTCCGTCACGTGCAGCACCGTCGGGCGGTAGCGGGCCATGAGGCCCTGCAGCACCGCCACCGCGGCGCCGGCGTCGTACCGCTGCGCCTCCGCCACCAGGCCGCCGCGTGCGGGCATGGTCTGCACGGTCGCGCCGTCCAGGAGGTGGGACAGCCGGCCGTCGGGCAGCCCCAGGAAGGTCACCCGCACGCCCGGCCGGTCGCGCAGCCGGAACTCCTCCACCCGGTGACCGCCGATCCCGACCACCTCGCCGTCCCACTCGTCCTGGAGTGGCAGGTCCGCCACGCCGCCGGAGATGCGGTAGGCGTCCTGGATACCGCGGCGCCGGTCGCGGGCGCGGGCGGACCCCTCCTCGAGCGGGAGCAGCGCGTCGCCCGCGGTGACGTAGACGACCGTGGTCGGCACGCCGGCGTGGATGCCGGCGTCGAGGTCGGGGTTGAGGAAGAGCAGGTCGTCGTCGGGGTGGGCGACGACGGCGAGCACGGAGGCGGTCACCGCGCTCCCGCCGGTGGCTCCTCGCGTCCGTGCCGCACCGTTCCTCCGGGGTCCTCGCCGGGCAGTGAGCGCATCGTCCTCGCGCCGCCCGCCCGGGGGAAGCGGGACGGGCCGCCGCGGATGGGTCAGCCGAACTCCTGGGAGCGGGCGAGCTCCCGGCCGATGCCGCGGGCCGCCATCTCCAGCGCCGGCACGAGGCGGGCCACGTCGCGCCGGTGGGGCGGCACGACGATCCCCAGCGCGGCGACGGCCAGCGGCCCGCTCGCCCGCTCGACCTGCACGGGCACCGCGAGGGACGCGGCGCCCAGGGACATCTCCTGGCTGGTGCGGGCGTAGCGCCGGCGGCGGATCTCGGTGAGCTCGCGGGCGAGCACGGCCGGGTCGGTGACGGTGTGCGGCGTGACCGGCCGCAGCGCGCCCAGCACCTGCTCGACGACGTCGTCGGGGGCCGCGGCGAGCAGCACCTTGCCCACCCCGGTGGCGTGCAGCGGCAGCCGGCTGCCGACCTGGCTGACCACCGGTACCGACTCCCGGCCCGACACCCGGTCGACGTAGAGGGCGCTCACCCCGTCGCGCACGGCCAGGTGCACGGTGTCGCGGGTGGTCGTGTGCAGGTCGAGCAGGAACGGTGCGGCGACCTGGCGAAGCTCCAGCTGCACCGGGGCCAGCAGACCGAGGTCCCAGAGCTTGCGGCCGATCTCGTAGCGGCCGTCCGGACGGCGGATCAGCGCGCCCCAGCCGGTCAGCTCGCCGAGCAGCCGGTGCGCGGTGGTCAGCGGTGTGCCGGAGCGCTCGGCGATCTCGGAGAGGGACAGCCGCGGGGCGCTGCTGCAGAAGGCGTCGAGGATGCCCAGCGCGCGGGAGGTGACCGACCGCCCCGGGTGCGTGCTGCCACCGGCCATGCTGCTCCTCTCCCGTCCAGCGGAAAGCTGGGGTTGGGAGCGTAGCCGGGCGGTCGTACCGTCCGTCCATGACCGGGACCACATCCGCCGGGGGCCTGCACCTGCCGCGGTACCACCGCGAGGACGCCGCGCTGCGCACCCCCGTGGGTTTCCCCGACTACCGCAGCACCGCCCTGCGCGCGCCCCTGCGGACGCCGGTGGACCTGCCGCACCGGCTCACCGAGGTCACCGGGCCCGTGCTGGGGGAGGACCGGGTCCTGCCGCACGACGCCGACCTCACGCTGCGCAACGGCGGTGAGGCCGTCGGCCAGCGGATCCTGGTGCACGGCCGCGTGCTGGACAGCGACGGCCGGGCGGTGCCCGGTGCGCTGGTGGAGGTGTGGCAGGCCAACGCGGCGGGCCGCTACCGGCACCTCGGCGACAGCTTCCCGGCGCCGCTGGACCCGCACTTCGACGGTCTCGGTCGCGTGGTCACCGACAGCCTCGGCCGGTACGAGTTCATGACCGTCAAGCCCGGCGCCTACCCGTGGGGCAACCACCACAACGCGTGGCGGCCGGCGCACATCCACTTCAGCCTGTTCGGGCGGGCCTTCACCCAGCGGCTGGTCACCCAGATGTACTTCCCGGACGACCCGCTGTTCGGCCAGGACCCGATCTTCAACGCGATGCCGGCGGCGGCCCGGCACCGGGCGATCAGCCGCTTCTCGCTGGAGCGGTCGCAGGAGAACTGGGCGCTGGCCTTCGAGTGGGACATCGTGCTCCGCGGGGCGGAGCAGACGCCGTTCGAGACCGACGACGACGGGGATGTCGCGTGATGGGCGAGCCGTCGGTGAACCCGCTGCTGGTCGTCCCGGGCGTCAGCGAGCCCTACCAGCCGCGCTCGGGCCGGCGCGGCAGCGGCTTCCTCGACGGGCCGCTCCGGCTGGGCACCACGCCCAGCGCCACCGTCGGCCCCTACCTGGCCATCGGCATGACCTGGCCCGACGGCGCCTGGGCCGCCGAGGAGGGGACCCCGGGCGCCTTCTGGATCCGCGGCCGGGTGCTCGACGGCGCCGGTGACCTGGTGGCCGATGCGATGGTCGAGACCTGGCAGGCCGACCCCGACGGCGGCTTCCCCTCGCCGGAGGACCCGCGGGGTGCGGCCGCCTACCCGGGCTTCCGCGGGTTCGCCCGGTCGCACACGGCCGACCCGCCGGGGCAGTTCGCCGTCCACACGCTCAAGCCGGGGCGGGTGCCCGACGGCGCAGGTGGGCTGCAGGCCCCGCACATCGACGTGTCGGTGTTCGCCCGGGGCATCCTCGACCGCGTCGTCACCCGCATCTACTTCGCCGACGAGGCCGAGGCCAACGCCGAGGACCCCGTGCTGGCGTCGCTGCCCGACGACGCGGCCCGGCGGACGCTGCTGGCCACCCCGGCCGCGGACGGCTACCGCTTCGACATCCACCTGCAGGGCGAGCGCGAGACGGTGTTCTTCGCCGTATGACCCGACCCGCGAGCGGCCGAGGCGGTAGGAACGGGACGTGACCGGTCTCTTCAGCGCGACCTTCGCCCGCGGTGGCGCGGCGACCGCCGTCTCCGATGCCGCCTGGTTCGACGCGCTGCTCGACGTGGAGGCGGCCCTCGCCCGGGCCGCCGCCGCGACCGGGCTGGTGCCCGCGACCGCGGCGGACGCCGTCACGCGGGCCTGCGCCGAGCCGGCGGTGCTCGACCTGGCCTCGGTGGTGGCGCAGGCCGCCGACGCCGGCAACCCGGTGCCGCCGCTGGTGCGGGTGCTGCGGGCGGCGGTGGGGGAGCGCGACGCCGTCGCCGTCCACGTCGGCGCCACCAGCCAGGACGTCGTCGACACCGCGCTCGTGCTGCTGGCCCGCCGGGCGGTCAGCGCGATCGACCGGGACCTCGCGCTCGCCGCCGACGCCGCCGCGCGGCTGGCCCGCGACCACCGCGACGACCCCGTCATGGGCCGCACGCTGATGCAGCAGGCGCTGCCCACCACCTTCGGGCTCAAGGCCGCCGGGTGGGTCAGCGGGCTGGACGGCGCCAGGCTGCGGCTGGCCGAGGTGGTGGCGTCGCTGCCGGTGCAGTACGGCGGCGCCGTCGGCACGCTCGCCGCGGACGACGGCTCCGGGACCGCACTGCGGGCCGCGCTCGCCGTCGAGCTCGGGCTGGTCGCCACCGCGGCGCCGTGGCACACGGTGCGGCTGCCGATCGCCGACCTGGCCGGAGCGCTCGGCGCCGCCGCGGGGGTGCTCGCGACCGTCGCGGTCGACGTCGTGCTGCTCGCGCAGACCGAGGTGGCGGAGGTGGCCGAGACCGGCGCCGGCCGGGGCGGCTCCTCGGCGATGCCGCACAAGCGCAACCCGGTGGCCGCGATCTCCGCCCGGGCCTGCGCCCGGCGCGCCCCCGGCCTGGTGGCCACCCTGCTCGGCGCCATGGAGCAGGAGCACGAGCGGGCCGCCGGCGCCTGGCACAGCGAGTGGCCCACCCTGACCGGCCTGCTCTCGACCGTCGGCTCGTCGGCGGCCTGGCTGGTCGAGAGCCTCGACGGGCTGCGCCCGGACCCGGCGCGGATGGCCGCCACGGTGGCCGCGGCCCGCGACCCGGAGATCGCCGGCGCGCTCGCCGACGCGCTCACCCCGCTGCTGGGGCGGGACGCGGCGCACGACGAGGCCGCGGCCGCCGTCCGGGAGGCCGCAGCCACCGGACGCCCGCTCGCCGACGTCGTGGCCGGCCGCGACGACGTCGACCTCGCCGACCTGCTCGGCGGGCGCCCGGACGTCGGCGAGGCGGGCGCGCAGGTCGACGCCGTCCTGGCCGAGCACACCCACCTGGTGGAAGGAACCCGATGAGCGCCGTCCCCGTCTCCTACACCGTCGCCGGGCCGCCGGACGCGCCGCTGGTCGTCCTCTCCCACTCGCTCGGTGCCACGCGCGCCATGTGGGACCCGCAGGTGGCGCCGCTGGCCGAGCGGTTCCGCGTGGTCACCTACGACGGCCGCGGGCACGGGGCGTCGCCGGCGCCCGCGGGACCGTACGCGCTGGACGACCTGGTGGACGACGTCCTCGCGGTGCTGGACGAGCTCGGAGCCGAGCGGGCGCACGTCGCCGGCGTCTCGCTCGGCGGGATGGTGGGCATGCGGATGGCGGCCCGCGAGCCCGCGCGGGTGGCGGGGCTCGCGGTGCTGTTCAGCTCGGCGAAGACCGACCCGCAGGGGTTCCGCGACCGGGCCGTGCAGGCCCGCGCCGAGGGCACCGCCGCCTTCGCGCCCACGGTGGTGTCCCGCTGGCTGACGCCGGGGTTCGCCGCGGAGCACCCCGACCTGGTGGCCCGGCTGGAGGCGATGATCGCCGGTGCCGACGACGAGGGCTACGCGGCCTGCTGCGAGGTGGTGGCCGGCATCGACCTGAGGGAGGACCTCGGCCGCATCACCGCGCCCACCCTGGTGGTCTCCGGCGCCGAGGACCCGGCGCTCCCGCCCTCGCACCAGGAGGTGATCGCGGCGGGCATCGCCGGGGCGGAGCTGCTGACCCTCACCCCGGCCGCGCACCTGGGCAACCTCGAGCGGCCGCTGGAGGTCACCGGCGCGCTGCTCGGCCACTTCGACGCCGCGGGAGGCCGCGCATGAGCACCGACGACGAGCGCCGCGAGGCCGGGATGCGCACCCGCCGGGAGGTGCTGGGCGACGCGCACGTCGACCGCGCCGTCGCCGGCACCACCCCGTTCACCGCCGGGTTCCAGGACTTCATCACCCGGGTGGCGTGGGGGGACGTGTGGCAGCGGCCGGAGCTCTCCCGCCGCGACCGCAGCGTGATGACGCTGTCGATCACCATCGCGCTGCGGCACTGGGAGGAGTTCGCCCTGCACGTCCGCGCGGCGGTGAACAACGGCCTCTCCGACGAGGAGATCGGCGCGGTGATCCAGCACGCCGCCGTCTACGCCGGGGTGCCCGCGGCCAACCACGCCTACAAGGTCGCCGGCCCGATCCTGGCCGAGCTCCGCGGCGACCCGGCCTGATCGACCGTCGGCCGGTGGCGGTCTCCGGGGCTCGGAGACGACCACCGGCCGACGCTCGCGGTCGGGCTGTGGACGGCGGCGGCGCGCGACGGCGCGTTCGGCCACGCTCTGCGCGTGCCCGTCCCTCCCCATCGCCCGGCCGAGCTGCGCGGGCGCGCGTTCCGCGGCTCGGATGCGCTCGCGGCCGGCACGCTGAGCCGGGGCCGGCTGCGCGGACCCTCCTGGCAGCGGCTGTTCCGCGACGTCTACGCCTGCGCGGACCTGCCGGTCACGCACGCCCTCCGGGCTCGCGCGGCAGCCCAGCTGCTCGTGCCCGGTGCAGTGGTGAGCGGGGCCAGCGCGGCGGTGCTCTGGGGGCTGCCCCTCGCCGGACCCCTCGACGACGTCGAGCTCACCGTCGCGGCGGGTGCCAACGTCTGCCGTGAACCCGGGGTGCGGGTGCGCCGCCGGGACCTCGCGCCCGACCAGGTCGCGCGCCGAGGGGGCGTCCCGGTGACGAGCGCCGAGCTGACGGTCCTGGACCTGGCCGGCACGGGCCCGCTCGACGACGCCGTCGTGCTGGTCGACCGGTTCGTCGACCTCGGGGTGACCCGGCTGGCGTGGGTGCGGGAAGCGGCTGCCCGCGCGCGGGGGAGGGGGTGCCGCCAGGCCCGGGTGGCGGCCGGGCTCGCCGACGGGCTGGCCGGGTCGCCGCAGGAGACCCGGCTGCGGCTGCTGCTGCACCGCTCCGGGCTGCCCCGCCCGGTGGCGCAGCACGTCGTCCGGGACGCCGCCGGGTTCGTGGGCCGCGTCGACTTCGGGTGGCCAGAGCTGCGGGTGGCGGTCGAGTACGAGGGTCGGTGGCACGGGGAGTCCCCGCAGCGGGTGGCCGCCGACCGGCGCCGGCTGAACCGGCTCCGTGCCGCGGGCTGGACGGTGGTCTTCGCGACCGCCGAGGACCTGGCCGACCCCGCCCGCCTCCTGCGGTGGCTCGCCGAGGCGCTCGGCTGCTGATCGACCGTCGGCCGGTGGCGGTCCCCGGGATGCGGAGACGACCACCGGCCGACGGTCAGCGGCGTGGGCCCTGCGCGGGCCCGAGGTCAGACGCCGGCGGGCAGGGGCATCTCGCGGACGTCGTCGGCGACGGTGAGCGGGGCCCCGGTGGCGGCGACGACCTCGTCGGCGGTCACGCCGGGGGCGGTCTCGCGCAGGACCAGCCCGTCGGCGGTGACCTCGATGACGGCGAGGTCGGTGATGATGTGGTCCACGCAGGCCTTGCCGGTCAGCGGCAGGGTGCACTCCTGCACGATCTTCGGTGACCCGTCGCGGGCGACGTGCTCCATCATGATGATCACCCGCCGGGCGCCGTGGACGAGGTCCATCGCACCGCCCATGCCGTTGACCATCTTGCCGGGGATCAGCCAGTTGGCCAGGTCGCCGCGGGCGTTGACCTGCATGGCACCGAGCACGGCGACGTCGAGGTGCTGGCCGCGGATCATCCCGAACGACAGCGCCGAGTCGAAGAAGCTCGCCCCCGGCAGCAGGGTGACGGTCTCCTTGCCGGCGTTGATCAGATCGGGGTCCTCCTCGCCCTCGAACGGGTAGGGGCCCACCCCGAGGACGCCGTTCTCCGAGTGCAGGACGACGTGTACCCCGTCGGGCACGTAGTTGGGCACCAGGGTGGGCATCCCGATGCCGAGGTTGACGTACTGGCCGTCCTCGAGCTCCAGGGCCACCCGGGCGGCGAGCTGCTCACGGGTCAGGCTCATGCGGGCGTGGCCTCCTCACCGGCGGCGGCCGGGGTCTGCGAGCGGTCGGTGCGCGGGCGGGTGGTGCGCCGCTCGATCGGCTTGCGGTCGCCGCCGACGACCACCACGCGGTCGACGAACACCCCGGGCAGGTGCACGTCCTCGGGGGTGATCTGGCCGGGCTCGACGAGCTCCTCCACCTCGGCGACGGTGATCCGCCCGGCCATCCCGGCCAGCGGGTTGAAGTTGCGCGCCGACTCGTGGAACACCAGGTTGCCGTGCCGGTCGCCCACCGCGGCGTGCACCAGCGCGAAGTCCGCGGTCAGCGCCGTCTCCAGCACGTACTGGCGGCCGTCGAACTCGCGCACCTCCTTGGGGCGGCTGACCTCGACGACGTTCCCGTCGGCGTCGTAGCGGATCGGGATGCCGCCCTCGGCCACCAGCGTGCCGACGCCGGTGGGGGTGTAGAAGGCGGGGATGCCGCTGCCGCCGGCGCGCAGCCGCTCGGCCAGCGTGCCCTGCGGGGTCAGCTCGACCTCGAGCTCGCCGGACAGGTACAGCCGGGCCAGCTCCTTGTTCCCGCCGACGAACGAGCTGATCGTCTTGCGGATCCGGCCCGCGTACAGCAGCACGCCCAGGGCCTGGTCGTCGACCCCGCAGTTGTTCGAGATCGTGGTGAGCTGGTCGGCACCCTGGGCCAGCAGCGCGTCGATCAGCGCGTACGGCACCCCGCAGAGCCCGAACCCGCCGACCGCCAGCGTCGCGCCCTGCCCGATGTCGGCGACCGCCTCCTCGGCGGACCGAACGACCTTGTCCACGTCAGCCCTCCCGCTCTGCGGGGCCGGTTCCCCGGCCGTGGTCCGAAAGCGCCCGATCCACCACGCTGCTCCCATCGTCGCCGCTGCGGCCCCCAGTATCGCGGCCGGGCGGGTCCGGGCGCGCCCGGCCTCCCCACTGGCCGGAAACGACCGGCCGCGGGGACGTCAGCGCAGCAGCGTGGTCAGCCGGACCCGCACGCCGCCGTCGCCGGGGTGGTGCGCCCCACCGGAGATGTCGACGTGGTCGCAGAGCTGCCGGGCCAGCCACAGGCCCATGCCGCCGCGGGACAGGTCGTCCCCGTGGGCCGGCCCGTACCCGGCGAAGGGGTCGTCCCAGCCCGGGCCGCCGTCGGCGATGGTGCACACCAAGCGGTCCGGTCCGGTCCACAGGCGCAGGCTCACCGGCGGCAGGCCGTGCCGGACGGCGTTGGAGGTCATCTCGTCCACCGCGAGCAGGAAGTCCTCGACGACGTCGGCGGGTGCCGCGAGGCCGGCGAGCTCCGCGGCGACGGCGTGCCGCAGACCGACGAAGTCGGCGACCGAGTCGGCTGCCAGGCGCGGGGGCGTGGACTCCAGCGGCTCGTCGGGCACCGGCATCGAGCGGAGGTAGGCGGCCGGGCCGGTGAAGCGCGGGTTGGGCGTGCGGGCCTGCGGCGTCACCAGGTGCGCGTGGGTGCGGGTGGCGGAGTCGACCACCGACTCCGGCAGGCGCTGGGTGTCGAACGCGCAGACGCCCCACAGATCCCAGCCGCGCAGCGCCTCGTTGACCACCGACTCGTAGCGCTCCCACTCGAGCCAGTCGCGCTCGGTGGGGCCGTGGTCGACCTCCCCGAGCACGCGGACCCGGACGGCACCGGCGGTGCGCTGCGCCTCGGCCAGCTTCCGGAAGGCGGTGATCGCGGCGGGGGTGCGCCGCCGGTAGGCGTCGTGGCGGTCGACCACGACCAGGCGGGGATCGTCGCCGAGGGCGTCGCGCAGCGCGGTCGCGGTGGGCGCCGACGCGGTGACGACGGCCGCCTCGCCCGCATCGAGGCCCGCCCGCAGGAAGGGGGCCGCGGTGGCGACCAGGTGGTCCAGCGAGTCGTGGAGCAGGGCGTCGTGGGGGAAGCCGCCGGGGTCGGGGTGGCACTCCCCGCCTGCCGCCGTCCAGCTCACCTGCGCCCCTGAATCGTTCCGCCGTCGTCCGTAATCCGTGCCCACGGTAGGCCAGCGGGTCCCGGCGGTCGGCCTGCACCCCGTCGCGCGCCCACCGCGCGGTCGTGGCGGGGCGCGAGCCGGCCCGCGGGATCGCCGGTGGTGCCGGTGCCCAGCGCAGCCGCGTAGAAAATAGCCGCCGCCACGGGCTGCCACCCGGCGCAGGCAGCACCCCGTTTCGACGTCGATCCCAGGGGCAGGTGACCCGCTGACCCCGGAGGGAGAACAGCATGGCCATCGCCACGATCAACCCGGCCACCGGCGAGACGCTCAAGACCTACGAGCCGCTCACCGACGAGGCCCTCGAGGACCGGATCGCCCGCGCCGCGCAGGCGTTCGCGCGCTACCGGCTGACCACCCCCCAGGAGCGGGCGGGCTGGCTCTCCGCCGCCGCGGACGTCCTGGACGACGACATCGACGCGGTCGCGGAGCTGATGACCACCGAGATGGGCAAGACGCTGGCGTCGGCCAAGGCGGAGGTCGGCAAGTGCGCCAAGGCGCTGCGCTGGTACGCCGAGCACGGCCCGGCCCTGCTCGAGCCCGAGCCGAAGGACGCCGCCGCGGTGGGAGCCGAGCAGGCGTACGTGGTGCACCAGCCGCTGGGCGTGGTGCTGGCGATCATGCCGTGGAACTTCCCGCTGTGGCAGGCGATGCGCTTCGCCGCCCCGGCGCTCATGGCGGGCAACGTCGGCCTCCTCAAGCACGCCAGCAACGTGCCGCAGACCGCGCTCTACCTGGAGGAGCTGTTCCGCAAGGCGGGCTTCCCGGAGGACGTCTTCCAGACCCTGCTCATCGGCTCCTCGACCATCGAGCGGGTGCTGCGCGACGACCGGGTCGCCGCCGCGACGCTCACCGGCAGCGCGCCCGCCGGCCAGTCGGTGGCCTCCATCGCCGGTGACGCGCTGAAGCCGACCGTGCTGGAGCTGGGCGGCAGCGACCCGTTCATCGTCATGCCCTCGGCGCACCTGGACCGGGCCGCCGAGGTGGCGGTCACCGCCCGCAACCAGAACAACGGGCAGAGCTGCATCGCCGCGAAGCGGTTCTTCGTGCACCGCGACGTCGCCGAGGAGTTCACCCGCCTGTTCGCCGAGAAGATCGGCGCGCTGACCGTCGGCGACCCGATGGACGAAGGCACGCAGGTGGGGCCGCTGGCCACCGAGTCGGGCCGGGACGACGTCGAGAGGTACGTCGACGACGCCGTCGCCAAGGGCGCGCAGGTGCTGGTGGGCGGCAAGCGGGTCGACCGGCCGGGGTGGTTCTACGAGCCCACCCTCCTGTCCGGCATCACGCCGGAGATGGACCTCTACCTGGAAGAGGTCTTCGGCCCGGTCGCGGCGCTGTGGACGGTCGACTCGCTGGAGGAGGCGATCGAGATCGCCAACAGCCACCCCTACGGGCTGGGCTCGAACCTCTGGAGCGAGGACGCCGGGGAGCGGGAGCGGTTCATCCGCGACATCGCCTCGGGGATGGCCTTCGTCAACGGCATGACGACCAGCTATCCGGAGCTGCCGTTCGGCGGGGTCAAGCAGAGCGGGTACGGCCGGGAGCTGACCGAGCTCGGCATGCGCGAGTTCATGAACGCCAAGACCGTCTGGATCGGCGGGCCGAGCAGCGAGCAGGGCGAGCGCAGCACCGCCGGTTCCGCCGCGGAGTAGCGACGCCCTTCCCGGCCGGGCCTCCCGTCAGCGCAGGCGGGAGGTCCAGTCGGCCGGGACGCGCCCGCGCGGACCGGGGGCGGGCGGGTCGAGGGGG
>NZ_SSXA01000052.1 GCF_021698975.1 Blastococcus sp. KM273128 | reverse complement strand
CACCCTCCGTGCCCTGCTCCGCGCCGCCTGGTACCTCTACCGATGGGCCAACCGACCAAGATCACCGCGAATCCGTTGACCTACTGGCGGACGCTCTTACTGCCGTCGCTGAGCACGTCCACGGTGATGCTGCCGGCCATCAGTCGAGCGTGCCCACGACTGCTCCCCGGGTCAACGCCGCCTCGAGTCTCTGGGGAGGCCGGCACGCCTGTGGACGACGCCCGCTCATCGACGGTCGAGAGCCTGGGCGTGCTGTTGCGCGATCCAGGCGTGGAGGTCGTCGGTGCGGTACAGGACGCGTCGGCCGAGGCGGAAGCTGCGGGGGCCGGTGCCCAGGTGGCGCCAGTACCGCAGGGTGGCGACCGGCGCACGGAGGAGGTCGGCCGCCTCGGTGATGGTGAGCAGCTCGGGTTCGCGGCCGGCGAGATGGTCGGTCATGGTCGGCTCCGGTCGTGGTCGGATGGGCGAGGCCCCGTCACCTGTAGAAGGCGCCAAACGAAGCCCATTGGTGACAGCCGACCGCAAGATCCTGCCGGGATTCTCCAGTTGGCCTGCAGTTCTCTGATGCGCGGCTCATCGCCCGAGGCCGGGGGCCGCGCCGCCCCGAGTGAGGGAGGGGCCGCGGCGCTCGGACTCCGGCCGCGGTACGCCGGGATGAACGGCGGCCGGTCGCGAGGCTGCCGGGATCTGGCGGCGCTCGGCGTCCCGGGCGCGCCACGCGTTGCGTTCTGCGATGAGCCGATCGGCGGGCTGGTAGAGGAGGGTCGGGTCGGCCACCAGCGCGGCGATGCGTTCCCGCGCCCCGGCCAACTGGTGCTCGGCGGCCGCGATGCCCCGGTCGACATCGCTCAGCCGCTCGGCAGGGCAAGGAACGCAGCCGAGCGCACCGCCCGGGGTGAGCTCGTGGGCGGCCTGAAGGGCGACGACAGCGCTCAGCGTGTCGTGCTGCGGCTGCAGGAGGTCCAGCCGATCGAGGCAGCGCTGCTCGACCGTCCACGCCTCGCGCAGCTCGGCTAGCACCTGGTCGAGCGGACGGGGCTGGGCGTAGCGGGCGGCTTCGGCGGCGGCGAGCTGCGCGGCGTGGCCGGGGCCCAGGTCGGCGCGGTCGCGGCCGAACACCGCTATCCACTGCTGCCGCGCCTCGGCCAGGTCGGCGGCCACCAGGTGCGCGGTATTCGCTGTGCGGCCTCGGGTCATGCCGACGTAGGCCGACGCGGCGCCGGTGTGCTCGCCCATCACCACATGCGCCGAGGTGAGGCTGTCGCCCTGCACCCCGTGCGCGGTGCTGGCGTAGGCCAACTCGACGTGGGCGGTGACGTAGCCGGCGGGCAGTACCCGCTCCCCCGCTCCGGCTGGGGTGACACTCGGGGTGACATCGGCCGGGACGGCGCCGGTCGGGGTGACGTCGGCCGGGGCGACGGTCAGCGACCCGTCGCGGTTGACGGCGGTGACGGTCCAGATGTCCCGGTTCGCCACGCCCAGTGCTCGGTCGTTGCGGCGGGTGGCGATCCGGTCCCCGGCGCCGATCCGCTGCCCCGCCCCGGTGACCGCGACCCGCGTGTCGTCGACGCGCCCATCGGTGACCAGCCGATCCCGGATGGCGGCGCCCAGTTCGGCGGCCTGCTCGCGGGTGTCCACCACGATCGCTATCTGCTCGCCCCCGCGGTGAAGCTCGGCGGCCAGGTCGGCCAGCGCCTCCCGCAGCGCAGCGGCGTCGGCGTGCAGGCGGACCTCGCCGCGGGCGGCCAGCGAGTCGAACACCCGGCCGGGATCCGCGCCGGCGCGCATGGCCAGGGTCAGGTCGGCGTACTCGGTGTCGGGCACCGTCCGCCCGGTCTGGTCGGTGCGGGTGAAGCGGTGCACCTCGTCGAGGGTCACGTGCGCGGTCGGGTCGACCCGGCGCACGGCGAGGTCCAGCACCCCGCCGCGGCCGACGGCGGCCAGCTGGTGCCGGTCTCCGAGGAGCGCCACCCGGACGTCGTGCTCGTCGACGACGACCAGCAGGGCTCGGGCGGTGTCCTGGTCGAGCATCCCGGCCTCGTCGACGACCAGCAGGTCCCCCGACCGCAGCCGCGCGTTCTCCCCGGGTCCGGCATAGAGCTGGCCGGTGGCCGGGTCGGCCTCACCGGGGGTCAACCGGGTCCAGGCGCCGGCGTCGTCCCAGCGCCAGCCGTGCTGGAAGGCCAGCCAGGCCGCCGAGCCGGCGGCGGCGCCGACCTCGGCGGAGGCGACCCTGGCCGCCTTCAACGTGGGGGTCACAACCATCAGCCGCCGCCCCCGCTCCTCCAGTCGTCGACGGGCCGCGGCCAGCGTCGTGGTCTTGCCCGCGCCGGCCGCGCCCTCCACCACCACCAGCGGCCGGTTCCCGGCGAGCGCGGCCGCGGTCGCGGCCTGACCGGGATCCAACAGTTCCAGGCCGGCTCCCCGGTCCGGCCGCAGGTCGGCCGCCGAACTGTGGTGGCCGCCGCGGGCGGCGAGGCGGGCGACCAGGTCGGCCTCGACCTCCAGCACCGCCGGAGAGGTCCAGGCCCGGACGTGCTCGGGTACCTCGCCGCGGTCAAGCAGCGGAAGGCAGCGGGCCAGGGCTCGGGCGGTGAGGTCCTCGGCCAGCTCGCCACGGACCGCGGCCTCGGCGACGACGCCCGCAGCGGCGATCAGCCGTTCGGCCTCGCCGCGCAGGTCGGCGGCGTTCCACGCCGAGCGGCCGGCGGCCAGCCGGGTGAGCATCTGGTCGGCGGCGCGGTCGCGGTCCAGGACGCCGATCGGGGTGGACCCCAGCTCAACCGGTCGGTCGGGGTCGCGGTAACCGAGAGCGGCCAGTTCGGCCCTCCACCGCGCGGCGAGGTCGGCGCCCGAACGGGGGGTGACCTTGTCCGGGCGGCCGTCGGCCCATGCCCGGGCGTCCCACGCCCGCCGCAGCGCCGGCCCCGGGAACTCCCCGGGGTGCGCCGCGGTCCAGTCGCGTTCGTAGCGATCGAGGTTGCGCCCGATCTGCGCCGCCCGGGCGCTGAACGGACCGATGTACTCGGCGAGCTCCAGTATTTCTCCAGTCGCATCCGGGGTGTAGCCGTGGGCGGCCAGGGCGGTGCGGAACTGCGGATCGCAGACGACCGCGGCGTGCCCGATGCCGTTGATCGCGGCGAGGAAGTCACGCACGCCGACGGTGTGCAGCCCGCGCCATTGGTCGGCGGCGAACACTCGGGCGCTTATCTGCAGGTGCAAATGCCGGTGCGGATCGCCGGCGCGGGAGGTGTAGTGCCGCACCGTCACCGCCTCCAGCACCTCGAGCGGCACCTGCACCTGCCCGCCGCGTGGGCCAATCCGGGTGGTCGCGTGCCCAGCCAGCCAGCGGATGATCTCGACCGCGGCGCGGTCCTGCGCGGCGTCGTAGGCTGCGGCGACGTCCGGGTGCACTGCGGCAGCCAGGGACCAGGACTTCGGGCCGTTGACCACCACCTCGACGAACCGGACGGCGCGCTGGTCGGTACGCAGCCGCCCGCGCAGCGCGCCGGTGTCCGGGTCCTGGCCGGCCACCCAGCTCTCGTAGGTGTCACCGCTCAGCGGCACTCGCTCCTCCACCCGCCCGGCGGTGGCCGTGAAGCGGCGGGCCAGGCCGGTGCCCTCGGCCAGGTAGTAGTCATCAGCGCGGCCGCGGTCGGCCTCCAGGTACGCCCGGGCAGCCGCCGGCGTGCCGGCGTAGACCTTCATTCCGCCATGCATTTCCACCGCCATTCGACGATGACCAACACGTCACCCCAAGAAACGACGATGGACCCCGCGAAACGGGGCCCGGGCTACCTCTATTGGTAGCATGCGTGCCGTCTCTTAGAGAAGCCTCAGGGAGCGTGGAAAGCTCGGGATCGTCGACTTTTCGAACAGTAGATGCCAGGTAGTTGAATAGCGATGGAAAGTGGAGCTGGATCTCGCTATTCATGCCGACTATCGAAGCGTTGGCAGGAAAGTAGTCAGAAGTTGTGGGATCCTATGAACAGCGGCACAGGCCCAGAACGCTGACGCGCATTCCGCACGAGCCGCACAGCGGAGTCGCCGGGGTTGGGCGCGGACTCCTGCTTGTACCGGCGTCTCGTGGCGCCCGCGTTGCGCGTGCAGCCGGCGACGCCCCGTTGCTCTGGGCGGCCAGATCGCGCAGGACCGCAGCGACCTGGGCCTTGGTCACCTCCGCCCCCGCGGCGCGCAATGCTGCAGCCACCCGTCGCGCCCCCTGGCCAGGGTGTAGCCGGATGGCCACCGTGATCCGCTCGCGCAACGCGCGGGGCAGGGCCGGCTCGGAGCCGGCGGATTTGGGTACGGGTGGCGCGACGGGCACCGTGGCTGGTGCCCGGCCCCGACCCTTCGCGGTCTTCTTGGCCGCGCCGGCTGCGACTCGCCGGGAGGGAGTGCGGCTGCGATCCGTAGCCCGCGGTGGGGCACTGGGGAGGGCCGCAACATCCCAAGGGGCCTGCCGCTCGACGACCTCGTCGTCCAGGGCGTCATCGAGTGACCCCGACTCGCGGTCGGCGAACCAGTCACGGATTGATCTGGCCATGGCTACCTCCTGACGGTCCTTGCTCATTCCCTCCGGCGCCGCGGATCCGCAGCGCGGCGCTGAGCCCGGATACAGCGGTGTGCCAGGTCCGGAGTTCCGCGGCCGTCGGTGCCAGCTCGTAGGGGTGGTGGTGGCAGGCCCGGCTCAGGGCGTGCCAGGTCGCCGCGGCGTCCCGCGCCGTCTCGGCTCCGGGCGGTGTTGTCGTGGCGAGCACGAGTAGTTGCGCCCGCATTGACGCCTCTGCCGTGCCCGGCTCCGTGCGGTCCCAGAAGGCACGGAGCTCCTCCTCCAGGGCGGCGCGAATCAGAAAGGCGGCAGTCCGCGGCCACCAGCCGCGGGCGGCCGGGTTCCCGGTGACCAGCAGGTGGTCGGCCTGGGCGAGCAAGTCCTCCGCTTCGCTCACGGGACGGCCGCGGCGGGGCTGGCGGCAAGCAGGTAATCGGCCATCCGCTGCGTCTTCTCCACAAGGTCGACGGCGTTGAACGCTCCGCCACCGTGCACGCCCTTGTTGCAGGCCTGGTGCACGTCGCCCGCCCACCTGCCCAGGCGCTTGTTGTAGTGCCCGAGGACGTCGCCGCCCTTGCCGGAATCGTCGAAGAGGGCGAGCGCCGTGATAGCCGTCAGCGTGCTCACCCCGGTCAGTGCGGTCTCGACGTCGGCGTGCCGGTCGCCGCGGCCGAGCCGTCGCCGTCGCACGGCGTCGTGGCAGGCGGCCTCCAGGGCACTCCGGCAGAAGCCGGCGACCACCCGGTTTTTCGCCGCATCGGTGAGGCTCTCGGTCCGGGCGACGGCTCGGGCATCGTCGAGGTAGCGGGTCACGGGGTGGTCGGACTGCGCCAGCTCAACGACGCTGCGCTCGCGGCGAACGACCTCCCAGATGGTCGCCGGGAGCTGGAGCCGGCGGACTGCGTCGGGGAGCCGGTCGTCGTGGGTGAAGACGACGACCTGGTGGGTGTGCGCGGCGCCGGCCAGCACGCGGGCGAGCCCGTCGACCTTTGACGGGTCCATGGCCTGCACGGGGTCGTCGATCACGACGAAGCGGAACGGGCTCTGGTCGAGCATGGCCCGGGGCAGGAAGAGCGCGAGGCCGAGGGCGTGCAACTCGCCCTGGCTCATCACCCCGAGAGCCGCGCCCGAGTCGCCGTCAACGGTGACGTCGAGCTCGACCCGCCGCCGAGTCTTCGCGCCCTCCAGCCGCACGGGCCCCAGGTCGACGTTGCTCTCCTGGCGCAGCTGCCGCCAAACGTCGGCGGCATGGTTGGCGATCGGCCGTAGGCCCTCATCGCGCAGGTCGTCGGCCTGGCCCTTCAGCCAGTCGCGGGCGGCTTTCACGTCGGCCCGCAACTGCGCCTGCGCGGACACCTCGCGGGCCCGCGGCAGGTGTACTGCCAGCTGCTCGGCCAGGGGCTGCCACGCGTCCTGGCGCCGCCGGAGTTCCGCACCGGCAGCCGCAGCAGCCGCGCTCACCAGCTCGGCAAGGGCTGCGGTGTCGTTGCGCAGGGCTGTCACCACGGTCGCCGGGTCTTCGGCCCGGGCGGCCGCCGTCCACGCGGACCAGCGGACGTGCAGGTCGGTCCCGTCGACCTCGGGCGGGGACGCCTGCAGCAGCACTGCGGGTGCGGCAGCAGCGAGCGCGTGGACCGCGGCGCGGGCAGTGCGGAGCGCGGCATGGGCCCGCTCGGCGGCCGCCGCCTGCTCGCGCAGCCGGGCGAGCTGCTCCGCGGTGGCCGCCCGCCAGGCGTCGTCGATCCGACCCGCCGCACCGCACACCGGGCAGTCGGCGTCCGCGGTGTGGTCGGCGTGGTCGAGTGCCTGCTGGAGCAGCGCGACCAGGCGCCGCGCCTGGTCGCTGTCGCCGCCGGACAGATCCTGCACGGCGCCATTGGCGGCATCGAGGTCCTCGGCCGAACGCAGGGCCGCGGCAGGGTCCGGAGGGGCCAGGTCGGCCCACCCCTTCAGCACGGCCAAGTCGCCGGTCGGTGCCTGCTCGCCTCGGAGCACGTCGGCGACGACGTCGAGGTCCGGCATCCGCCCGCCGAGGGCCTCGGCAGCTCGCGCGGCGCGCTCATCGTCGGTAACGCGCAGTGCGGCCAGCAAGTCCGTGCCTTCGCTGGCGCACTCCTTGCGCCGGTTCTCCAGCTCGGTGAACGCGCGGTGCAGCCGCTCCTGGGCGTCGGACACCTTCTGCAGCCCGAGGATGCGGAAGAGAGCGTCGTAGAGGTCCGACGGGCGGCCGAGCACGGAGCCCAACTCGGAGTAGGAGAGGAACGGCCGGTAGGCACTCAACGCGTCGTCCCAGCCCAGCTCGCCGTACTCCCGGCGTGCCCCCTGCCGCTGCGCCCACACCCTCGAGGCGTCCACGTCGTCGGAGTCCCACTCCCGGGCTACTCGCGTCGTGCCGGGCTCGCCATCCACGTGCAGGTCCACCTGCACCGAGGGCTGCGCGTCACCGCGATGCAGGTTGCGCCAGCCCTCGCGCCACACCGACGAGCGGTCCCGCCAGCGCGCGTTGGTGCCGGTCAGGGCGATCTCGGCCGCCTCGGCGAAGCTCGACTTGCCCGATCCGTTGCGGCCCACGACGAGGGTGAGGCCAGGACCAGGCTCCAGCTCCAGGCTCGTCTGCGGTCCGATGCCGCGGAAGCCGGTGACGGTGACCGACCGGAGGTAGGTCCGCGGGACGTCGGCCGGCTCGACCGTGCCCACCGCGGCCTTCTCGCCGACCGCCCCGTCGAGGGCCGCCCGGAACTCGTCATCCCCCCAGAACGCGCTGAGGACCAGGAGCTTGGCCTCCTCGGACAGCACGGCCTGGTCGACCCGTTGCGAGAGCCGCTCGTGCAGCCCGTCGTCCCCCGTGCTCACGGACATGCTGATCCCTTCCATGTGCGGGTCAGCCCGGGTGGCCGACGGACTCCCAGAACGCCGCCTCGCCGATCACCCGCACGCCCAGCGCGCGGGCCTTTCGCGCCTTCCCGGATTGCGACTCGGGGTCGGCGCACACGAGCACATCGGTCCTGCCCGAGACCGCGTTCATCGGCTCGAGGCCGGCGGCGCGCGCGGCGTCCACGAACGCTGACCGCGGGCGGGACATCTCTCCGGTGAAGACGATCGTGTCGCCCGGCGACAGGCCCCGCACACTGCGCGGAAGCGACACCCGCGCACCGGACCGGACCATGGTCAGCGCCGTGTCGACGTCGTCGGGTCGCATCCCCAGCAGGACGGCGACCCGGTCGAGGTCGGAACGCTCGGCCTGGGTAACTACGTCGTCGGCGAGCGCGACAGTAGCCAGAGCGTCGAGGTACAACCGGTGTGCGGCCTGTACGTGGCCCGGCCCGCAGCCGAGCTCACCGGCCAGGGTCAGGAGCTGATCCGCCTCGCTCACGCTCACCAGGCGGTCTTCGAGGACCTGATCGAGCACTGCCAGGTATGGCGCCATGGTCGCCGGAGCGGCGGCCAGGTCGGGCAGCGCCGAGACGAGGTTGGGCAGGTAGCTGTCCCGCTCGGAACGCGCCGCCGCCGCTCGAGATCGGGTCACGCTGCGGCAGGGATCCAGGAACGGTCGTCGGCTCAACGACACCTCCGCCAGCAGAGTCGCCCACTCCCGTGTGGACACCCCACCGGAGCGCACGTAGATGCCGTCGACATCGAAGTCCACCGCCAGGGCGGCGTCGGTCAGCGCCTCGTCACCGAGCAGCTCGCGCAGGCGGCAGAGAGCGGTCGCGGTCACGCGGGCGTCCTCCAGTGCCGCATGCGCGTGGTCGTGCGCGATGGAAAGTGCTTCGCAGACGGACGCCAGCGAGCGCATCGAGCGGTCGAAGAACCCGGCGAGCCGCATGGTGCACAGCGCGGGTGACAGCGCGATCGGCAGACCGGCGCGGCCGAACTCACGGGCAAGGAAGCGCAGGTCGAACAGCGCGTTGTGAGCGACGACCACCCGGCCAGACAGCATCGCAGCGAGGTAGGGCGCCACCTCGGCGAACGGAGGGGCACCGACGACGTCGGAGGCGCGGATACCGTGAATCGAGGTGGCGCCGACGTCTCGGCCCGGGTCGACCACGGTGCAGAACTCGTGCTCCACGCCGCCGGCCTCGTCGAGCAGGACGACCCCGATCTCCACGACGCGGTCGACGCTCGGGTACACCCCGGTCGTTTCCAGGTCGACGACTGCGACGCTCATGCCGCAGCACCCGTCGTCGCGCCCCCGTCTTGCGGCCAGCTGGGCGGGTAGGCACGGGCCGCCTCACCCCCATGCGCCAGTAGGAAGGGGCGCGACAGGCGCAGACCTTCGATCTCGCCCCAGGCGACGAGCAGATCGGACACCCAGCGAGCCACGGTCAGCGCCCCGGACGCGACCGGATCCCCGGCGAGCGCCGGCGCGGCCGCGGCGGGGACGCGGGGCCACCGTGGCCGGACGAGCTGCCGCCGGGAGGACGGCAACGTCGCCAGGTGCGCGGTGAAGGCCCGGTCGAGCGCATCGACCTCGCCTTGCACGGCGGTGGCGAGTGCCCCCGCATCGGCCCCGGCGCCGAACCGGCCGCCCGCCGCGTCCGTCGTCACGAGCAGCCGACCGGCGATGAGCCCATCGATCCGCTCGTCGTCGGCCGGCAGCACCCAGGCGCCGGCCATTGTCGACTCCAGGCCGTCCCCGACGCTGACGTGCCAGATGACGACTCGTTCGCCAGTCGGCTGATCCACTACCGCGATGCCGCTCATCGATTCCCCCGTCCGCGCAACGGCTGCGACCATGCCACGCGGGTCGGACGGAATCGATCCCTTCTCGTACCGCTCGAACTCGTCCGCCTCTCGCGCACCAACGGCACCATGAGGTCGCAGGATGCGTGAGAACCGCTGCGACATCCCCATTTCGACCCGAGAGCGAGCGAGACTGTGTCGTTCTCGGGATGGGGGATCGATGGCTGCACCGGTACTGCAGGGCCAAGCACTCGCGGCGGTTGCGCACCGCGGTTCGCACGTCCAGATCATCGCGAGCGCCGGATCGGGCAAGACCGAGGTCGTCTCCCAGCGGGTGGCCACACTCCTGGCGGAGGGCACGCCGGCCAGCGGCATCGTCGCCTTCACCTTCACCGAGCGCGCCGCCGCGTCGCTGAAGGAGCGCATCAGCGCGCGGGTGGCAGAGCGACTCGGACCTCAGGCTCTCGACCAGCTCGGCGGGCTGTACGTCGGCACCATCCACGCGTACTGCTTCCGCCTGTTGCAGACCTACGTGCCGCGGTACGAGACCTTTGACGTCCTGGACGAGAACCAGCTGACCGCCTTCCTCGTCCGCGAGGCAACACGCCTCCACATCAAGGACCTCGAAGGCAGCCTGTTCAAGTCGATTCGCGCGTTCCTGGAGAACCTCGACGTCGTGGAGAACGAGCTCCTCGTCCCCTCCCAGCTCCAGGAACCGCTCCGCAGCGTGCTCGAGCGGTACTACGCCTCGCTGGAGAAGTACCGGCTCCTCACCTACGGTCAGCAGATCGCTCGCGCCGTCGCCGGGCTGGACCGCCCCGAGGTCCGCGACAACGTCCTGGCCGACCTGCGGCATCTGATCGTCGACGAGTACCAGGACGTGAACCCTGCCCAGGAAGCGCTCATCCGTCGCCTGGCCGGCCCGGGCGTGAGCCTGGTCGTCGTGGGTGACGATGACCAGGCCATCTACGGCTGGCGCGGATCCGACGTCGGCAACATCACCTCGTTCGCGCAGCGCTACGGCAACGTCGCCACCTTCTCCATCACCGAAAACCGGCGCAGCCGGCCGACCATCGTCGGCACCGCGGATGTCTTCGCCCAGTCCATCCCGGGCCGCCTGCCCAAGGTCATGACCGCGACCCGCACGCCCGGGGGCGTTGAGGTCGTCAAGTGGTTCGAGGACATGGAGGAGGACGAGGCAGCCGAGATCGCCGAGGCGACCCGACGCCTGCACGACAAGGGTTTGGCGTACCGGGACATCGCGATCCTGGTGCGCAGCCGGACGAGCTATCCCCGACTGCTCGCCGCGCTCGAGGATGCTCGCGTTCCCGTCCAGCCGGCCGGTCGCACCGGCCTGTTCGACCGGCCGGAGGCCGAGGTCCTGGGCAAGACGTACTGCTGGCTGGTCGACCACGACTATCGGTCGGCCGGCTATGGCGCCCAGTCGCAGACCGTCACCGAGGAAAGCCTGGTCGCCGACTACGCAACAGCCTTCACGCTTCCCCAGGCAGTGACGGCCGAAGTCCGCCGCCTCTTGCGGCAGTGGAAGAGTGCTGTGCACCAGGAGGCCCGCAGGGTCGATCTGGTCCGCGACTTCTACGAGCTCATCGACGTGCTCGGCTGCAAGCATTGGAATCACGACGATCCATACGCCATCACGCGGCTCGGCACGCTCGCCCGCTTCACGACGCTGCTCGCCGACTACGAGTCGGTTCGCCGTAGGGCCCGCCCGGACGATGCGACGCCCGGTGAACAGGTCGGGGGCCAGGATCGGGGCCTCTGGTATTACAAGAACCTCGCCATCCACATCACGAACTACGCGAACGGCGAGTACGAGGGCTTCGATGGGGAGCCGGACGTCGACACTGATGCCGTGGACCTGACGACGGTGCACTCCGCGAAGGGGCTCGAGTGGCCAGTCGTCTTCGTCCCGTCACTGACGAAGGGCCGCTTCCCGTCCCGCCGGACCGGCAAGGTCCGACCGTGGCTGATCGACCGGTCGCTGTTCGATGCCGACCGCTACGAGGGCTCGGACGCCGATGAGCGGCGCCTCTTCTACGTGGCGATGACCCGCGCCCGCGACTGGCTCTCGCTGTCTCGCCACGAGCGCGTGACGAAGAACAACGTGGCTCCCTCCCCGTACTGGGATGAGATCCCTGGCCCCCTGCTCACCACTCCTCCGCTCGCGGTACCGACCCTGCCCTCCGCGGCGGCGGACGGCGGCGCGTTGCTCCAGGTGACCTTCAGCGAGCTGGCCGCCTATGACGTCTGCGGGCTGGCCTACCGGCTTCGCAACGTGCTCGGCTTCCAGCCGACGCTGGCCCCGGAGCTCGGATACGGCAAGGCGGTCCACCACGTCATGCGAACGATCGCCGAGCACACCAAGGCGACGGGCACGACGCCCGATCCCGCGACCGTCGACCGGATCCTGGACGACGAGCTGTTCCTTCCGGCGGCCAACAAGGCCGCCCATCGGGAGATGAAGGACGCGGCCCGGCGCCTGGTCAACCGCTACATCGCCGACCACGAGTCCGACCTGCAGCGCGTGTGGATGACCGAACGCCCCTTCGAGCTGCATCTTGGGGACGCCGTGGTGTCCGGCCGGGCCGACGTGATCCTCGACCAGGAGGGCGGCGTGACCACCGGTCTGGCCATCGTCGACTACAAGACGTCTACCGGGGCGGTAGGCAGCCACGACCTGCAGTTGCAGGTCTATGCGGACGCCGGGCGACGCGAGGGCCTCGACGTCCGCGGCGCCTATGTGCACGACCTCAAGAAGGGTGCTCGCGAGCCGGTCGACGTGGCGTCTGCCGCGATCACTGCGGCCGAGATGACGGTGGGCACTGTCCTGCACGGGATGCGTCAACGTCAGTACACGCCCAAGCCGGGGACTGCGTGCCGCAGCTGCGACGTCAAGTCGCTTTGTCGCGTGGCGCAGTGACTTCCGCAGCTGGGCACGGGTCCCCGCCGTCGCGTCACCTGTTCTTGGCGACCTTGACTCCACCCATCGCAAGGGCCAGGAATCGGCCGTAGGTCGGGTCGCCCGCGTCGCTCAGCTCGACCGACCGGTTGACCGTGTCACGCGCGAGGTCGGCTATGGAGAGCGCCACGGCAGTGGAGACGTCGAACGTGTCGTCGTAGTCGGCGCGCTCTCGTGCTACTTGCACGTCGAGGAACGCTCGGGCGATGCGGACGACGCGCTCGTCCAGCGAGCCGAGCGCCACACGGAGCGCCTGGTTGCCCCCTCCGGTGGCCGCAACCGCCAGGCTGGCGAGGTCGGTGTGCGTGACCCAGCGGACCACGGCGGCCTCCGCGGCGCCCCAGTCCGCCGAACCGAGCAGCCGCTGCGTGGCGCGGAACGAGAGTTCGTGGAAGATGGCGTAGTAGGCGCTGCTGATGGACCGGCGCAGCCTGATCGGCGTCGGCTGCCCTGCCGTACCGCGCCCGGCCAACTCGTCGGCGAGGTCGAGCAGCTCCGCGGCGGAGAGTGGTCGGGTGACGGTCACTCCCGGTTTCCGGCGGGTGTGCCTTGCGGGTCGACTGGCGCTCCGGTGCCCTCAACGGAGGCCGCTCCGCCCGCCGATACGTAGGAGATCTTGAACGGCTGATCTTCGCCCAGGCGCCGGGTGACGACCTCTCGCACTCCCCGGCGAAGCTCGTAGAACGCTTCCAGCGGCCAGGTGTCGCCCTTCGGCGGCACCAACCTCACCTCGATGAGCAAATAGCGTCCGTCGGGATCCTCGCGTTCCTCGAAGTCGACGCTTCGGACGTCGACGTCGGGGGTCGCCAACGCGCGAACGGCGGCGCTGATCGCTTCCCGCTGTTCAACTGCGACTGTCGGCACAACTCCTCCTTGAGGGACGGCGCGAAGTGAACGAAATCTCGACAGCCATCACCGCTACACCTCGAAGACCTTCATGACCTCGTCGCCGTAGTCGTTGATGACCTTGACAGCGATCCGGCCGGTCTCCGGCTTGTCGAACGGCCGGGACTCCATGCGGTAGAGCGACTCCCACGCGTCCGGCTCGATCTCAGCCTTCAGCGCTGCCTTGAGACGCTTGTACGGGTCGTTGCCGCCGGTGAAGTAGCAGTGGCGGACGAAGAACGACTCCTCGTTGTAGTTGGTGTCGATCATCCAGAGGGCGATCTGGCTGGTGTCGTCGCTGCGGATCTCACCGGTGGTGGGGTCGAAGACGTCCACGCCCTTCAGGTCGACGACGACCTGGCCTTCGTTCGTGGAGCGCAGCTCGATGTCGGGCTCACCGAAGACGGTGAAGAGGTTGCCCGCACCCGTCTTGGCGAGGTCCTCCCCCATCAGCAGGTCGACGTTCATCCGGACCAGTAGCACGCGGATCCGACCGACGGTTCGTTCACCGGCGACCGAGGCGAAGCCCTGGTCGGTGGTCTCGACTGTCACTCCGTCGGACTCGGTGACTTCGGTCGCCTGTGCGTCGAAGGCGAATCCGAGCACGCACAGCAGATCCACATCGCCGGCCCGGATCGCCTCGCGCGCGGCCGACTTGATGAAGGTCGGCGAGACGGTGCCGTACTGCGGGCCGATGGCGACGCCGACCCGGCTCGGCGCGGCCTCCTCGCCCTCCGCGGCCTCGGCCCGCTCACCGATCGCCTGGATGTAGATCCCGGCGTACGGCTCGATCCCGGCGAAGTGGATGCGCTCCTTACGCTTGCCGTTCTGGATGCCGGCCTTGGCGAGGTTGTCGAGGATCGACTGCTCGAACGTCGGCGCAGACGCATCCTCGGCCCCGGCCTGCTCGCTGATCGTCTCGCGATGCTCGATGTCGTCCGGTCCACCGGCGAACGCCAGCGACCGGTGCGGCGACAGACTCTCGACGGTGAATGGGCCAGTCACGCGCACCTTTGACTTGTCCTCGTAGGGCTTGTCGTAGAGGACCTCGAAATCGGCATGCCGCTTGATCGCCGCGTCGATCTCATCCCTAGACATGCCCTCTCGGAGGTCGGGATTGTTCGCAATGGACTTCAAGGTGACTCGTTGTACACGGTCAAATACGAAACCATGGCGGATGTCGCCATGAACCTCCGCCGGCGGCAGCGGCTTCCCGCTGGCTTGCTCCTCCTTCGCGCGACCCTCCACGGAGTCGGCGATGAAGTAGTACGGGAACTTGGCAGACATAAGGCGCTGACGGGCGAGGGCAAGCGCGACTCGAGACGTATCGATTGTGATCCACCGGCGCCCCCACTGCTCTGCGACGTACGCAGTCGTGCCGGATCCGCATGTAGGGTCCAATACGAGATCTCCGGGGTCAGTGCACATCAACGTGCATCGCTCGATTACTTTGGTGCCAGTCTGAACGACATACCATTGCTCTTCCCCGTAGCCACCCCTCGCCGTATCCGTCCAGAGGTTGGTGCGCGGAAAGTATGGGAAGTCGTCTGTGAACCGTCGGAATGCGAGCGTCTTCCCGTAGGCTTCCAGGCGGTCCGCGATTGAGAGGCGACCCATCCCGAGGGCATTCGTTTTCCACCCACCACGACCTGGCGTGTAATCAACGCCCCCGTGTGTGACCGGAAAGCGCGCCGAGTCAGGACTGGAGCTGGAAGTCAACGGGGAACGCCTGTAGACGCGCTCTCCTGCCGCAAGAGGCACCGTTCCGAGCTTCTCGTCCTTGGTGATCCGACGACTCTCGCCACTACGATTCAAGACATAGTCATAGTTAACCCAGTCAAAGCCGGGACGCTGCTCATGCAGCTGCCGATACTTGACCCTGTCGAGAGACTTGGCGTACCAAAGAATGTAATCCGAAACAGACGGGAGCACATCCGTCCCCCCAGATGGACTGCCGGCGGTATGCGTCTTACGAACCGTAATCATCGTCACGAAGTTTTCACTGCCGAAGACTTCGTCCATGAGACTCCGGACGAGATGCACGTTCTCGTCACCGATCTGAACGAAGCAGGATCCGCTGTCCGTCAGCAATTCTCGCGCACTCGACAGGCGGTCCGCGAGGTACGAAAGGTACGAATGGATGCCGAGTTCCCATGTGTCCCGGAATGCCTTGATCTGCTCGGCCTCACGAGCAGCGTCCTGGAGCTTGCCGTCTTTGACATCCCGCTTTCTGGCGGACACCTGCCAGTTCGACCCGAACTTGATGCCGTATGGCGGGTCGATGTAGATCATCTGCACCTGACCGCGCAGGGCTTCGCGATCAGCCAAGGACGCCATGACCTGTAGAGAGTCACCCAGAATCATGCGGTTCGACCAGTTCGCCTGGTGCTGGTAGTACTCGATCATGTCGAGCTCATCGAGGCCGTCGAAGGTCTCGAAGAGCGACAGCTCGGGCTCTACCTGGCCCGGCGCGGCGGTCTTGCGCAGGTTCTCCACAAGCACCCGCGGGTCGATCTTCTCCTGGATGTAGATCGGCGGGGCATCCACCGCAAGGTCGGTTCCGGCAGCTGGGTCGCCGTCCGGGTACTTGCCCTTCCAGATGAGCTGCGGGTCCAGGCTGGGGTCCCGGGCCAGGGCCACCGTGCGGATCGCCTCGAGCTCCGGCGTCCCGAAGTCCTCGACCGCATCGGCCGTCGGCAAGTTGACCCGGGTGTCCCGGTGCTCGATCGCCTCGACGGGTGTCGGCGTCTTCGGACCGTTCGGCTTACGCACCACGTGTGACCTCGTCGTAGTCGAGCAAATCGGGATCGCCGACGATCGGCGCGTCGGCGTACAGCAGGTCGATGGCCTCGGAGAGTCGCTCCCGGACGCCCAGCATTGTGGTGATCTCGACGTAGCCCCACCGCCCGAAGCCGCCGTGGTTGTTCACCGCGACGCACCACTGGTGGCGGGCGGTGTCGGCCTTGGCCTTGGTCGGTCCAGGGCTCTTCTGGCTGCCGGAGACCTCGACGACCAGCGTGCGCACCACGTCGTCCTCGCGCGGCTTCAACCGGACGAGGAAGTCCGGGATGTAGGAGTGCGTCCGGCCCTGGTGCACATACGGGATCACGAACCCCAGGTGGTCGTTCTTGACATACGCCACGACGTCGCGGTGCAGCTCGCACTCGGCGGCCAGCAGTTGCTCCCAGGTGTTGCCGTCTTTTCCGTCCAATGTGACGTGGCTGACCTCGGACTTCTCCGTCGCCACCACGGCCTTCCGCGTCGGGAAGGCGATGTCGGCCGTCGAGCCGACCGGATCGAAGCGCCGGATCATCGGGCGCAGCCGCTCCCGGCGGCTGCCGGCCTGGACGGCGATTGCCCGGTGGATGGCCTCCGCGGCCTCGGCCTGGCCCTCCGTCGAGGTGAGCAGATGCCCAATTGCGTAGCCGGGGGCGATGTCGACGCACTGCTCCAGCCACTGCCGCGCGATCGTCACCAGCTGGGGGAACAGCCAGGGGCGGGGGTCTTCCCCCAGCGCGGTCAGGTGGGTTCGCAGGAGCCGGGCCGCCAGGCGGTAGGCGACCTCCTGCCGGCGCCGGCCCTGCGCCTCGTCGTCGGTGACCGTCTCTCCCTCACCGACCACGCCTTCGACGTCCGTGCGGGTCGGGACCGTGCTGGGTCCGATGGGGAACCGCTGCGCCGTCGGCGGGTCGAACATGAGCTGCTCGTCGGGAATCTCGACCCGGTAGCCGTCGAGCTTGGGGAACTCGATCCGCAGGTGTTCCCGGCCGGGCAGCGACTCGACCATGATCGCCGGCGGCCGCGGCAAGGG
This sequence comes from Blastococcus sp. KM273128, assembly GCF_021698975.1. GTDB lineage: Bacteria > Actinomycetota > Actinomycetes > Mycobacteriales > Geodermatophilaceae > Blastococcus. The sequence goes on along the minus strand of NZ_SSXA01000052.1, from coordinate 11,606 downwards.
ATCGGGCCCGGGCCTGTCGCTAGGGATGAACGCAAACGGGATGCCGTAGACGTTGGCGTACTCGGGCTCAAACCTGCCGTCCTCGCCCAGCGCGTAGGACCGCCGACGGAGCCCGCGCCCGACCACCTGCTCGCAGAGCAGCTGGCTGCCGAAGGCGCGGATGCCGAGGATGTGGGTGACCGTGTTGGCGTCCCAGCCCTCGGTGAGCATGGCGACGCTGACCACGCAGCGGATGCCCTCGCCGAGCTTGCCTTTCTTGCCAACCGTGTTCATCACCTCGCGGAGCAGGTCCTCATCGGTGAGCGAGTCGGCGTCCGCACCCTGATTGCGGCGGCGGAAGTCGGCCTTGAACGCTTCGATCTCGGCTGCCGCGGCCTGCTTGAAGTCGGCCTTCATCGCCTCGCCCGACTCCAGCTGTGCGGAGTCGACGAGGATGGTGCGTGGCCGGTCCAGGAAGCGGCCGTCCTCGACGTTGCTGAATCGGGCGAGCTCGCCGGGAACGAGTACGCCGCCGTCGGTCTCCGTGCCGGCGATGTAGTCGTAGACCAGCTTGGAGACGACTGTGTTGGGGCAGACGACGATGAAGACGGGCGGGGGCTCGCCGTGTTGAGCGAGCGTCCGCTCCCAGTGCTCGAAAGCCCTCGTGTAGCTGCGGTAGAGGCTCTTCAGCGCGCCCTCGAGCTCGGCCGGCGGCACCCACCCGTGCAGCGCCTCGGTGGAGGACAGCTTCTTCTTCGGAAGGTGCGTGCCCACGTAGTCCCAGAGCCGCAGGTAGGTGACCAGGTCACCGGTCGCGTCGTCGTCCACCGGGGTACGCGGGATCTTCACGATGCCCGACTCGATGGCGTCCATCAGCGAGAAGTCGCTGACCACCCACGGGAAGATGTAGCCCTCTGAGTAGCCGGAGCCACCGAGGTAGAAGGGCGTCGCCGACAGGTCGAAGATCGTCTTGATGCCGACCTTGCGCTGGATGGCCTGGAGACCCTTGAACCAGACCCGCGCCGTCTCCAGGTCATCCTTGGTCTGGGATGCGGGAGCACCCTTGACGGCGGGGATCGGCTTGTCCTGGTAGCAGTGGTGCGCCTCGTCGTTGAAGACCACGATCTGCTCGTTGCGGCCGGCGAAGTCACGCAGCACTCGGGCGACCATGGCGTCCGGCGTCTCTGTGAACGGGTCGTCGGTCTTTCCCGCGAGCAGGATCTTCTTCGTGTTGGCGGCGACGCCCTTGATCTCCTTCGCGTCGCGCAGCAGGAAGGAGTGGTAGTTCGTGATCACGATCTGGGCCTGCTGCACGGCTGCGCGCAGGTCCGACGGCAGCAGGTCGCGCTCGTCGTAGTAGTTGCCGGGGTGCCCGGGCTGCAGCACCTGGAGCCGGTCTCGGATGGTGATACCGGGCGCCACGATCAGGAAGCGCTTAGCAAAGCGGGTGCCCCGCGGCTGCAGCACCTTGTTGGCCGTCTGCCAGGCGATCAGCATCGCCATGACGACCGTCTTGCCGGTGCCAGTTGCCATCTTGAGGGCCACCCGCGGCAGCCCGGAGTTGTGGTCGGCATTGGCCTCGTCGAGCTGGCGGCGCCAGTCCTTGTACCCGTGTCGGCCGGCCACCTCGGCGAGGAAGATCGCGGTCTCGGCGGCCTCCCGTTGCGCGAACAGGACGCGGTTCTCGCGGGTCGGGTCGGCCCAGTGCTCTAGCAGCTTGCGGCTGGTCGGCGTCACGCGCTCGTAGCCGCGGTACCGCCAGATCTCGACGTCTCGGCGGAGACTGTTGACCAGGCTGTTGCGCTCCCGGCGCTCGCCGGTGAGGTCGTAGTCGATCGTTTCTTCGACGAAACCGGCCTGGTTCTGCTGGCCCTTGCGGGCCGCGGGGATGGGGATGAACGACTCGCTCGGACGGCGTCCCTCCTTGACCGTGTTCGTCCGACCCTGCCGTCCCATCTCGTAATGCCGCGCCGGCGGGTCGTACGGACCGTTGAGGATCGGGCTCGCGGCGAGTGTCTCCGTCACGCGCGACCACGTCCCCTCGTCATTTCGAACCCTCGGCGTTCCGACGTCACCCTAGGTCTTCGGCCAGTCAACGGGTGGCCAGGACGATCGGCTCCATCGTCTGCTCCATTTCGGCCGCACGTTCGAGCGGCAGGGACGGCCAGCCGCTCCAACCCCGCGCCCGCACCTGCCCGACCTTGGCGGCCAGTTCGGGAATCTGGGCGACAGCGTCCGCGTACGCCTCGATGCGCTCTGGGTGCCTCGTCGAGTACTCGGGAAGGATGTAGTAGAGCCAGCCCGACGTCGTCGTGTCGCCGACGTTGATGTTCCACACCGGGGTGTCCTTGCCGTCGACCGGGTACCAGCCGGTCAGACCGGCGGTGCTTCCCGTGCCCCGGGAGAACCGGCCGCCGCATGCCTTGACGTCGTCGATGAGCCGGCGGACGAGCGCCATCTCCGCTTCCGAACGCGCCTCCGCCCCGGCGTCGAGCAGCGTCTGTTCCGTCCACGACGCCCGCTTGCTTCTCCGCTGCTTGGCCTCCACCGCCGCAGCGGTGCGACCGCGGACCTGCGGCACGTAGACGACCTGGCCTTCAGGTGCCGTGTACTGCGGCATCTCGATGCCCAGGACTTCAACGTCGCGCATCTGCTCGTTGAGGAACTCGATGATGCGCACCAGGCCGGGCGCGAGCCGGTCGGCCAGGAAGATGAGCCGGATCTTGCCGACCCGCAGGTTGTCCTCGACCGTCGTCCAGAACGCCTCGACGTCCTCCACACCCAGCTGCTCCTGGAGAAACGTGCCCGGGTCCGTGCTGCCGGCCGTCTGCGCGACGGCGTCGCGCAGGTCGTTCTGCCAGGTGGCGACGCCGTTGGCGGCGTAGTCGAGCATTTGCGCGACGACCTCCCGCCGCGCTCGCGTGTCCGATGCCCGCTTGACCTCGACGAGCACGGGCACGCCGGACTGGTCGAGGAACAGGTGGTCAAGGGACAGTCCGACGCTGTCCGCGGCTGCCACGGGCATCTCGCGTCGGACGAGCAGCAGTTTCGCGCTCTCCCCCGCTGTGCCGACACCGGCGACCAGCTCCGGGAACTGCGCGAGCACCTGCTGGAGGACGTCCTCGCTGGTGTAGTCGGCCTTGCGGAGTGCGGTCAGCTGCCCGCCGACCGCGAGGAAGATGGCGTCGTCGCTCATGCCCCCTTCACGCCCGTCTACCGCGCGTCACGACGACAGGAGGCGGCCAGGTCGAAAGCATTCAATAGCCCGTCCGGCTTCGCTCGAACGCCCACAGCGCGTGCTCCAGCACCGTCGGGCTCCTCTCTAGCGCGTCCGCGGCGCTCAGGACGACATCACGGGCTACTAACGGCGTCACCTGTCGGTGAACCGCGTTGCTCACCGCCTGCACCACCCAGCGGTCGGCTTTGACCCCTGGCCGGCCGAGAAGCATCCCGAAGTACTCCCAGGTGACCCAGCCGAGCCCGCGCACCGAGGTGTACGCACGCTTCTGACGGGGATCGGCCGGCTCCACATCGTCTGCGGATACCACCCCGACATCAACGAGCGCGGCAGCCGCACGCACGATCGCCTCTGCCTTGGGCACGCCGGCTGTTTTCTGCGCTCCGACCGTGCGCTGAAGCGATGCCGCGTCTATCTGCGCCAGCACGCAGAGGTCGTCCAGCGGCCCCTTGCCCCGCAGTGCTCGGTATGCAGCGACCGCTCGGTGGACGCCGGTCGGGGCCAGTAGGACATCGTCCTGAGCACTACCCGGCCGGCCGTAGCGCGCGCGAATTGACATGACGGCGTCGACCAGCGCAACCTCTGCCTCCCCCGGCCGACCGCCCGGCCACTCGACCCAGTTCTCGCCCAGGTGTGTCACCACGTAGACCCGAAGTGCAGCGACGTCGTCGTCGAGCAAGTCTCAACCTCCTCCGGTAGAACGCCACCGCGCCGCAGGCCGCCCGCGCAGCCTCGGGCAACCAATGCCCCGAGTGCCGGACTGATCGAGCGGGGGGGCATCGGGGGGCTTCCGTCGGGCTTCAGTCTCACTCCACTCTCAGCGCAGACGACGACGGTTCGCCGTCTGACGACCGGTGCTAGGGGCGCAGGTTGTTCCAGTCGATCTCGAAGCCCGCGTGGTCGAGTTCGCGGAGCAGCTTGGCTTTCCAGCCGCCCCCGGAGTCGATGTCGATGTAGTGGATGCCACCGGCGTCGGACGGCAATTCGACCCCCGCTTCAACGAGCACGGCGACGCGATTGCGTCCGAGCACACCCCAGAAGTAGCCGAGCTCGAGGACGACGTTCTGTCGGGCGCGGAGCTTCATCTCGCCCCCGCGGAGGCCGCCCTCGTCGTCGCCGGTCAGCAGGATGATGGCGTATCCGGCTGAGGACCCGTGCCGCTCGATCTGCTCGATCACGGTTCGGCCGCCAGTGACTTGTTCGTGCAGCACGATCGCCGGCCGGCCGGTGGTCCGCTCGACGAGCAAGAGCGTCTGGCTCTCGATCTTCGTATCGCGGCCGTGGACGACGAAAATGGAGTCAGCCGACTCGGTCTCGTCGGGGCCGGCCTGCGTGGGCTGGACCGTGCCGCCGTCGACACTATTCGTCGCCGTGGTCTTCTCAAGGCCGTACTTCTCCGCCGGGTCTGCCGGCGCGGCGTAGGGAGGGCGCCATGCGGGGGCGTGCCGCCCTGTGGAAGGCGCGGGAGCCAGCCGAACATCGGCGTTGTTGCCATCGATGTAGTCGCGCGCGAGTTCGTCGACCTGCTCTCCGGGGAGCCCGCCGACGATTTTTCGTAGCGTCCTTCGCTTCGACACGGGGCTGAAGTCCCGCCACCCTGCGGGCAGCCGTTCCGCTCCGACGGACTTGAGCACCCCATGCACTTCGAGGTAGTCCTTCTCGAGCAGGTTTGTCACCAGGTCGTCGACGAGGCCCTCTTCGCTGCTTCCGGAACGCACCCTCCAAGCCTACGGTCGTCCTACGACGGCCTCCGCTGGTAAAGCGAGTCGGACGCTGGACAGCGCGCCGACGGTCGGCTGGCTCACTCGCGAACAGGACAGCAAGACCGACTGCGGTAGCCGGTCACCGGGCCTGCGTCGCCGCCGGTGAGCCGGCGATCGTGGGTTCCGGCGGCCTGGGCTATGGCGGCGAGCATGAGGACCCGAGCATGGCGTTCGAGGCCGCCGGCGAGAGGTTGCCGAGGTCGACGGGCCGGCCAGGGCGGGCACCCGCTCGCCGCACCAACGGCGCTCGTGGCGGTCGAGCAGCTACCAGCGCCGCAGCCGGTGGAGCACTCCTGGCCGCTTCTCACAACCGGCCCCTCTTGGCTGCAGCGGGTCGGGGGAAGGGTGGGCCGAAGGCCCATCCCGTAGGGACGCGCAGCGCCCTTCCGGCGACCCGCTGGAGCCGACACACTCGGCCGGGGGTGAAGCGGCCTGGGTCCCAACACTCTCCGGACGATGAATAGGAGCGCCCGGCGAGCGCACATCGCGGATATCACCGCGGCCGAGGACGTGTCGCCGCTGTGGAGGGACGCGGAGCCCGGCCGCTCACCGTCCGGAGAGGAGCCGGGCCCACTTCCTGAAGCTCAGCGCGACAGGCGAGGCTCACTGTAGGCGTCACGACACGGCGGCCAGCCCCGCAGGCAGCACACCGCCGGAGCGACCCGACCGCTCCTGCCGGGATGCGTGAGCCACGGTACCCCTGCCTCGTATGCGTACCCACCGTGCCCACACGGTGCCCACAGAAGGGCCGTTTCGGACCATCGACGGCCATCGGCCGCCAATCATGAAACCGCAGGTCAGGAGGCAAATCGCTGATGATCATGCAGGTCGGCGAAGGGCCCCGAGATACCTCATAATCCCTGGGTCGTGGGTTCGAGCCCCACCCGCCCCACCGCGAATCACCTGGCCAGCGCATCGCTGGCACGGATGGCACGGCGGCAGTTCCACCGTTGACCCAACGCTTGACCCAACGGGCTGTGGATAACTGTGGGCCACACAGCTCGTCCAGTCCCCCGCGCTCCCTTGCCTGATCTAGCCATCCCGGGTCATGCTGTGCGGGCAACTGGCGCACCACCTGGTAAACGTCACCCCGCATCGAGCGGGGTTGCTTAAGGCCCACACGGAGCCCCTGCCCCGCCACAGAGCGGGCGAGCAAACCGTGGACCCGCGCTGCACGGACTGGCGCGCCAAGTCGGGCGAACTCAGATGACATCCCTGGGTTCGGCCCGGCTTCTTTGAGTTCTGGGCCTGAACCCTCCACTTCTTCTGGAGGACGACCCACCATGCCCAGCACCACCAAGCTCAGCCCTTCGGACCAGATGTGGTCCGACAAGGAGGCCGCCGCCTATCTCGGCGTCTCCTGCGTGACCGTTCGCCGGCTCCGCTACCGGGGCGTCCTGCCGTACCGCAAGGTCGGCGCCGCCGTGCGCATCCCGCGTAGCGCCGTGCTGGCCTACGCCGCGCCCCAGACCTGTCCCGCCCCGGGTTCAGTGGAGGCTCGGAACTGACGCGGAGACGGTAGTCGCCGCGGGGTGGTGCCGGTAGAAGTTGTCCTCGTGCTCGGCCGGTGGGATCAGTCCGATCTCGCCGCGCAGGCGTCGGTGGTTGAACCAGTCGATGTACTCGGCGGTGGCGAGCTCGAGGTCGTCGATGCCTTTCCAGGGGCCTTTGTTGCGGACCAGTTCGGCTTTGAACAGCGAGTTGAACGCCTCGGCCAGCGCATTGTCGTAGGAGTCGCCGGTGGAGCCGACCGAGGCCACGGCACCGGCCTCGGCCAGGCGCTGGCTGTAGCGCACCGCGAGGTACTGACCGCCCTTATCCGAGTGGTGAATGAGCCCGTCGACGTCGTGGCCGGCGCGGCGGCGGGTCCAGATGCCCATCTCCAGGGCGTCCAGTGCGAGGTCGGTGCGCAGCGAGCGCGACAGCTGCCAGCCCACCACCCGGCGGGAGAACACGTCGATGACGAAGGCGGCGTAGACCCAGCCGGAGAAGGTGCGGCAGTAGGTGATGTCGGCGACCCACAGCTGGTCCGGGCCGCTCGCGGTGAACGCCCGCTCGACCAGGTCCGGGCGTGCGTCCGGGCCGACACCGGGCACCGTGGTCCGCGGCCCCTTCGCCCGGGTGATGCCGCGCAGACCGCGGCGGCGCATCAGCCGCTCGACGGTGCACCGGGCCACCGGATAGCCCTGCCGGCGCAGCTCGGCATGCACCTTCCGGGCGCCGTAGACGCCGAAGTTCTCGGCGTGCACCCGCTCGATCACCGCGGTCGTCGCCGCGTCGGAGACCGTTCGCGCCGAGGGCGCCCGGGTCTTGGCGGCGTAGTAGGTGCTCGGGGCTATCTGCAGGCCGGCGTCTTTCAACACCGCGCAGACCGGCTCGACCCCGAAACGCTTCTTGTGCTCGTCGAGGTAGTCGACGATCACTTCAGTCGGCGGTCGAGCTCCGCCTGGGCGAAAAACGCCGACGCAGTCTTGAGGATCTCGTTCGCCCGGCGCAGCTCCCGCACCTCACGCTCAAGCTCGGCGATCCGCCGCGCCTCCTCCGTGGTGGTGCCCGGCCGAACTCCGCCGTCGATCTCAGCCTGGGTGACCCAGTTGCGCAGCGTCTCAGGGTTGATGCCCAGCTGCCCCGCCACTCGGGCGAGGGCACCGGCACGGGTGGCCGGGTCCTGCCGGGCCTCCACCGCCATTCGGGTCGCCCGCTCACGCAGCTCGTCGGGGTACTTCCTCGGTGCCGCCATGACTCTCATCCTCACGTGGATTGAGAGCCTCCATCAGACCCGGGGCGGGACAGCCAGGCGGGTGCGGACCAATTGTGGAACGCACAGGCGTTCTACCGCAACGTCTACCGCCCGGCGGTGGCCGCCGTGGGGCTGGCTGCCGACCCGTACACCGGGGTCCGGTTCCACGACCTGCGGCACACCTGCGGCAGCCAGTGGCTCGCGGACGGGCATGACATGTTCTCGGTATCGAGGTGGCTCGGGCACAGCTCCATCGCCTTCACGGACGCTGTGTACGCCCACGTCGCCAAGGAGCCCGACTACACCGCCGCCATCGAACTCACGCGCCGAGCGCGCCAGAGCGTGTAGTCTGGGTCACGCACCGGAGGGTCCCCGCTGAGAATTGTCAGCGCTTCCCGTTAACCGTTCGAGTGCCCGCGAGCGCAAGCCCCGCGGTGGCTGAGTCGGGGCGACTGCCAGAACCACGGAACGTCGTGCTTCTGGAGGACCCTGTGCCGCTTCTTGGACTGCTGGCAACGATCGTCGCGCCTATCTGTCTCCTGCTCGGCTGGTTGGCGTACTTGCGATTTGCTCGCTGGCTGGTGCAGCACACCGGCGACCCGGCCTCCCTCGCCCACGCGGCGACCCTGGCGCGCGCAGTGCGAAAGCAGTCGGACTCCCCGCCCGGCAACGACCTCCACCCCACGTAGTCACCGCTTCGACGTCGATGGGCTGGTTTCGGCTCCAGCTGTGTTCCGAGGACGGCTTTCAGGGGCAGTTGTCGGCCCCGCGGTCGCCTTTGCCATAACCGCGTGCAGTCGAGAGGCGCAGCTGCGATGATTGCGCGACTACGGGAGGGCTTGTCGTGACTATCACTGTGTCTCGTGGCCACTCCACGATCGCAATCGAGCGCAAGACCTTCATGGCGCTGATCGAGGATTCCTGGCAGCGAGAAGCGAAGGAGTACGAGAGGGCGCTGGAGACATCGCGCATCTCGTTCACGGACTTGGTGAATCTCGGGCGGCGCGCAGAGATTCCCTACACGCTCTTCTTCGCCCCGATGGACGTTGTAGAAACGCAGCTCAAGCGGAAGCAGGACGTGCTGCTACAAGGGGTCAGCAAGGACACCTTCTCGCTCAACTCGCGCGGCACGGTGCGTCTAGCTGACGTCGAGCTCATCGTCAAGGACTTGTTGCGCAAACAGAAGCTGTTGAAGAAGGTCGATCCGGACCTACCGGACAACGCCTTTGTGGGTGCGCTACGACGGTCTCGACTGACCGTTCAGGGTGACGCCGACTGGCTAATCACCGAGCTCGGCATTGATCGCTCATACCTGCTGCGCGTAAAGACAAAGGAACTCGCGTTCGAGCACGTTCTCGACAGCTTGGAGGAGCACAACATCTTCGTGTCCCAGAGCATGAGGAACTACATGCCGCAGCCCATTCCGAAGCGAGCGCAGTTCAGCGGCATCTGCATCCGGGACAAGAAGGTGCCGTTTCTGTTCGTGAACAACGGCGCTCACCGCGACGGCCCAGAGCCTGCGGGCCGGCGACTCCTCACGTTGGCGCTACTCACTGTGTGCCTTGCTCGGGGCAAGTTCAGGCCCGTCGCGTACTCCGACCAGTCCGACGATCTGATCGAGAACCGTGAATACGAGACCGCTGAGGAGATGCTTATGCCCGCGGCGTCAGTGGCGGACCTTCACGTCTCCTCCTTGGATGACGTCAAGGCGCACGCCACCACCTACTGCGTCACGCCGAGCGCCTTTCTGATGAGAGCGCGGCGACTCGCCCTCGTCGACGCTGTGACCGCTCGCGGCTACATGGCCATCTTGCGCGAGGAATTTCGGAACCGGCCGAAGGAGAAGGCGCGACAGCCGAAGCCAGTGAACGCGCTGCGCAAGTACAACAGCGCGGAGTACTCGCGTTCGCTGCTGAAGCAGATGGACGCCAAGCGGTTGCCTTCCTCGGAGATCGTCAGGGTGTTGTTCCAGAACCGTAAAGCCGTGTCTCTCAACGAGTACAGGGCGACGCTGTGACGATCGACCGCTACCTGGTGGACAACGTGACCCTGTCAATGCTGACAGCCAGCCAGAAGGCGTCCACGTTCATGCGCACCCGGTGTCGGATCCCGGAGGAAATCTTTCACGAGGCCCGGGGACTGCCGGACATTGAGACACTCAGACCGCTCGCCTACCCGATCACGACCACCGTGCTGGTCAACGTGAGGGCCGTGTTGGCAACAATCAAACCGGAGGACAAGGTAGTCGACTTGTACCGCAACGAGGGCAACGGCGACGTCATGCTGCTAGCCACCGCCCTCACCGAGATGTCGGTCAGTGCCGAGCAGCTATTCGGGGACCGCTGGATCATCGCCACAGCAGACAAGGGGCTCACCAGGAAAGCCGTCGAGCTGGGCGTGCAAACATGCACATCGGACGAGTTCATCAAGCTTGTTTGTCGGTTCGAATAAGGTTTCGCCCAGACGCGTCGCCGCGTTCTGCACCGTGGTCAGTACCGATCACGGAGGGCAGGCAGCATGCGGCGACGACGAGGTACCGGTCACACGATCAGTTCGAAGGTGACCGACGAGAACGGACAGCCGGTCACCTTCGCCACCCCTGGCGCGCCCACGGTGGACGAACGACGGCGGTACGCGCGGGCGGTGCAGCGGGCGACTACCCCGCCACCGCTTACCCCCGAGCAGCAAGCTGAGGTCGACGCGATCCATCAGCGACGACGCGAACTCTTCCCGGACACCGTGGACTGGTAACGGCCCTGACTCTATGGCCGTGCGAGCGCACAACTAGTCATTCCCATAGTCGGGCTCATAGTTATCGATGTAGCGCTCCTGAAAGCTTTCATGTTCCGAAAGCTGATGCTGCTGCTGAAGCTTGGCTGCTCCAATCTCGGCAGGCCCCTTGAGTTGCAACTCGCAGACCGGACAGTTCAACTCGTCCACGAGGTAGATGACGTCTCGAACAATCTCCTCATCCTCGATTCGCTCATCTGTGACGCGAACCGATCGCATAGTAATGGTGGCCGACTCCACGCACGCCGGGCATGCCACAGTCTTCTTGGTTTCACCGAAGAAGGAGAGCACGGTCGACGCCGTAACGACCTTCCTGGCATCCTTCTCCTCCGGACGTAGCTTCTGCGCGAAGTCCTTAGCCGCCTGAATCCGAAGTCCAATCTCGTGAGCCAGCCGACGATCTTCTCTGTCTACAAGGCTGCGGCCAAGCGTCAGCAGATCTTCCTCGATCATGTCACTGGGCTCCTCACCCAGATGCTTACAGAGGACCTCTACGACACGGGTGAACTGCGGGAGCCATTTGGACGAGTCGACATCCAAAGGGGAGCTACTCCTATGCATCTCCTCGTTTCTGAGACCAACGAGCGACAGGGCTTCGTCTTGCCGGTCCTTCGAGAAGCCCTCTACGAAGGCGCCCAAACGCTCGATTACTGTGCGGATTTGGATAGATTTCGGCGATGTGGAATTCGGCTTTCCGGGAAGCCCTGCGGCCTGCATGATCGAGTCACCCGTGGGGTCCGCAAGCAAGGTGGGATGCACTCTTGCTAAGGGTGCGCGCAGGAGGAACTCAAGCCCTAGCAGTAGCCAGAGAGCGAGTACGTCGTTCTCACCCTTCGGGTGACTGGCTCCACGGTGGAAGTAGAGCTTCGCCTTGGCGATGAAGCGTTCATCGTCCCACATCTGATCCCCCGTAGTAGATTCTCCGCAACGTGCGGCCAGCGATATTCACAGCTGCTCGTCGGTGCAGGAAGCGCCAATTGTCGAAAAGGAGAGCCCTGGGTCAAGCCCGCTGGCGTGGTGTGTGACGGCTACCGCGTGATCTTCATGTCTGGTCAGGCGCTGAGCGCCGGGATCGTCGGCTGGCCGGTCACCTCCT
>NZ_SSXA01000051.1 GCF_021698975.1 Blastococcus sp. KM273128 | reverse complement strand
CGCCGTCGAGCACCACCATGTTGGTCTCCACCGTCGCCGGGTCGACGCCCAGCCGCTTGGCCAGCAGCCGCGCGTGCTCGTGGTCCTCGCCCAGCCGCGGGAGGTGGTGGTCGAGGGCGTGGAGGCAGGCGGCCGCGAGCACCCCGACCTGGCGCATGCCGCCGCCGAGGCGCTTGCGCCAGAGCCGGGCGGCCGCGATCCGCTCCGCCGACGCCACCAGCACCGACCCGACCGGCGCCCCGAGCCCCTTGGAGAAGCAGACCGACGCGGTGTCGGCGAGCCCGCCGTAGGTGGACAGCGGGACGCCCGAGGCGGCGTGCGCGTTCCAGATCCGGGCGCCGTCGAGGTGCACCGCGACGTCGGCCTGCCGCGACCAGTCCCACAGCGCCTGCAGCTGGTCCAGCGGCTGCACCAGCCCGCCGCCGCGGTTGTGCGAGTTCTCCACCGCGACCGCAGCCGTGGCCGTCAGGTGCCAGTTGTCCTTCGGCCGCACCTGCTCGATGAGCTGCGCGGCGTCCAGCCGGCCACCGGCGGACACCACCGTGCGCGTCGAGATGCCGAAGACCGCCGCCGCGGCGCCCATCTCGTAGGTGACCACGTGCGCGTCGGCGTCGCAGAGCACCTCCTGCCCCGGCTCGCAGACCAGGCGCATGCCGATCTGGTTGCCCATGGTCCCGCTCGGCACGAACACCGCGGCCTCGTGGCCGAACAGCTCCGCGGTCCGCTCCTCGAGGGCGACGACGGTGGGGTCCTCGACGTAGACGTCGTCGCCCACCTCGGCATCGGCCATGGCCCGGCGCATGTCCGGGGTGGGCTTCGTGACGGTGTCGGACCGGAGGTCGATCATGGCCTCGTCCAGAGGCTCGTCCCGAGCTCACGAGGGATGAGGGGGACGGGGTCCTTTCTCATCCCCGCAGCATCTCCGCGACGAGGAACGCGAGCTCCAGCGACTGGCCGGTGTTCAGCCGCGGGTCGCAGGCGGTCTCGTACCGGCTGTTGAGGTCCTCGTCGCTGATCTCCATCGCGCCGCCGAGGCACTCGGTGACGTCCTCGCCGGTGAGCTCCACGTGGATGCCCCCGGGCCAGGTGCCCAGCGCCCGGTGCACGTCGAAGAAGCCGAGCACCTCGTCGACGACCCGGTCGAAGTGGCGGGTCTTGTAGCCCGTCGGGGACTCGTGGGTGTTGCCGTGCATCGGGTCGCACTGCCACACGACCTGGTGGCCGCTGGCGGTCACCTTCTCCACGATGCCGGGCAGGACGTCGCGGATCTTCCCGTTGCCCATCCGGCTGATCAGCGTCAGCTTGCCGGGGACGCCGTCGGGGTCCAGCCGCTCGACCAGCTCGGTGGCCTGCTCCGGCGTCGTCGTCGGGCCGATCTTCACGCCGACGGGGTTGGCCAGCTTGGACGCGAACTCGATGTGCGCGCCGTCCATCTGGCGGGTGCGCTCCCCCACCCACACGAAGTGGGCGCTCAACGCGTACGGGCGGCCCTCGTGCATGCGCAGCAGGGCCCGCTCGTAGTCGAGGATCAGCGCCTCGTGCGAGTTGAACAGCTCCACCCCGCGCAGCGCGTCGGAGTCGATGCCGCAGGCGCGCATGAACGCCAGCGCGCGGTCGATCTCGCGGGCGATGACCTCGTAGCGCACCCCCGCCGGGGAGTTCGCGACGAAGTCGCGGTTCCAGTCGTGGACGGCGTGCAGGTCGGCCAGGCCACCGCGGGCGTAGGCGCGGATCATGTTCATGGCGGCCGCGGAGTTGGCGTAGGCCCGCACCAGCCGGTTGGGGTCGGGGATCCGCTTCTCCAGCACCGGCTCCAGCGAGTTGACCATGTCGCCGCGGTAGGACGGCAGGCCGAGGGCGTCGGTGTCCGAGGAGCGCGGCTTGGCGTACTGGCCGGCGACGCGGCCGACCTTCACCACGGGCACGCTCGCGCCGTAGGTGAGGACGACGGCCATCTGCAGCATCGTGCGCGTCGTGGCCTGCAGGTGCGGCTCGGTGTTCAGGTCGAACGTCTCGGCGCAGTCACCGCCCTGCAGCAGGAAGGCCTTGCCCTGGGCGACGTCGGCCAGCTGCGCGCGCAGCGTGTCGACCTCGCTGGGGGCGACGATGGGCGGCACGGTGGACAGGGTCTCCAGCACCGCGTCCAGGGCGACCCGGTCGGGCCACCTCGGCTGCTGGGCGGCGGGCAGCTCCCGCCACCGGTCCAGACCGGGGACCAGCTCGGCAGGTTCGGGGAGGCTCACGGGGGCCAGCCTACGGCGCGCGCCCACCGGCCCAGAGCCGATGGGCCCTCCCTCAGCCGAAGAAGACCTCCGCCTCGGCGTACCGCTCGGCCGGCACGAGCTTGAGCCGGGCGGTCGCGGTGGCCAGCGGGACCCGCACGATCTCGGTGCCGCGCAGCGCGACCATCACGCCGCTCTCCCCGTCGTGGACCGCCTCGAGCGCGGCCAGCCCGAAGCGGGTCGCCAGCACCCGGTCGAACGGCGAGGGGGTGCCCCCGCGCTGCAGGTGGCCCAGGACGACGGCGCGCGACTCCCGGCCGGTCCGCTCCTCGATCAGCGCGGCCAGCGCCGGGCCGATCCCGCCGAGCCGGACGTGCCCGAAGGCGTCCTGCTCCCCCGTCGCCACGGTCAGCGCGCCGTCGGTGGCCTGCGCGCCCTCGGAGACGACGACGATCGGTGAGAACCCGGTGTCGAAGCGGTGCTGCACGTGCGCGACGACGGCGTCGACGTCGAACGGGTGCTCGGGGACGAGGATGACGTTCGCCCCGCCGGCCATGCCCGCGTGCAGCGCGATCCACCCCGCGTGCCGGCCCATGACCTCGACGACCAGCGTGCGGTGGTGGCTGTCCCCGGTGGTGTGCAGCCGGTCGATCGCCTCCATCGCCACGCCCACCGCGGTGTCGAACCCGAAGGTGTAGTCGGTGCCCTCCAGGTCGTTGTCGATGGTCTTGGGCACCCCGACCACGCGCACCCCCCGCTCGGCCAGGCGGGTGGCGACGCCGAGGGTGTCCTCCCCGCCGATGGGCACCAGCGCGTCGATGCCCCACCGGTCGAGGCAGGCCAGCACCCGGTCGGGGCCGTCGTCGCGGGCGTAGGGGTTGGTGCGCGAGGTGCCGAGGACGGTGCCCCCGCGGGGCAGGATGCCGCGCACCGCGGCCAGGTCCAGCGGGACGGCGTCGCCCTCCAGCAGGCCGCGCCAGCCGTCGCGGAAGCCGATCACCTCGTCGCCGTCGTGACCGACGCCCTTGCGCACGACCGCGCGGATGACCGCGTTGAGCCCGGGGCAGTCGCCGCCCCCCGTGAGGATGCCGATGCGCATGGACGCCTCCAGCGGAGCTCCGTTCCTGGCCGCGCCATGATGCCGCAGGCCGGGGCGCCGGGAGGGGTTCCGGAGCGCCGTTTCGAGTGCGTGGCCCGTAGCGGTACCGGATCGGCCGCGGGCTGCCGATGGGGACGACGACGGCGGCGCCGCAGCGCCGCCCCGACCGGAAGGCCGAACATGCGCTGGACGAACCTGCCCTCCTGGGCGGTTCCATCGAACACGGGCATCCGCACGAAGGTGGTGGCGCTGGCCGTCGCCAGCATCGCCGTGACCGGTGTGGCCATGGGCGGTGTCAGCGCCTGGCAGAGCAGCCGGTTCGCCGACGACGCCGCGCGGGACATGGACGCCCTCGTGGAGGAGAACATCAGCCGGGCCGCCCGCGGCGCCTACGACCTGGTCTCCACCCAGGGCGAGTCGACGGCGGTGAAGGTGGACCACGACCTCAACGCGGCGCGGTACGTGCTGCAGCAGTCCGGGGGCTTCGCCATCGACGGCTCGGGCCGCAACCCGGTCACCTGGCAGGCCAAGAACCAGATGGACGGCGTGGTCACCCCGGTGACCCTGCCGCGCGTCCTGGTCGGCGGCGAGTGGCTGGGCCAGAACACCGACATGGCCGTCCGGACCCCGGTCGTCGACGACATCATGTCGATGGTCGGCGCCACCGTGACGCTGTTCCAGAAGACCCCCGAGGGCAACTTCCTCCGCGTCGCGACGAACGTGCAGGCCGCGTCCGGCTCGCGCGCGATCGGCACCTACATCCCCGCCGTGAACCCCGACGGCAAGCCCAACCCGGTCGCCGCCGCGGTGAGCAGCGGGCAGACCTACCGCGGCAACGCGTTCGTCGTCGACTCGTGGTTGGTGTCGGCCTACGAGCCGATCCTCGGCCCCGCCGGCGACGTCGTCGGCGTCCTCTACGTCGGGGCGAAGCAGACCAACCTGCCCGCGCTGCGCCAGGGCCTGGAGTCGACCACCATCGGCGAGAACGGCCACATCGAGGTCTACGGCGGCACCGGCGACCGGGCCGGCAGCGTCCTGGTCAGCCCCGGCGGCGCGCGGGACGGCGAGCAGCTGATCGACGCGACCGACGCCGACGGCGCCCCCTACGTCCGGCAGATCGTCGACGCCGCCCTGCCGCTGCAGGAGGGCGAGCAGGCGACGGTGCGCTACGTCGACCCCGCGGAGGGCCCGACGACGGCCCGCGTCTCCTACTACGCGCCGTGGGACTGGGTGATCACCGCCGTCACCCGCGACGCCGACTTCGCCGGTGCCACCGACGCGCTGGCCGAGGGCCGCACCTCGATGGTCTGGTCGATGGTGCTCGCGGCGCTGCTCATCGCCGTCGTCGGCGGGCTGATCGCGCTGTGGGTCGGCCGCCGGCTCACCCGGCCGCTGACCCGCCTGCGCGACCGCATGGCCGAGATCGCCGACGGCGAGGGCGACCTGACCCAGCGGATGGACGACTCCCGCGACGACGAGGTCGGCCAGCTGTCGGGCGCGTTCAACCGCTTCGTCGACAAGGTCGCCGGCACCGTGCGGGACATCCACCGCTGCGCCCGCGAGGTGGCCTCCTCCGCGGCCGGGGTGTCCGCCGTGGCCGACGGGCTGGCGCAGCGCGCCTCCCGCAGCCGCGACCAGGCCCAGGGCGCGCACGGTGCGGCGTCGGAGATCAGCAGCAGCGTCTCGTCGGCCGCGGCCGGCGCCGAGGAGATGGGTGCCTCGATCACCGAGATCGCCCGCAGCGCCGCCGAGGCCGCGGAGGTGGGGCGCCAGGCCGCCTCGCTCGCCGAGCAGACCGAGACCACGATCGCCGCGCTCGGGGCCAGCTCCGCGGAGATCGGCGACGTCGTCAAGGTCATCTCCGGCGTCGCCGAGCAGACGAACCTGCTCGCGCTCAACGCCACCATCGAGGCGGCCCGCGCCGGTGACGCGGGCAAGGGCTTCGCCGTCGTCGCCAACGAGGTCAAGGAGCTCGCCCAGGAGGCGGCGAAGGCCAGCGAGGAGATCGCCCAGCGGGTCCAGGGCATCCAGTCCGAGACCACAGACGCGGTGCGGTCGATCTCCCGCATCGCCGAGGTGGTCCGGGCGATCAACGACCACCAGACGACGATCGCCAGCGCCGTCGAGGAGCAGACGGCGACCACCCGCGAGCTGAGCCGCAGCGTGGCCAGTGCCGCGGAGGGGGCCGGCGCCGTCACCACCACGCTGACGTCGGTGCGCCAGGACGCCGACGACAGCGCGTCCGACGTCGAGCGGGCGCGCACGGCGGCCCAGGAGCTGGACGGGCTCTCCAAGGAGCTCAACCGGCTGCTCTCGGTCTTCACCGTCTGACCTCGGCGGCGGCTCGCGTCAGCCCGCGACGTCGCCGTCGGTCCGCAGGTGCGGCCGGGGAGAGCCACCTCCCGCGGCCAGCCACGCGGTGACCCCGTCGGGGTCCCTGCGGCTCAGCTCCTCCAGCAGGCGGGCGCGCACCTCCGCCGTCCGGGCGCGGTGGCGGCCCGACCGGAGCAGCAGCTCGTCGGTCACCAGCCACCGGTCGACCAGCTCAGCCGTCGGCAGCGCCGGCAGGACCGCCCCCGCCTCCACCGCGTCGCGGATCTCCACCGCGGGGTCCGCCGCCAGCTGGTCCGCTGCCACGAGCGGACCCACCACGAGCACGACGAGCGCGACCAGCCCGCCCAGGGAGCCCAGCACGGGCAGGGCCGCGCCGAACGGGACGAGCAGGACGCCGGCTGCCGTGGCATGGACGACGAGGCGGCGCGGCGCCGGCTCCCGGGGGTAGCCCCCTGTCGCGAGCGCGGCCACCCCGCCCAGGACCACGCCCAGGGCCGGGCCGTGCAGCAGGGTCGACTGCCAGGGCGCGACCAGGGCTCCCACCAGCGCCGTCCCGAGGAACGTCGTGGTGATCAGCACCCGGCCCCAGCGCACGGCCCGCCACCACAGCGCCTGCCGCCAGGCCCTCGACGGGAGGAGCGGCGCCGCGGGGGCCGGGAGCGGCGGCGGTTCCGGCGGGAACGACGCAGCGGTGCTCACGGCTCACCGGTCGGGCCGGGCCGGGTGGCCGGTAGCGGCTGCGCGCCGCCCGGAGAGCCGGTCGTGGACGGCGAGGACGACGACGGCCCCGACGACCGAGCCGACGATCCCGGCCGGGCCGAAGCCCCGATCGCGGAACCCGAAAAAGAGCACCCCGAAGACGAGGAACCAGAGCAGGGAGAGCATCAGGTCCCTGCCCCACGGGCGCGTGCCGGAGGACCGTCGACCTCCCCGGACGAGCCGCCACCGTGCACCGGGTGGCCCATCAAGCGGAGCAACCGGGACACCCACGGCGACGCGGCCACGAGGACGACGTCGCCGTCCAGGGCCGGTGCCAGCCCGTGCGAGTTGGCGTAGGAGACGCCGGACAGGTCGACCGCGACCGCACCGGCGTGGGTCGAGCGGACGTGCGCCAGCACGGCCTCGAGCAGCTCCCGGCCGACCATGTCGAGCTCCCCGGAGACCACGATCACCGGCCGTTCCCCCGCGCGCCGCACCTCGAGGGACAGCTCCCCCACGCGCTCCCGCGGTACCGATCCCTCGTGCGGGGGCACGGCGCGCCGTCGGCGACGGGCGGCCGCCGGGGGCCGGTACGACGTGGTGGCGGAACGAGCGCGGAAGCGGGGTACCGGGTGGGTGCTCCGTGTCATGCGCCGACGCTAGGTGCGGTGGCCCCGGGGCGTCAGGTGCCGTCCCGGACGACTAACGGTCGTGCTCGCTGCCGTGACCCGGCAGTCGGGGAGGCTCCTGGCGGGCCGTTCCCGACGTGGTCGCGGGCCAGCCGAGCAGGCGGGCCCCGGTCACGGCGACCATGAGCGCGAGCTGGTCCGCGGGGTCCCCGGGGTCGTAACCGGTGAGCTTCCGCACCCGCTGCAGGCGGTAGGTGACCGCCCGCACGCTGAGGTGCAGGCGGCGGGCCACGGACGCGGCGTTGCGCCCGTCCGCGAAGTACCCCTCCACCGTCTCCACGAGCGGGCCCGCCCCACCGCGAGCCCGGGTCAGCGGCCCGAGCACCGTGCCGACCAGGTCGGAGATGGCCTCCTCGTCGCGCAGCAGGACGCGGTACACGAGCATGTCCCGCGCGTGCACCACGCGATCCGGCAGCCCGAGCCGCTCGGCCACCTCGAGCGCGTCGACCGCCTCCCGGTAGGAGCGCGGCACCCCCCGCGGACCCGGGTGGGAGCGCCCCACCCCCACCCGCCACCCCGGCCGCCCGGTCAACCGCGCCACGGCCGGCCCGGCGGCCTCCGCGAGCGCCCGGCCGTCGACGTCCCCGAGGTCTTCTCCGGGCGCGGTCGGGAGGACGCTCACCAGCCGGCCCTCCTTGGCCGCCACGAGCACGGTCCGTCCCCCGAGCCGCAGCCGCGCCCCGTCCTCGAGCCACGTCGTCAGGTGCATGCCCGAGTCGACCGGCCGGTCCGTGGAGGCGACCGTCACGGTGTGACCGCCGGTCAGCGCCATCCCCAGCCGCGCCGCACGCTCCACCAGGGGGCCGACCTCCGACCGGCCGCTGAGCAGGTCGTCGACGAACTCCCGGCGGAACGCCTCCTCGCGGCGGACCACCTCGCGCTGCGCCTCCTCGTGCCCCGCCGCGAGCGCTGCGAGCGCGGTGTCGGCGCCCCGCCACACGGCTTCCCCGACCGCCACGAGGTCCGAGGGCAGCGGGGACCGGCCACGCGCGTCGCCGACCAGCCGCGGCAGCCGTGACCAGAGCCGGCGCGACGCGCTCATGTACAGGTCCACCAGCGCCGGGAGCGCGACCCCCTGCCGCGCGGCCTCGGCGCCCAGCGACCGGCAGTGCGCCTCCTCGTCGGACGTGAGCCGCCGGCCACGCACCGCGACCTCGACCAGCGCGGCCAGGTAACCGTCGAGCAGGGCCGAGGGCAGTCCGTGCTCCGCGGCCGCGGCGGCACCGACCTCCGCCACCACGTCGGCAGGTCGGGACCCGCCGGTGCGGGAGCTCACGCCCGGGCCGACTCGATCGCGTTCCAGCGCGCCAGGTTGTAGCGGGCGTCGACCAGCGCGTCGTGCGTGCCCTGGGGCTTGGGCGGCAGCGGCGGCTGCCCCCGGTCGTCCCAGCGCTGGCGCAGCTCGCGGGTGAACCGCGGGATCGGGCGCGGGAGCGCCGGCATCGCCCCCCACAGCTGGCACAGCGCCACGTGGTCGTAGGCGGCGAACCACGCCCAGAGCTCGATCTCCTCCCCCGGCGCGGTCAGGAAGGAGAGCAGCTCCTCCCGGATCCGCTCCCGGCTGCGCCACGCCCGGTCCGCCGGCGGGGGCAGCTGGTCGAGGACGTTGCGGCGCACCCACGGGATGGCCCGGTCGGGGTCGAACTCGGTGCTGACCGCGTAGAACTCCCGGCCGGTCTCGTCCACGACGCCGATGGAGACGAGGTCGATCGTGGTGCCGTCCTCGATGAACTCGGTGTCGTAGAAGAAGCGCCGCACGGCACCCACCGTAGGCGGCCCGGTCAGGCCGCCGGACCGCCCCGGGGCTGCGCCCCGAGCGAGTGGGTGCCGAACTCGCGGCCGCCCAGCGCCGCGATGTCCCGCTCGAGCAGGGGCACCCGCTTCGCGGCGACCGCCGTCGCCACCTTCTCGGCGACGACGCCGGTGACCAACTGGCGCAGGGCGGCGACGGTGCCCACCGAACGCGGCACGAACACCCGGCGGCGCCGCGTCTCCAGGTTCTCCACCAGCGCCTCCGCGCAGGCCTCGACCGACGTGTACGCCCCGAGCGGCCCCGGCAGCTGCCGGCGGGTGGCGGCGAAGGTGGGCAGCGCGGCCTCGGTGTCGCGCACCAGGTCGGTGTCGATCCACGTCGGGTGGGCGCTGGCCACGGTGACGCCGCGGTGGGCGACCTCCAGCCGCAGCGCGTCGCCGAAGCGCTCGA
This sequence comes from Blastococcus sp. KM273128, assembly GCF_021698975.1. Classification (GTDB taxonomy): domain Bacteria; phylum Actinomycetota; class Actinomycetes; order Mycobacteriales; family Geodermatophilaceae; genus Blastococcus. Next base: position 19,310 of record NZ_SSXA01000051.1, on the reverse strand, counting down.
CGCCGGCCTTCGACGCGCAGTAGGCGCTCATGCCGGGGAGCACGGTGAACGCCGCCGCGGAGCTGACCAGCAGCACGTGCCCCCGGCGCTCGGCGATCGCCGGCAGGGCCGCGTGCGCGGTCAGCATCGTCCCGATCAGGTTGACCTCGATGGTGCGGGCCAGCGCGTGCGCCGAGCTCGTCATCACCGTGGTGAGCGGCGCGATGCCCGCGTTGGCGACGACGACGTCCAGCCCGCCGAACGTGCCCACCGTGCGCCGCACCGCCGCGGCCAGCGCGTCGGCGTCGGTCACGTCGGCCTCCACCCACAGGTGCTCGGGCCCGAGCTCGTCGGCGACCCGCGCCAACTCCTCCGGTTCCAGGCCGACGAGGGCCACCCGCGCCCCGCGCGCGGCCGCCTTGCGGGCCAGGGCGGCGCCGATGCCCCGCGCGGCACCGGTGATGAGGACCGACCTCCCGGCCAGCGGGGTGCGGTGTCGTGACGCCATCGGGTCGCTCCTCGGCTCGTCGCGCTCCTGTCGAGCACTGCTCAACGGCTGTTGTAGCTTGTTGACCGTTGCTCAGCAAGCCGACGAGAGGAACCGACCGAGGTGACCGACACGCGGACGCACGCCACCGCCTCCGCCGCACCGCGCGAGGTGCGGGTGGCCGTCATCGGATCCGGCTTCGCCGGCCTGGCCACGGGCATCACGCTGCGGCGCCGCGGCGAGACCGACTTCGTCCTGCTCGAGCGGGCCGGGGACGTCGGCGGGACGTGGCGCGACAACACCTACCCCGGCGCGGCGTGCGACGTGCAGTCGCACCTGTACAGCTACTCCTTCGCGCCGAACCCGGACTGGCCCCGCGCCTACTCGGAGCAGCCCGAGATCCAGGCCTACCTCCAGGCCACCGCCGACCGGTTCGGCGTGCGCGGGCACTGCGTCTTCGGGGCCGAGGTGACCGACGCGCGCTGGGACGACGCCGCGCGCCGCTGGGAGGTGCGGACGACGGCCGGCGACTTCCGGGCCCAGGTGCTGGTCTCCGCCGCCGGCGCCCTCGCCGACCCGACCTACCCCGACATCCCGGGCCTGGAGAGCTTCGAGGGCACCGTCATGCACTCGGCGCGCTGGGACTCCTCCCACGACGTCAGCGGCGAGCAGGTCGCCGTCATCGGCACCGGCGCCTCGGCCGTCCAGATCGTGCCGGCGATCCAGCCCAAGGTGGAGAGCATCGCGGTCTACCAGCGCACCCCGCCCTGGGTGGTGCCCCGCACCGACCACCCGGTGAAGCCGTGGGCCCGCCGGCTGTACCGCCTGGTGCCGGGGGTGCAGCGCGCCGTCCGCGGGGCGCTGTACGCGCTGCGCGAGTTCCTGGTGATCGGCATGGCCAAGCGGCGGGCGTTCCTCCGGCCCGTCGGCCGGCTGGCCAGGACCCACCTGCACCGGCAGGTCCGCGACCCCCGGCTGCGGGCCGCGCTGACGCCGGACTACACCATCGGCTGCAAGCGCATCCTGATCAGCAACGACTACTACCCCGCCCTCTGCGCCCCCAACGCCGAGCTGGTGACCGCGGGCATCGCCGAGATCCGGCCGCGCTCGATCGTCACCCGCGACGGCGTCGAGCGGCCCACCGACACGCTCGTGCTGGCCACCGGCTTCCACGTCACCGACCTGCCGATCGCGGAGCGGATCCGCGGCCGCGACGGCCGGTCGCTCGCCGAGGTGTGGGCCGGCGGCATGGTCAGCAACCGCAGCACCACCGTCGCCGGCTTCCCCAACCTCTTCCTGCTGGTCGGCCCCAACGTCGGCGTCGGGCACACCTCGATGGTCTACATGATCGAGTCGCAGGTGGCCTACGTCGACGACGCGCTGCGCACCATGGCGGCCGAGGGCCTCGCCGCCCTGGAGACCACCCCGCAGGCCCAGGAGGCCTACCGCGAGCTCATCGCCCGCAAGTCGCAGGGCACCGTCTGGCTCGGCGGCGGCTGCGCGAGCTGGTACCTCGACGAGCACGGCCACAACACCACGCTCTGGCCGGACTTCACCTTCCGGTTCCGCCGGCTCACCCGGAGCCTGGACCGCGAGAACTACGTCGGCGTCCCCGCCGGCGCGCCCGCCCGCACGGAGGAGGCGGCGTGACCGGCACGCTCCCGCGGACCGTCCGCCGGCGCACCGCGGCGGTCCCCACCTCCGACGGCGCGCGGCTGCACGCCAACGCCGAGGGCAGCGAGCAGGCCCCGGTCACCGTCGTCCTCGCCCACGGCTGGACGCTGTCGCAGGCCGCGTGGGACGACGTCGCCGCGCTGCTGGCCGGCCCGGTGGCCGACGGCGCCCTGCGCCTGGTCCGCTACGACCAGCGCGGCCACGGCCGCTCGACCTGGCCCGACCCGCCGCCGGGGACCCCGGTCTCCATCGACCGGCTCGGCGAGGACCTGGCCGACGTCCTCGACCGGCTGGTGCCCACCGGGCCCGTCGTCCTCGGCGGCCACTCCATGGGCGGCATGACGATCATGTGCCTCGCCGCAGCCCGGCCCGAGCTCTTCGGGGACCGGGTGCGCGGCGTGGCGCTGGTGTCGACGTCGGCCGGCGACCTGGCCTCCGACCCGCGGTCGGCGGGCGGTCGCATGGCCCGGATCCGCCCCGGCGTGCTGACGGCGGCGCTCGCCGGCGCGGCCCTGGTGGAGCGGCTGCGCGGACTGGTGCCGCCGGAGCACCCGCGGCACCGGACGATGGTGCGCGACCTGCTCTACGGCGCCGATGCCACCGACGAGATGGTCCTGGAGGGTGCGCGGATCATGCACGCGTCGACCGTGCGCTCGTTCGTCGAGTTCCTGCCCGCCCTCGGCGACCACGACAAGCGGGCGCAGCTCGACGCGCTCACCCGGGTCCCGGTCGAGGTCTTCGTCGGCGACAGCGACAAGCTGACGCCCGAGCGGCACAGCGCGCGGCTGGCCGAGGCGCTGCCGGGAGCCCGCCTGCACCGGGTGGAGCGGACCGGCCACATGCTGCCCCAGGAGCGCCCCCGGCTGGTCGCCGACGGGCTGCTGCGCCTGGTGGCCGCCGCCGGTGGGCGGGACCTCGCGTGAGCGGCCGCGCCCGCCGGTCGGCGGACGACCGGCGGGCGCAGCTCGTGCAGATCGGCCTGGAGCTGCTGCCCACCACCCCGGTGCAGGAGCTGACCATCGACGAGGTCGCCCGCCGGGCCGGCATCAGCCGCAGCCTGCTGTTCCACTACTTCCCGACCAAGCGGGACTACTACGCCGCCGTGACCCGCGCGGCGGCGGAGCTGCTGTGGGCCCACCTGCTGCCCCGGCCGGGCGCGGCCGGCGAGGGTGCCGGGGGGAACGCCGTCGACGGCATGCTGGACCGCTACGTCGGCTGGGTGGAGACCTTCCGGGAGACCCACCTGGCGTTCGTGCGCGGCGCCGCGGGCGGTGACCCCTGGGTCGCCGAGGTCTACGCGGAGACCCGCGACCGGCTCGTCGAGGTGGGCCTGCGCACGCTGGGTCTGCCGGACGACACCCGCCGCCGTCAGCTGGTCCTCGCGTTCTTCGCCTTCACCGAGGACCTGGTCGCGCAGTGGGTCCTGGAGCCGACGATGCCCCGCGACGAGCTGCTCGCGCTGCTCCGCGACGTCCTGGACCGGCTGCTGCCGCGCTAGCCGGCGAGCGTCGTCGGCGCGCGCTCGGCGGCCTCGGCGACCGGCGGCTGGAGGGTGGCGACGACGTCGTCGGCGCTGGCGCCGGTGGCGTCCATCGACTTCTTCACCGTGGCGCCGTAGACGTCGACGTACTCCTGGCCGGAAAGGGTCATGATCTCGTACATGATCTCGTCGGTGATCGAGCGCTCCACGAAGCGGTCACCGGCGAGGCCCTCGTAGCGGCTGAAGTCCAGCGGCTCGCCGACGCGGACGCACACCTTGAGCAGGCTGCGGCCGAAGGGCAGGCGGCGGGACGTGTAGACCATGGCGACCGGGATGACCGGGACGCCGGTCTCCAGCGCCATCCGGGCCACCCCGATCTTGCCGCGGAACAGCCGACCGTCCGGGGAACGGGTGCCCTCCGGGTAGATCCCGAGGAGCTGGCCGTCGCGGAGGATGCGGATGCCGGTCCGGATCGCGTTCTCGGCCGCCGAGGCGCTGGAGCGGTCGATCGGCACCTGCCCGGCGCCGGCGAAGAAGGCCCGCTGGAGGAAACCCTTGACGCCCGTCCCGGTGAAGTACTCCGCCTTGGCGAGGAAGGTCACCCGGCGCTTGAGCTGGAGCGGCATGAAGATCCAGTCGGCCGCCGACAGGTGGTTGCTCGCCAGGATCGCCGCGCCCGACGCGGGCACGTTCTCGATGCCCTCGACCTTCGGGCGGAAGACCAGCCGCGCCACCGGGCCGATGGCGACGAACTTGAGGAACCAGTAGAACAACACGCCTCCCTCGGGGACTGCCAGACTAGGGAGCCTGGGGCGCCCCTCACAATCCGGGGCCCCACCGCGAGCCAGCCGAGCCGGCACGACGCCGGAGGCCCAGGAGGAGCCCGTGCCCGGATCGACCCCCGTCCCCGAGGTGATGCCGGGCGCCGAACCCTTCGAGTTCCCCGGGGGCGACGGGCCCGAGGGCCGCACCGGGGTGCTGCTCGTCCACGGGTTCACCGGGACGCCGATGAGCATGCGGCCCTGGGGCGAGCACCTCGCGGCGGAGGGATTCGCCGTCCGCTGCCCGCTGCTGCCCGGCCACGGCACCCGCTGGCAGGACTGCAACACCAGCACCCACGACCAGTGGACGACGACGGTGGAGCAGGCCTTCGACGAGCTGGCCGCCCGCTGCGACCGGGTCTTCGTCGCCGGGCTGTCGATGGGCGGGACGCTGGCGACGCGGCTGGCCGAGGTGCGCCCCGACGACGTCGCCGGGCTGCTGCTGGTGAACCCGGCCCTGCTCACCCGGCGGCTGGACGCCAAGCTGCTCCCGCTGCTGGCCCGGGTCACCCCGAGCTGGGCGCCGATCGCCAGCGACATCAAGAAGCCCGGCGTCACCGAGCTCGCCTACCCGCGGCTGCCGCTGCGGGCCATGCTGCAGCTGCGCGGCCTCTGGGCCGCGACCCGCGCCGACCTGGGCCGGGTCACCGCGCCGGTCATCGTCTTCCGCAGCACCGAGGACCACGTCGTGGAACCGGTGAACAGCACCGTCCTGCTCGCCGGGGTGGCGAGCGCCGACACCACCGAGGTCGTGCTGGAGGACAGCTACCACGTGGCCACCCTGGACAACGACGCCCCGCTGGTGTTCGACCGCTCCGCGGAGTGGATCCGCGCCCGCGTGCCCGCCGGCGAGCCCGGCGCCCCCTCGGGCGGACGCCGGTGACCGACCGCCGCGGCCGCGGCCGCCGCGACAACGGCCTGGACGCCGTGCTCTGGAGCCCGGTCCGCGACGTCGACCCGCGGGTGGGCGAGCACCTGCTCGACGTGCTCGAGGCCGCCGGGATCGCCGCCTACCTGGAGCCGGCCGCCGACGTCGCCCCCTACACGCGGTCGGTGGTGTTGCCCAGCCCGCCGTCGGACCGGCTGTTCGTCGACCGTGCGCGCCGCGCCGAGGCGCGGGGGCTGGTGGAGCAGCACGCCGACGACCACCCCGCCGAGCGGCCGGTGACGCGCCGGCCCGCCGGGCGAGACATCGACGAGGACGCCGAGTGGCGGCGCATCGTGGCCGCCTTCGAGGCCGAGCACGGCCGGCCGGTCGCCGACGACCCACCCGCGGACCCGCCGCCCCCGACGCCCTCCGAGGTGCCGGTGCTCGACCGCCCCGATGAGCACTACGAGCCGCCGGCACCCCCGCCGCTGCCCGTCCCGGCCCCCGCGGTGCTCTACGCCCTGCTCCTGGTGCTCGCCGGCATCGTGCTCATCGGCGTCCCCTCGGTGATCGGCCTGTCGGCGGACGCCGGTCTCGTGCTGGGCGTGGCGGTGGTGGCCGGCGGGGCGGCGCTGCTGGTCTCGCGCATGCGCGACCGCTCCGACGACGGCGACGACGGCGCGGTGGTCTGACGATGGCCGCCGCCACCGCGACCGTCACCGTGACCGGCCACCTCGTGGACACCGGCATCCTCGCCCGCATCCTCGACGACGTCCTGGAGTACGGCGGCGACTACCGCATCGAGAGCCTGGACCTCGGCCGGCAGCACGAGGACGAGTCCACGGCGCTGATCCGGATCACCGCCGACGACGCCGAGCGGCTCGAGCGGATCCTCATGCGCGTGCAGGTGCACGGCGCCAACGCCGTCGACCCGGGGACCGCCACCACCCGACCGGCGCCGGCCGACGGCGTCTTCCCCGACGACTTCTACTCGACGACCAACCTGGAGACCCTGGTCCGGCTGGACGGCGAGTGGCTGCGGGTGGGCAACCCGGAGATGGACTGCGGCCTGGTGGTGACCACCGGGGACGGCGGCACCGTCGTGCGCACCGTCCCGGTGAGCGACGTGCGGGCGGGGGACGCGGTCGTCTGCGGGGCGCACGGCGTGCGGGTCGAGCTCCCCGCGCAGGCGCCGCGCGGTGAGGAGGACGACTTCGGGTTCATGTCGTCGGCGGTGTCCAGCGAGAAGCCGCAGGCGCTGCTGGTCCGGCAGATCGCCGAGCGCATGCGCGAGGTCAAGGCCGCCGGGCAGCGGGTGCTGTGGGTGGGTGGCCCGGCCGTGGTGCACACCGGCGCCGCCCCGGCGATGGTGCGGCTGGTCCGCGCCGGCTACGTCGACGTGCTCTTCGCCGGCAACGCGCTGGCCACGCACGACATCGAGTCGGCGCTCTTCGGCACCTCGCTCGGCGTCGACCTCGCCAAGGGGTCCGGGGTGCCGCACGGCCACGAGCACCACATCCGCGCGATCAACACGATCCGGGCGGCCGGCTCGATCCGGGCGGCGGTCGAGGGCGGTGTGCTCACCGGCGGCGTCATGCACGCGCTGGTGGAGGCCGGCAAGCCGTTCGTGCTGGTCGGCTCGGTGCGCGACGACGGGCCGCTGCCCGACGTCTTCACCGACGTGATCGAGGGTCAGCGGGCCATGCGCGCCGAGCTGCACGACGTCGGCTTCGCGATCATGGTGGCGACGATGCTGCACTCCATCGCGACCGGGAACCTGCTGCCGGCGTCCATCCCGCTGGTGTGCGTCGACATCAACCCCGCGACGGTGACCAAGCTGGCCGACCGGGGCAGCGCCCAGGCGATGGGCATCGTCACCGACATCGGCCTGTTCCTCGAGCAGCTGGCCCGCGAGCTGTGCTGATCAGGCCTCTCCCTCGGCGACGGCCCTCCTGACCAGGTCGGCGGCGCCGACGAGGCCGGCCTGCGGGCCGAGCTCGGCGACGACGACGCGCGGCCCGGGCCGGAACCCGCGGCCGGGCAGGGCGCGCTCCAGCCGCTCGCGGGCCGGGCCCAGCACCATCTCGCCGAGCACGCTCACGCCGCCCCCGATCACCACCACCTCGGGGTCCAGCACCGCGGCGAGGTCGGCGATCCCCTGCCCCAGCCAGTAGCCGACCTCGGTGACGAGCTCCAGGGCGAGCGGGTCGCCGTCGTGGGCGGCGCGGGCGACGTGCTCACCGGTGAGCCGGTCGGGCTCGCAGTCGACCCGCTCGAGCAGCAGCGCGGCGGCGGCCGGCGAGGTGCGGGCCACCTCGCGGGCGGTCTGGCCCAGCGCCGTCCCGCTGGCGTACTGCTCCCAGCAGCCGCGGTTGCCGCAGGCGCACAGCCGGCCGTCGGGGACGACGCGCATGTGCCCCCACTCCCCCGCGACGCCGTGCGAGCCGCGCCGCAGCCGACCGTCGAGGACGATCCCGCCGCCGATCCCCGTGCCCAGCGTGATCATCAGCGCCAGGTCGGCGCCGCGAGCGGCGCCGTAGCGGTACTCGGCCCAGGCCGCGGCGTCGGCGTCGTTGCCCACCCAGAGCGGGCGCTGCAGGCGCGCGGCGAGGTCCTTGCGCAGCGTGGAGTTCCGCCACGCCAGGTGCGGGCTGAACAGCACGGTGTCGCCGGTGCGGTCGAACCACCCCGCCGCACCGACGCCGACCCCGACGATCTCGCCCTCGTACCCGCCGGCGAGCTCGTCGACGACGGCGGCGATCGCGTCCTCGGTGTCACCCACCGAGGCTCCCGGCGTCGCCCGCCGGGCGGTGGCGAGGAGCTCGCCGTCGGGCGCGACCAGGCCCCCGGCGACCTTGGTCCCGCCGATGTCGATGCCGAGCGCCGGCAGGGCCGCCACCCCCGGCCCGGTCACGCGATGTCGATCCGCTGGACGGCCGGGCGGCCCGCGGCCTGCTCCCCGGGCTGCGACACCGGCGCCTCCCCGGCGCGGCCCCCCGTCCCCTCGGCGCGCTCCCCCGGCTGCTCGGCGAACGACCGCAGCGCCGTCGCCGCGGTCGTGAGGACGTCGGCCAGCGCGGCGGTCACCTCGGGGCGCTCGCCGCGCAGGACGGCCGCCACCTGGCACACCGGGCACCAGCGGCAGTCGTCGCCACCGTGCTCCCCGGCGTCCGGCCCCGCTCCTGATCGGACGGCGTCGAACAGGCGGCGGGCCTGCTCGGCCCAGTCGGCACCGCTGGTCATCTGGTCCTCTCCTCGGCCGCCAGGAGGTCGGCCGGCCACTGCTGCGGATCCGGGCGGAAGCTGATCTCGAGGTGCGCGGCGGCGGTGCCGGGGGCGTGCAGCCGGCCCCCGGTCACCTGGCACCGGCGCAGCAACGAGTCCAGGCGCAGCGAACGACGATCCTCCCCCACCGACACCACGAGGTCATCGCCCCACCGGGTCACCCCGACCTCCGCGCGGTCGGCGAAGGGCAGCGGCACGGCCAGCCGCCACCCACCCTCGCCCCTCTCGGGCGCGGGCGGCACCGGCCCGCCGGCGGTGGGGAGGTCGAGCCCGTCGAGCAGCGCGGCGGCGCCGGCCAGGTCCGCCGGCGGCGTCGCGAGCTCGGGCACCTCGTGCACCGGCGCCACGTCCGCGAGGCCGCTCCGGGCGGCGTCCTGCTCGGCGGCGCGGGCGCGCCACCACTCCCCCGGGCCGCCGTCGGGCAGCACCCGGGCGAGCACCGCGTCGATCCGGAGCCCGTGCAGGCCGAGGACCGTCGCCGCACGCCGCGCGGCGGGGACGGCGGCCCGCTGGGCCCCCGTGGTCACCCAGACCGCCGTCCCGGTGGCGACGGCGAGCCGGTCGCTGCCGAGCAGCCGCTCCACGGCGGGCAGGGCGTCGAGCACGGTGTCCAGGGGTCCCCGGCGGGCGGCCCCCGCCGCCACCGTCGCCGTCCGGACGGCGGCCAGCGCGCGGACCGTCGGCGGCAACGCCTGGTCCAGCCACCAGCGCAGCGCACCGGGCAGCGCGACCAGCGCCAGCCCGTCCGCCAGCGGGCCGGCGTCGACGACCACCAGGTCGGCGTCCGCCGAGGCCAGCGCCGCGAGGAGCGCGAGCTCCGCGGCCCCGGGCACGGGCACCACCGAGGTCGCCGGCGGCAGGTCCAGGTGCGGCAGCAGACCGGCCAGGGCGTCGGCGTGGGTGGCCCACACCCCCTCGACCGCGCGGCGGCCGTCCACCTGCCGGACGCGCAGGCCCGGCACCTCGTCGAGGCCGGCCAGGGCGGCCGGCCGGCGGGACAGCAGCAGCGTGCTCCGGCCCTCCCGGGCGGCGCGCCCAGCCGCGGCCGCGGCCACCGTCGAGGACCCCGCACCGCCGGGGCCGGTGACCAGGAGCGTGCGCACGGCTCAGCCCTCGACGCGCTTCTTGAGCTCCTTGAGCGCGGTGTCGAGGATGACCTTCTCCGCCTTGCGCTTGATCATGCCGAGCATCGGGATGGAGAGATCGATGGTGATCGAGTAGGTGACCTCGGTGCGGCCGCCGGTCTCGACGAGGGTGTAGGAGCCCTCCTGCCGCTTCTGCATCTGGCCCTTGACCAGGCTCCAGGAGACGCGGCGGTCGGCGTCCCAGGTGTACTCGAGCACGTAGTCGTCCTTCACCGCGCCGGCGTCGAGCACGAAGTGCACGCGGCGGGCCCGCCCGTCCGCGCCGGTCTCGAGCACCTCGACCTTCTTGGCGGCGGCGACCCACTGGGGGTAGGACGGGAAGTCGGCGATCACCGCCATGACCTCGGCCGCAGGCGCCTCGACGACGATCGACTGGGTGGACTGGTCGGCCATGGGCAGCAGGCTAGCCGCTCGCCCCCCGGCCGGCCCCGCGCACCACGGCACTGCGCTACTGCCCGGTAGCCCGAGCCGCTAGATTGGCCCGGACGTCCCCGCACCGGGGCCCCGGGCGACGGAGCCCGGCGGGCGGTCGGGGAGGAGAGGACCGGGCGTGCGCGAGTTCAGCGTTCCTGCAACCCACGAGGTGGGCCCCGACGAGGCGCTCACCGACATGCTGGCGGCCAACGTGGCCGGCCACGGTGACGAGGTCGGCCTCCGCCGCCGGGTGGACGGCCGCTGGACCGACGTGACCTGGCGGCAGTTCGGCGAGGAGGTCCGCGGCGTCGCCAAGGGTCTGATCGCCGCGGGGGTGGCCGCGGGCGACCGCGTCGCGCTGCAGGCGAAGACCCGCTACGAGTGGACCGTCCTCGACTACGCGATCTGGACCGCCGGCGCCGTCGTGGTGCCGATCTACGAGACCTCCAGCGCCGACCAGGTGGCCTGGATCCTCTCCGACTCCGGCGCCACCGCCGCCGTCGTCGAGCGCGACGAGCACGCCGCCGCCATCGAGTCCGTCCGCGACCAGGCCCCCGAGCTCAAGACCGTCTTCGTCATCGAGGACGGCGCGGTGGAGCAGCTGACCGCCACGGGCGCCGACGTGCCCGACAGCGAGCTGGACGCCCGCCGGGCGACGCTGCGCGCCGACAGCCTCGCCACGCTGATCTACACCAGCGGCACCACCGGCCGCCCCAAGGGCTGCGAGCTGACGCACGGCAACTTCCTGTTCGAGATCGGCAACGGCATCACGCTGCTCGACCGGTTCATGAACGTGCAGGGGTCGCTGCTGCTGTTCATCCCGCTGGCGCACGTACTGGCCCGCGTCCTGCAGGTCGGCGCCATCAAGAACCGCACGGTCATCGGCCACACGCCGGACGTGAAGAACCTCGTCGAGGACCTGGGCGAGTTCAAGCCCACGTTCGTCCTGGCCGTCCCGCGGGTCTTCGAGAAGGTGTTCAACTCGGCCAAGGCAAAGGCCGAGGGCGACGGCAAGGGCAAGATCTTCGACCGGGCCGCGCAGGTGGCGATCGACTGGTCGCGCGCGCAGGACACCGGTGGCCCGGGGCTGGGGCTGCGGGTGCAGCACGCGCTGTTCGACAAGCTGGTCTACGGCAAGCTGCGCGCCGCCCTCGGCGGGCGCTGCCTGGGCGCCATCTCCGGCGGCGCGCCCCTCGGCGAGCGGCTCGGCCACTTCTTCCGCGGCATCGGGGTCACCGTCTTCGAGGGCTACGGCCTCACCGAGACCACCGCGGCGGCCTCGGTCAACCACGACGACGCGATCCGCATCGGCACCGTCGGCCGCCCGCTGCCGGGGGTCGCCTTCTCGGTCGCCGAGGACGGCGAGCTGCTCATCCGCGGCGGCATCGTGATGCGCGGCTACTGGAGGAACGAGGAGGCCACCCGCGAGGCGATCGACGCCGACGGCTGGTTCCGCACCGGTGACCTCGGCGAGATCGACGACCAGGGCTTCGTCCGCATCACCGGCCGCAAGAAGGAGATCCTGGTGACCGCGGGCGGCAAGAACGTCGCCCCCGCGGTGCTCGAGGACCGGCTGCGGGCGCACCGCCTGGTGAGCCAGTGCATCGTCGTCGGTGACCAGCGGCCCTACATCGCCGCGCTGGTGACCCTCGACGAGGAGGCGCTGCCGCAGTGGCTGGAGTCCAGGGGCAAGGACACCGGCCTCACCGCCGCGCAGCTGCGCGAGGACCCCGACGTGCTCGCCGAGCTCGGCGCCGCGGTCGAGGAGGCGAACAAGGCGGTGTCGCAGGCCGAGGCGATCAAGAAGTTCACGGTGCTGGCGACCGACTTCACCGAGGACAACGGGATGCTGACGCCGAGCCTGAAGCTCAAGCGCAACGTCGTGATGAAGGAGTTCGGCTCCGACGTCGAGGCGCTCTACTCGCGCTCGTAGGAGCACCCCTCGCCGAGGCCCGCCGCGCACCCCGCGCGGCGGGCCTCAGTGCGTCGTGAGGAGCTCGTCGAAGGTCGCGGCGATCGACGTCCACGACCAGCGCTGCTCGACCCAGGCGCGGCCGGCCGCGCCCATGGCCCGCGCCCGCCCGGGGTCGTCGAGCAGGCCGCTGACCGCGGCCGCCACCGCCGCCGGCGAGCGCGGGTCGACCACGTGCCCGGTGACGCCGTCCCGCACCGCCTCGGGCGCCCCGCCGGAGGTGCCCGCCACGACCGGGCGGCCGCAGGCGGCGGCCTCGAGGAAGACCATGCCCAGCCCCTCGACGTCCAGCCCTGCCCGTCGGGTGCGGCACGGCATGGCGAAGACGTCGCCGGCGGCGTAGTGGGCGGGCAGCTCGGCGTGGTCCACCGGGCCGGTGAGGACGACGGAGCCCGCCAGCCCTCGATCGGCGACCGCGCGGCGCAGCTTCGCCTCGTCCGGCCCGCCGCCGACCAGCAGCAACCGCGCGGAGGGGTGGCGGGCCAGCACCTGCGGCCACCCCGCGACCAGCACGTCCTGCCCCTTGCGGGCGACCAGCCGGGAGACGCAGACGACGACCGGCGCGTCCCCCAGGCCGTGGCGCTCGCGCACCGCCGCCCCGTCGACGTGCGGGGTGAACCGGTCGACGTCGACCCCCGGTGAGAGCTGGGCCAGCCGGGTGCGCCCGCCCAGCGGCGGCTCCAGGAGCGTGCGCGTGTACTCGCTGATGTAGGTGAGCACGTCCAGGCCGGAGGCGATCCGCTGCATCACCTGCCTGCTCCCCGGCAGCGCCACCCAGCCGGTCTCGTGGCCGTGCGTGGCGCCGACCAGGTGCCGCACCCCGGCCGCGCGCAGCGTGGGTGCGAGCAACCCCAGCGGCGCCGCCGCACCGAAGAAGGCGGTGTCGCAGCCGTACCGCCCCACGAGGTCCACGGCCGCGCGCGCCGTGGCGCGGGTGGGGAGGAGCATGCCGGTCGGCCGGCGGACCACCGGGTACGGCAGGGCGGCGTCGTGCTCGGCGGAGCCCGGGGAGTCCGAGGCCAGCACGACCAGGGAGTCCGGGGGCCGCCGGTCCAGCAGCGCCGCGACGAACGTCTGGATGCCACCCTGCCGCGGCGGGAAGTCGTTGGTGACGACGAGAGTGCGCTTCACGGGCCCTCCAGCCGGGCCCAGTCCGCGGCCATCGCGAGGCGTTGCGCGGTCGTCGGGTGGCTGCCGAAGTACCAGTGCCAGGCCGCCGGGGGGTCGGGGTCGCCGAGGTTGGTGCGGGCCAGCCGCTGCTGCATGTCGACGAACGCCTCCGGGTCGCGGGTGAGCTCGAGGGCGTGCAGGTCGGCGCGCTGCTCGATCTGCCGCGACACCAGGTTCTGCACCGGTGTGGCGACCAGCCCGCCGGCGGAGACGAGCAGGAGCAGCAGCGGCACGACCCGGGGGTCGCCGGGGCCCGCGGCGCCGGCCCGGCGGAGCAGCGGTGTCCAGGTCAGCAGCCAGCCGAGCAGCGCCGTGGCCGCGCCGGCGCCCAGGGCGCCCATGAGCGTGCCGGTGAGCACGTCGTCGGTGGCGACGTGCCCGAGCTCGTGGGCGACGATGGACTCGATCTCGTCGTCGGGCAGCTCCCCGAGCAGGGTGTCGTACACGACGATCCGCCGGGTGGAACCGAACCCGGAGACGTAGGCGTTCAGCGCGGTCGTGCGCCGGGAGGCGTCAGAGACCAGCACGTCCTGGACCGGGGTGCCGCTCTCCTCGGCGAGGGCGAGCAGATCGCTGCGGAGCTCTCCCGCCGGCAACCGCTCGAAGGTGTTGAACGCCGGTTCGATGACCACCGGGTACAGGAACGACCCCACGACCACCAGGCCGGTCGCGGCCGCCCCGGCCCACGCCCACCAGGTGCGCGGGGCACGGCGGACGAGCCAGAGCAGGGCGAGGACCACCACCGCGGTCAGCGCCGCGCTGATGGCGAGGGAGACCGCGACGTCGCGCAGCCAGAGCCACCAGCTCCGGGTGGAGAGGCCGTAGTCCCGGCGGACCGACTCCGCGTAGGCCGAGATCGGCAGGGTGACCAGGCGCCCGAGCAGCAGCAGGACGGGCACCGCCACCAGCACCTGGACCGGCCACCGGTTGCCGACCCGCGCCCCCACGGCCCGCACGAGGCGGGCACCGAGCGGGGTGAGCCCGAGCACCGCCGAGACCGCCAGGCCCAGCACGAGGGAGAGCAGCGACGCCGGCCGCAGCGCGCCCGCGAACGCCTCGGCGCGGGCGATCCGCTCGGGCTCCAGCCCGGCGGTCGGATCGGGCTCGGTGTACCCGCCGGGGGGCTCCGGCAGGACGGTCCACGGGGTCCGCACCGCGATGACCACGACGACGGCGATCCCCAGGAGGGCCGCCGTCACCAGGGCGACCCGGCGAGCGCTCACCCGGCCGATCCTAGGTGGGCCCCTCTCCCGCCCGGCGTCCCGCCGGGCCGGGGACGGACCGCCCCCGGTCCGTCGCGTACTCCGCCCGGACCAGCTGCAGGAGCTCGTCCAGCCCCGTCGGCGGGCTGTCGGCCCACCAGGCCAGCCACACGGGCACGCGGGGCGCGTCGCGGACCACCCGGTAGGCGACGCCGGGGCGCGGGTGCTGCTTCACCGTCGCCTCGGCCGTGATGCCCATCGCCTGGCCCGCGGCGATGACGGTGAGCCACTCGTCGACACCGCGGACGGGACGCGTGCCGGCCGGCGACGCCGGCGGAGACCACAGCTTGCCGGTGGTGGTCCCGGTCAGGGTGTCGACGGCGACGGTCCGGCCGGCGAAGTCGGGCAACGCCAGGGTGCGCCGTCGGGCGAGCGGGTCGTCGGCGGCGACGGCGGCGTACCGACGCTCTGTCCCGAGCAACGCGCACCCCAGCCGGTGATCGGTCAGGGGACGGCGGAGCACGCTCACGTCGGCCAGCCCCTCGGTGAGCCCCGCGCTCGGTGTGTTGGACTGCACGAACACGAGCGTCGATCCGGGGTGGGAACTCGACCAGCGCCGCTGCACCGCGGTGGTGTGCCTCCCCAGCGCGGCCCAGGCGTACCCGACCCGTACGTCGGCTCGGGTCTCGTCAGCGGCACGCTGGATCGCGGCCACCTCCTCGAGCACCCGCCGCGCGTGGGGCAGCACGCGGCTCCCGACCACCGTCAGCGACACCTCCCGGGTGGTGCGCTGGAGCACCCGCGCACCGATGTCCCGCTCCAGTGCTGCCACGGACCGGGACACCGATGCCTGCGACGTGCCCAGCAGGTCGGCGGCACCGGTGAAGGTGCCGGCGTCCACGACGGCGACCAGCGCGCGCAGTTGCCGTACTCCCGGAGTCATGCGCCCACCGTATGACCGGGTGCGTGTCCGGCATTTCCCCCGCACGCCCGGTGTGCCGATACTCCGGCAGGTGACCGCACCCTCCCGGGAGTCCGCCGCGCCCGTCCGGCCCGCACCCCGGCACCCGCTCGCCGGTGGCGTGGCGACCATGCTCGGCAGCGCGCTGAGCAACCAGGTCGGTGCCGCGCTCGGGGCCCACGCCTTCGGCGCGATCGGGCCCCCCGGCGTCGTCGCCGTGCGCCAGGTGGTGGCCGCGGCGGTCCTGCTCCCGGTCGCCCGGCCACCGCTGCGGCGGATGACGTGGGCCCAGTGGTGGCCGGTCCTGCTGCTCGCCGCGGTGTTCGGCTGCATGAACCTGGCGCTGTACACGGCGATCGAGCGCATCGGGCTCGGGCTGGCGGTGACGCTGGAGTTCCTGGGACCGCTCGCGGTCGCGCTGGCCGGGTCGCGCTCCCGGTGGGATCTGCTCATCGCCTGCGGTGCGGCCGGCGGGGTCTACGTCCTGATCATGCCAGGGCCCGCCAGCGACCACCTGGGCGTCGGGCTCGGGCTGGCCGCCGCCGCGTGCTGGGCGGCCTACATCCTCCTGAACCGCGTCGCCGGACGGCGCCTGCCCGGGCTCCAGGCCCCCGCGCTGGGAACCGCCCTGTGCGCCCTCGCCTTCCTCCCCGTGCTGGTACCCATGGCGGTGGACGGCGCGCTCACCGGCGCGGCGCTCGGCTACGCCGTGGCGGCGGGCGTGCTGTCGTCGGTGGTGCCCTACGCCGCGGACCTGACGGCCCTGCGCGTCGTCCCGCCTCGCTTCTTCGGCGTCTTCATGAGCGTGCACCCGGTGCTTGCGGCGCTCGTCGGCATCGCCCTGCTGGGCCAGGGGCTGCGGGATCACGAGTGGGCGGGCATCGCGCTCATCGTCCTGTCCAACGCCGCTGCCGTCTCGGTGACCCGGCCGCGCTCCGCGGTGGAGGACCTGCCGCACCGGCCGCCCGCGGTCGTCGGCGATGCACCTCCGCCCAGCCGGTCCCTCCCGGGAGATGACGAGGGCCGGTGACCCCCGGAGGGACCACCGGCCCTCGTGGCACCGGGTGGGACGCTCAGCCCACGATCCGCCGGGCGCCGTTGTAGCTGCCCATCGAATCCACGCTCGCCACCTTCACCGGCTGACCGGAGGTCGAGGCGTGCACCATCTGGCCGTTGCCGATGTACATGCCGACGTGGCTGACCGGGCTGTAGAAGAACACCAGGTCACCGGGCTGCAGCTGGCTGCGCGAGACGGGCGTGCCCATCTGGCTCTGCGACCGGCTGGAGTGCGGCAGCGTGACACCCGCCGCCGCGTAGGCGTACGAGGTCAGGCCCGAGCAGTCGAACGCGTTCGGCCCACCGGCGCCCCACACGTAGGGGTCCCCGATCTGGGCGAGCGCGGTGTTCACCGCCACCTGGGCGGCCGAGCTCGGCGCGGCGACGGCGGCCGGCGCGGGCAGGGCGGCGCCACCGTGCGCCTGGGCCACCTGCTCCTGCTGCGGCGCGGTGAGCGCCTCGTAGCGGCGCTGGTAGTCCGCGATCTTCGCCTCGAGCTCGTCCTGCTGGACGGCGATCTGCGCCACCGTGCGCTCGGCGTCGGCGGCGGCCTCCTCGGCGGCGTCGCGCGACCGCTCGGCGTCCGCCGCGGCGCGCGAGACCTCGGCGAGCACCGCGTTCGTGTGCCCGGCGATGGCGTCGAGGGTGCCGAGCTGGTCGACGAGCTGCTCGGCCGAGTCGCTGGTCAGCAGGACGTCGAGCTGGGTCATGCCGCTGCCGGTGTAGGCGCTGCGGGCCAGCCGGCGGATGTGCCCGTCGAGGGAGCCGATCCGGACCTCCGCCTCGGCGGCGGCCGCGCCGGCGGCCTCCACCTCGTCCTGGTGGCGGGCGAGGACGACACGCGCCTCGTTGAGCTGCTCGGAGACGACCTCGAGCTCGTGGCTGGCCTCCGCCACCTGGGCGGCGACCTCGTCGGCCGTGCCGGGGACGGCGGACGCCGTGCCCGGGAGGACGGTGACGGTCACGGCCGCGACGGCGGTGACCAGGAAACCCGTGCGCACCGGGCCGAGACGGCGGGTGCGGGAGGTGCCCGGCCCGACGGTCCGGAGCGGTTCGGGGGCGTGCGTCAGCAGTGCGTGAGGGGTCGCCACGAGCGGCGGCTCTCCATTTCTTCCTCTGCGACCGCCGACCGGGTTAGCTGACGGGTTCGGGCTGGGAAGACTGGCCCTATCCCCCGCGCGCCGGCGGACCGGCTGCGGGAGAACTCACCCCAGGAGTGCGGTGGGTCCCCGGTACACCGTGGGCGCCAGTGGTGCGCGCCCGGCGGTGATTAGGCGGTGTCCGGTCGAGGCCACCCATCGACGGATGACGACCACCCGGCCGGACGGCGAGAACCCTAACGACCGTGATGCGGCCGTGACAAATGGTGGTGGGAGAAACGCCTGTGACGAGGACCCCCAGGTCAGGGGCGCGCCTCCCCGCCGGACCCCCTGACGCTGAGTAGCGGGCGCGGTCGCCACCGCCCCCGGGCTCACCCGGTGCGCCGGCCCCGGGACCGGCCGCCGCCGTGACCGCCGGCGCCGTCGGGGTGCCGCAGCGGGGGCACCAGACCGCCCTCGGCGAGCGCCCGCACGGCCCGCCGTTCCACCTCGTCGAACTCCACCACCACGCCGGGCGGCGGGACGACGACGTCCTCCGCGGCCGGGGCCGGGCCGCCGCGGGTGCGCCCCGTCATGGGCACGACGACCGGGTCGACCCCCTGCCATCCGGGTGGGGCCCCGAGCAGCACGGTCACCACGCAGTCGGCGCAGCCGGTCCCGCGGGCGGTGCAGGTGTCGCAGTCGATGAGCATGGCGTTCTCTCCTCCGTGAGTCGCTGCGCACGCTAGGAGGGGGCACCGACATTTCCGGTCGCGGCGCCGGCGCGGCCGGGCGGGCTCAGTTGCCCGCGTACTCCCAGTGCCACGGCTCCTCACGCCCGTTGCCGGGATCGGCCCAGGTGGGGTGGAGGAAGCCGAAGCGGCCGGCGTTGGCCACCATCCAGGCGTACTGGGGCGTGCCGAAGGACTGGATGCCGCCGCACAGGTCCACCGCGAGCCCCCAGCCGTGGTTGCTGGTGCCCGGGACCGCCGCCAGTGCCGGCTTCTCCCCGTACAGCTTCACCTGGCCGGCGTAGGTCCGGTAGGAGTCGGTGATGCACAGCGGGCGCCCGAAGTCCTCGGCGTAGGCCGCCGCCATGGCCCGGTAGGCCGCCGCGGCGTCGCACCGCAGCGTGTGCCCGCCGACGCCCAGGGGGCACATCGCGCTGGGCGGGATCAGGCCGTTCGGGTAGCCGCCCCAGGCCCGGCCGCCGTCGTAGCTGGGCGGGTAGACGGTGTTGCCGCACTCGGTCCGCAGCGCCCCGCCGGACGGCTCCGGGACGGCGACGGGTGGCCGCCCACCCAGGACCGGGCGGCCCACGCCGAGCACCTGGTCGCCCGGCAGCGTCCGCACCACGACCGCGCCGGCCCGGGCGTCGGCGGCGAGCATCGTCCGCTGGTCCAGCGCGAGCCCCACGTGCCCCAGCCCGGCCTCCGGGGAGCCGAGGAACACCAGGTCCCCGGGGAGCACGTCGGCGGTGGCGACGGAGACCGTGCGCGCGAACAACTCGCCCTGGGTCGCCGGGAGGGGGACCCCGCTCCGGCCGTAGACGGCCTGCACGAGGGAGCCGCAATCCCAGGAGTCCGGCCCCGCGGTCCCCGGCGCGTAGGGCTGGCCCAGGGCCTCCATCGCCGCACCGACCGCCGCCAGCGTCTCCGCGGGCAGCACGAGCAGCGAGGTGGGCCGGCCGGGCAGCTGGGCCACGCCCCGCTGGGCC
>NZ_SSXA01000006.1 GCF_021698975.1 Blastococcus sp. KM273128 | reverse complement strand
GGGGACGAGTGCGTGCTCCGGTGGGCGGGGCCGGTTGGTCAGCGCGGCCAGGAGGGTGTGCGGCCGGGTGCGGTCGTGCTCCGGCACCGGGGAGCCGTCGGCCACCGGGCGGGCCGGCGCCGCCGGGAACGGCTCGCGCCGCGGGGGGTGCGCCGGATCGGGGAGGCGCAGCTCGGCGAGGTCCTTCCACGTCGAATGCCGCAGCCCGTCCACGGTGCACCGCACGCGGGCGGAGACCCGGCCGTCGGGGGTGTGCCGCCAGCCGAGCAGCTCGCCGGAGTACCAGATGCCGCGGTGGTGGATCTCCACCGGCTGCGGGTCCCCGACGAACCTGCCCGCCGTTCCGTCCCCCGCCACGAGCCGGACTGTAGGCGGGGCGGTCGCGGGGGAGCCGGAGGCGCGCACGGTCCTCCGCCTCGGCCGTGGCGGCCCGTCACACCGTTCACACGGGTCCGGGCCGTCAGCTGGGCGAGGCCTGCCGCCGGCGCTCCGACCGGCCCCCGGGGCGTACCGCGCGGGCCTGGACCAGGCCGGTCAGGCGCCGCTCCCCGGGCAGGCGGGTCCGGCGGAGCGCCTGCGCCACGTACTCGCCGAGGAGCGCCCCGGCGGCCAGCGCCAGGCCGACGGTGATCGCCGTCCCGAGCATCGTTATGCCGCCGAGCGTGTCGCCCTCGGTGAGCCGGCGGAGGCCGCGGTAGATGGTCAGCCCGGGCAGCAGCGGGATGATGCCGGCCGCCACGTAGACGAGCGCGGGGACCCGCTGCCGGGCGGCGAGCGCGAAGCTGCCCAGGCCGATGGCGACCGCCGCCGCCGCCGTCGCCAGCGTGACCGAGAGCCGCGCCTGGTCGAGCCCGGTGAAGACCGCCCAGCCGAGCGCGCCGGCGGCGGCGGCCGGGGCCAGCGTGCGCCGGGGGGCGTGGTTGGAGACGGCGAAGGAGGCTGAGATCGCGGCGGCGGCGGCGAGCTGGAGCGGGACGTCCGCGAGGCTGCTGGACGGCGGGTCCCACATCGCGACCGGCAGGCCCAGCCGCACCCCGATCGACAGGCCGACGGCGACGCCGCTGATGATCCCGGCCGTGAGCAGGAACGTCTCGAAGGCCCGGGCGCTCGCGGTCACGTAGAAGCCGGTGATGGCGTCGTGCACCGCGCCGACGAGCGTGACACCGGGCAGCAGCAGCACGATCCCGCCGGCCACGACGAGCGAGGGGCGGACGCCGATGTCCGCGGCCACCAGCGCGAGCGCCACCGACGTGGCGATCAGGCCGCCGACGGCGTTGAGGAAGAACGTCGGCAGCCCGCGGCGGCCCAGCCGGTCGATGGCGAGGTCGACGAGCACGGTCGCCCCGAAGGCGGCCGCCGTCACCACGGGGCCTGCGCCCAGCAGCACGGCCACCGCGGCGGCGAGCAGCGCCCGGGCTCCGGTCACGACCCACCGCCGGTAGGGCTGCCGGCTGGTGGACACGGACTCCAGGCGGCGGTCGGCCTCCGCCGGGGTGACGCGGCCCGCGGCCAGGTCGCCGACGACGTTGTGGACGGCGGTGGCGCGCGAGTAGTCCAGCTCGCGCTGCTGCACCAGGCGCAGACCGCTGACGGGCCCGGCCTCCTGGTCGGCGTGGCCGGAGACGGTGATCGAGGTGAACGTGATGTCGCACTCCACCCGCCGGAGGCCGCAGGAGCGGGCGACGACCGTGCAGGTGGCGGTCACCTCGGCGGCGCTGGCGCCGGCGGACAGCAGCAGCTCGCCGGCCCGGAGGGCCAGGTCGACGGCGCGGTGGGCGTCCTGCGGTGCGAGGGGCTGCGGTGGCACCCGTCCACGATCCCCGACGCCCGGGCCGCCGCGGGGGTGGGGCTCGTCACCCCCGGGAAGATGCGTTCTCCGGTGCGTGCTGCAACTCTGGATGATCGTGCCGTCCGCCGGGTAGTACCCGCCCGGCGGTGCACGCCGGTCGTCAGCCGGCAGTCCCGTCCCCGACCGAAGGAACCGCCCCTCGTGCGAAGAACCTCCGCCGTCTTCTGGGCCTCGTTGGCCGTCGTGCTCCCCTTCATCCTCTGGGGGGCCTTCTCGCCCTCGTCGCTCGACTCCGCCGCGAACGCGGCCCGATCCTTCGTCGTCGACCGGTTCGGCTGGTTCTACCTGCTGACCGCGACGATCGTGCTGGTCGCCGTCATCGTGCTCGCGGCGACGCGGTGGGGGCGGATCCGGCTGGGGGCCGACGCCGACCGGCCGGAGTACAGCACCGGCGCCTGGTTCGCGATGCTGTTCAGCGCCGGGATGGGCATCGGCCTGGTGTTCTGGGGCGTGGCGGAGCCGGTGTCGCACTTCCTCACGCCGCCGACGGCCACGCCGGAGAGCACGGAGGCCGCCCGTGACGCGCTGCGCTACTCCTTCTTCCACTGGGGCCTGCACCCGTGGGGCATCTACGCCGTCCTGGCGCTGGCCCTGGCCTACGCCCGGTTCCGCCGTGGCTGGAAGGCGACCATCAGCGGCGCGCTGCGGCCGGTCCTCGGTGACCGCGTCGACGGCCCGCTCGGCACGGCCGTGGACACCGTCGCCGTCGTCGCCACCGTGTTCGGCGTCGCCACCTCGCTCGGCCTGGGCGCCGCGCAGATCAACGGCGGGCTGAACTCGCTGAGCGACGGCATCGCCATCGGCTCCGGCGTGCAGCTGGCGATCATCGCGGTGGTGACCGTCCTGTTCCTGATCTCCGCGCTCTCCGGCATCAACCGCGGGATCAAGTGGCTCTCGACGGCCAACGTCGTGCTGGCCGTCGCGCTCTTCGCGTTCGTGCTCTTCACCGCGTCGTCCGGCCGGCTGGTGGGTGCGTTCACCACGACCCTGGGCAGCTACTTCGCCGAGCTGCCCACGATGAGCCTGCAGACCGGCCCCTTCGACGCCGAGCGGTCGGACTGGATCAACGGCTGGACCATCTTCTACTGGGCGTGGTGGATCTCCTGGTCGCCGTTCGTGGCGACGTTCATCGCGCGCATCTCGCGTGGACGCACCATCCGCGAGTTCGTCATCGGTGTGCTGGCGGTGCCCACGCTGGTGAGCGGCCTGTGGTTCTCGGTGTTCGGTGGCGCCGGCATCCTCGCCGAGCAGGAGGGTGCCGGGCTTGCGGGCCAGGCGACCGAGTCGCAGCTGTTCGCGCTGCTGGACACCCTGCCCGGCGGCGTGATCGCCGGCATCGGGGCGATGATCCTCATCGTCACCTTCTTCGTGACCAGCGCCGACTCGGCCACGTTCGTCCTCGGCTCGCTGAGCAGCCGTGGCGGGCAGGACCCGGCACGGGTGGTCAGCGTGATCTGGGGTCTGGTCATCTCGGCCTCCGCCGCCGTCCTGCTGGTCAGCGGGGGTCTGGGTGGGGTGCAGACCGCCTCCATCGTCGCGGCGTTCCCGTTCGCGATCGTGCTGCTGCTGGTGCTCGTCTCGCTGGCCAAGGGGCTGGGGCAGGAACCGCGCTTGCCGCGCCGGGCCCCGGAGGAGGCGCACACGCCGGTCACGGCCACGTCGGCCGACGGCTCCACCGCCAACGGGTCCGCCTCGAACGGGGCGACCGCAGCGCCGGCGAAGGCGGGCACGGCCGGCACCTCCTGAGGTCCGCGCGGTCCCGCGGTCGGCTCCCGACCGCGGGACCGCGCGACCTGCCACCGCTCGTGCGGTACGGTGGTGGAACAGCGCGGGGTGGAGCAGCTCGGTAGCTCGCTGGGCTCATAACCCAGAGGTCGCAGGTTCGAATCCTGTCCCCGCTACGAAGGTCAGAGGCCCTGCCCGGATCCACGGATCCGGGCAGGGCCTCTGTCGTGTCCGGCGTGCGCCGATCCGCGATGACGGCACGGGCGCGGTGCGGCCCGCGGGGCGCGGGGCGCGGGACGAGGGACGAGGGCGTCAGGTGGGCCGGGTCACCCGGGCATGACCGCCGTGGGGACCGGCTGCACCGGGGTGCTGCCCGTTCCACCGGCGGTCGCCCCCGCCTCGGCGTGGTGGGGTGCTGCGCCCCCGGCCCCCGCTGCGCCCTGCGCGTCGGCGGCCGACCGGCCGAGCAGCCAGACGATCAGCAGCACGGCGAAGATGACCACGATGACCCCGACGGCGAGGGCGATCATCCGCCGCCGGGCAGCCTTCCAGCCCCCCATGCGGGACTGCGGATCGTGCGGTCGACCGTTGCCGCGGCGGTCTCCTCCTGCGCTCATCGGTCCTCCCGATACGGCCGAGTTCGGTTCCGGGTCACCCGGGCGGCCCGCCCCGGCGTGCGGCCGGACGCCGCCCGCGAGAGGTGCGACGTGACCGGCACCAGTCGCGTACCCATCGCCCGGTCCTCCCAACGCGCATGGGCGTCGCCCGCCTGCGGATCGGCTGACCGGCTCAGGCCGGCTGCTGCCGGGACCGCCGCCGGGCGTACCAGAACGCGAGGACGGCGAGCACCGGCGGAGCGACGACGAGGGATCCCCGGAGCACCCGGATGACCGTGGCGACGGGCGCGCCGATGACCTGGGCGAGCACGTCGCTGGCCGCGCCGAGCGACAGCAGCACCGTCACGGTCACGAGCAGCGTCACGAAGGCCACCCGGACGGGCGCGTGGAAGGGGTGCTCGCTGAGGTCCTGCTCGGCGGGGGATCGCCGCCGGAACAGGCCCTCCAGCAGCGGGTAGAGCAGCGCCGCGCCGCCCAGGAGCACCGGCAGCAGGACCCCGCCGAGCAGCGGGTTGGTGATCGTCGCGCCGAGCACGGTGACGTCGACGGCCGGGAGCAGCAGGATGGCCCCCTCCATCGGGAACAGGTACCAGTCCGGGTACATGTCGTTGCCGGCCACCCCGGGCAGGAACGGGCCGATGTGCGTGACGTCCCCGAAGGGCACCAGCGTCGCGGCGAGCACCACCAGCGCGCAGACCAGCGCCGTCAGCAGCGCGGCGCGCGACCGCAGGCCGACCCCGGTGGGCACGGCGACCAGCCACCGGCCGCCGGTGTCCCGCCGGCGGGGGAGGACCGTGTGCCGGTGGCGGACCACCAGCCAGAGGTGCGCGGCCAGGCCGAGCATGAAGGCCACCGGCAGGAGCAGGACGTGCAGCCAGAACAACCGGGCGACGACGTCGTCGACGTCGGGTCCGGCGAACACGAGGTCGGCCAGCTCCGTGCCGACGTAGGGGATGCTCCCCGCGATCGTGTACCCGATCCGGACGCTGCTGCCGGTGACCACGTCGTAGACGAGGTTCTGCCCCGTCCAGCCCAGGGCGAGGGCGAGGGCGAGCAGGACCAGGCCGACGAGGTAGTTGACGAAGCGGCGTCCCCGGAACGCGCCGGCCAGGAGGACGCGCAACGCGTGCAGCAGGAGCGCGGCGACGAACAGGTAGCTGGCCGCGCGGTGCACCCGGCGCAGCAGGAGCCCCCCCGGCACGTCCTCCTCGATCGCGACAACCGACGCGAACGCGGCGGGCAGATCCCGTCCGGCGTACAGGGCGGCCGAGCCGTCGTACTCCACGAGCTCGGTGGAGGGTTGGTAGAAGAAGGTCAGCACCACGCCGGTCAGCAGCAGCACCACGAACGAGACCACCGCGACCGGTCCCAGCAGGAACGACCAGTGCGTCGGCACGAACAGCTCGCGCAGCCACCGGGGCCGGGCGGGGGCCTCCTGGACGGTCATCCGCGCACCGGCCCGATGGGGGTCGCGAAGCCGTCCGTCGCGACGAGGAAGCCGTCGTCGTCGACCCCCAGGGGGAGCTGGGGGAGCGGCCGGGACGCCGGGCCGAACGTCGGCACCGCACCCCGTGCCGCGTCGAAGGTCGCCTGGTGGCACGGGCAGAACAGGGAGTCGGTGTCCTCCTGGTACAGGCCGACCGGGCAGCCGGCGTGGGTGCAGATCTTGGAGTACGCCACGATGCGGTCGCCGACGACCCAGTCGAGCACCGTGGGTGGCTCCGCCTCCTGCGTCGCCAGCCGGACCAGCACCACGGCGGAGAGGTCGGCGCGGACGGAGCCCTCGGGCCAGACGGTGCCGAACCCGCCCACCGGCACGTCGGTGGCACGGATGCGCTGCCCCTCGGCGGTGACCAGGTGGACGCCGCGCCGCCACGCCGTGACCGGCCCCCCGTCCCGGCCGGACCACGCCAGCAGCCCGACGCCGGCCAGCGCGCCGATGCCGAGGCCGCCGAGCCCGCCGAGGACCCACCTCCGGCGCACCGGGGTGGCGACCGCGGCCGCCGCGGCGGTCGCCACGGGGGCGTCGCCCGGGTGGCGCTCGTCCGGCCAGACCAGCTCCTGCGCGACCGGCCCGCGGAGCTGCCCCACGACGACGGCCACGGCCAGCAGGGCACCGGTCAGCGCCAGCCCCAGCGCCGCGGTCGGCCAGCCCAGGAACACCCCCGCGACGAAGGCCACGAGCAGGGCGGCGGCGACGGCGCCGACGCCGACCGGCACCGGACGGCGCAGGCGGTCCCCGGCGGAGCCGGGGCGGACCCCGGTCACGGCCGCGTGCCCCCTGCCTCCTCCGCCGGCGGATCGTCCGGCAGCAGGTCCGGTCGCCGGCCGCGCCGGGCGACGACGAAGAGCGTCCCGACGACGGTCAGGGCCAGCAGCGCGGTGAAGACTCCGCCGTACACCCGGCCGATGTCGGACAGGCCCAGCGGCGTGGTCTCGGCGTCGGAGAGGTCCTGCACGTAGGCGGCGATGTCGGCGGCGTCCTGCTCGCTGATCACCTCGTCGCCGAACCGGGGCATCTCGAAGGGGCCAACGCGGAGGGCCTCGACGATCCCGGTGGGGTCGATCCCGGTGACCTCCGGGGCGATCGTCCCGTCGGCAGAGATGCCGCCGTTCCCCGCGGCGCTGTGGCAGGGCGCGCAATTGGTCAGCCACAGCGGCTGCCCGCGGCCGGGGTCACCCGGCCCGACCTCCGGGATCCCGCCGGTCAGCTCGAACTCCCCGGCCATCCAGGCGACCACCGCTTCGCGCTGCTCGTCGGTGAGCTGCTCCTCGACCGCGCCGACCTCCCGGTGCAGGAGCGGCATCCGTCCGGTCCGGATGACCAGGTCGACGTAGGCGACCGGCAGACCGCGCAGGTCCGGCCCCGCCTCCACCCCGGTGCCGGGGATGCCGCTGCCGTCGTTGTTGTGGCAGATGCCGCAGTACCGCTGGTACACCGTGCCACCGGCCGTGAGCTCCGCCGTCTGCGGTGCGGGGGCGGCCTCGACCGGCGCCGTCGCCAGGGTGAGCCCCGCGCAGGCCAGGACCAGCGCCAGGACGAGCAGCCAGCGTGCCGGGCGGCGGGCGCTCACGGCGTCCCCAGGGAGTACAGGTAGGCGACGATGGCGTCGACGTCCTCGTCGGTCACGCCCAGGTCGGGCATGAGGTTGCCGGGGTCGATCCGTTGCGGGTCCTGGATCCACGCCGCGAGGTTCTCCCGGGTGTGGGGCAGCGTGCCCGCGACGGTCCGCCGCTCGACGATGGTGCCCAGCGGGGGGCCGACCCGTCCCTGCGGGCCGGCGACGCCCGGCACCTGGTGGCAGGAGGCGCAGCCGTACGCGCGCAGCAGCTCCCGCCCGCGCTCGGGGGAGGCCTGGAACTCCCCGTCGCGGCCCGTCGCGTCGGTGCAGGCCGTGAGCCCGGCCGCGGCGGCCAGCAGCGCCGCCGCCAGCCGGGCCCGGGATCCCCGCGGTCGCCCGGTCACCAGCACGGTCCGTACGCGAGGACGGGGGGCAGCGCCAGCACGATGAGGCCGACCGCGAGCAGGTTCATGGTGAGGCCGGTGAGCGCCAGCATCCGGTTGCGCGCGGGGCTGGGCACCGGGTCCCAGGCGCCGGCGGGGGGTGCCTCCTCCGGGTCGCGCCGGCGCCGCCACGGCAGGAGCGGCCGGGGCTCCGGGCCGGGCACCGCGGCGGACTCCGGCTGCGGCGGGAGGTGGCGCATCGCCCACCAGGACGCCCAGCTTGCGGCGACGGCCGCACCGGCGAGCAGCACGGTGAGCCCGACGAGGTAGGCGGGCAGGGCCGGGCCCTCGGTGGGGCAGGCGACCTCGATGGCCCAGTAGCCGGCCAGCAGGTGCAGCAGCCAGGCCGCGGTGCCGCCACCGACGCCGAACCAGAAGAGGATCGGGCGGCCGGCGGGTCGCTTGGTCTCCGGGGTCGCGGCGGTCACCAGAACCTCGGTATCAGGTAGAGGGTGGCGGCGACGACGATCCAGGACCAGACGACGAAGTACCAGTAGTGGGCGGCGGTCACCACCATCTCCTGCTCCCGCGGTCGCATGCCCCCGGACCGCACGCGCAGCAGGACGACGCCGAGCCCGAGCAGCGCCAGCACGGCGTTGACGTGGTGGAAGCCGGCGAGGGCGAGGAAGAGGGAGCCGTAGACGTCGCGCTGCGGGTCGACGTCGTTGGCCGAGTAGTCGGCGAACTGCACGGCCAGGAAGGCCACGCCCAGGGCGAGGGCGGCGGCCAGCGCGGCGGGGAACCGCCCGTCGCCGCGCCCGGCCCGCGCCGCGAGGTGCACCGCGGCCACGGGGACGGCGCTGAGCACGAGCAGGCCGGTGGCGACCGCCGTCAGCCCCAGCGCGGGGGCGGGGGCGGGAGCGGGCGGCCAGGTGTCGAAGCCGTCCCGGAGGTAGAAGTAGGAGAACAGCAGCGCCGCCAGCATCGAGACCAGGACGAGCTGGAGCAGCAGCATCCCCCACCACCCGGTGCCCCGGGCGATGTGCGGGGCCGGGCGCGGAGCGGCCTCCCCGGTGTGCCCGCTGGTCCTCACCGCTGGTCCTGCCTGTCCCAGATCCACGCGACGCCGGTGACGACGGCGGCGAGCACGCCGGTCAGGGCCAGTGGGTAGACGTCGATCATCGTGCCGATCAGGGCGACGGTGAGCGCGACGGCCATCACCAGCGGCCACCACGACTTCTGCGGCAGGGTGACCAGCTCCTCCGGGACGGCGTCGAGGACGCTGGTGAGCACCACCTGGCGCACGGGGGCACGCGGTTCGCGCAGCTCGTCCTGCCAGGTGGCCGGGTCGTACCTCGGCCGGAAGGGGCGGGTGTCCCAGAGGGGTGACCGGCTGGCGATCTCGGGGATGCCGCGGAAGTTGTAGGCGGGCGGCGGCGAGGTCGCGTACCAGTCGAGCGTCTCCCCGCCCCAGGGGTCGGCGCCGGCGCGCTCGCCGTACCGGGCCGAGTGCACCACGTTCCCCAGCGTCATGAGCAGGCCGAGCGTGAGGACGACGGTGCCCCAGGTCGCGATGGCCTGCGTGAGCTCCCACCCGGTGCTCTCGGCGTAGGTGTAGACGCGGCGCGGCATGCCCTGCAGACCGGTGATGTGCAGGGGGAAGAACGTGACGTTGAAGCCGATGAAGGTCAGCCAGAACGCGATCGTGCCGAGGCGTTCGTCGAGCATCCGGCCGGAGATCTTCGGCATCCAGAAGTGGATGGCGGCCAGGACGGGAAAGAGGATCCCGCCGATGAGCACGTAGTGGAAGTGCGCGACGACGAAGTAGCTGTCGTGCGCCTGGGTGTCGAAGGGCACGGAGGCGACCATCACGCCGGTGACCCCGCCGAGGACGAAGATCACGATGAACCCGACGACGTACATCATCGGGGTCTTCCAGACCGCCCGTCCCTGCCAGATGGTGGCGATCCACGCGGAGATCTGGATGGCGCTCGGGATGGGGATGAACAGGCTGGCCACGGAGAAGAAGGCGAGCCCCAGCTGCGGGATCCCGGTGGTGAACATGTGGTGGACCCACACGCCGAACGACAGGATGCCGATGGCGACGGTGGAGACCGCGATCAGGCTGTAGCCGACGATCCGGCTGCGGGCGAAGACGGGCACGATCGTGGAGACGATGCCGAGGCCGGGCAGCAGGATGATGTAGACCTCGGGGTGGCCGAAGAACCAGAAGAGGTGCTGCCAGAGCAGCGACTCCCCGCCGGCCGCCGGATCGTAGAAGTGCGTGCCGATCTTGCGGTCCAGCTCGAGCAGCACGCTGGCGACCACCAGCGGCGGGAACGCGAAGATGACGGCGATCCCCGTCACCAGCACGTTCCACGCCAGCAGGGGCATCTGGCTGATCTTCATGCCCGGCGCCCGGTACCGGAGGATCAGCACCACCAGCTCGATCGCGCCCGCGATGGTCGCGATCTCCACGAAGGTCACGCCGAGCAGCCAGAAGTCGATCGAGGAGCTCGGGGAGTACTCGGGGCCGGTGAGCGGGGTGTAGGCGAACCAGCCGCCGTCCGGCACCTGGCCGAACAGGAAGCTGCTGTACAGGAAGACCCCGCCGAGCACGTAGATGTACCAGCCGAACGCGGTGAGCCGGGGGAACGGCAGGTCGCGGGTGCCCAGCATCAGCGGCAGGAAGTACATGGCGAACGCTTCGCCCACCGGCACGGCGAACAGGAACATCATCGTCGTGCCGTGCATGGTGAACAGCTCGTTGTAGGTCTGCGCGTCGAGGAAGGTGCTCTCGGCGCTGCCCAGCTGCCAGCGCATGAGCACCGACTGGATGCCGCCCAGCCCGAAGAAGACGAACGCGGTGACGAGGAAGCGCTGGGCCACCTGCTTGTGGTTGAGCGCGGTGAACCAGCCGGCCGCCCCGGGCTGGGTGGCCCACGAGGCGGCGAGCCGGTCCTCGGTGGCGGGCGGGTCCTGGAGCGCGGTCACCGCAGGCCCTCCAGGTAGGCCAGCAGCGCCTGCAGGTCCTCGCCCTCGAGATTGCTCGGCGGCATGCGGACGCCGGACTTGAGCCCCTGCGGGTCGAGGATCCAGCCGGCCAGGTTGCCCCGGGTGTTCTCCAGCATCCCGGCGGCGATGGTGTCGCGCGTGGCCAGGTGGGTCAGGTCGGGTGCGAAGTCCGCGCCCTCGCTGACGTCCTCGATCCGGTGGCACTGCCCGCAGCCTGCG
Organism: Blastococcus sp. KM273128; assembly: GCF_021698975.1. GTDB lineage: Bacteria > Actinomycetota > Actinomycetes > Mycobacteriales > Geodermatophilaceae > Blastococcus. The sequence goes on along the minus strand of NZ_SSXA01000006.1, from coordinate 118,950 downwards.
GCCAGGAACACCTCGCGGCCGGCCTCCGCCAGGTCGCTGCCCGGCTCGGCGGGGCCCGCCTGCAGGGCGCGCAGGTGCTCGGTGAACTCGTCCTCCTCCTGCGCGACCAGGACGAACTGCATGCGGGCGTGCTGGATGCCGCAGAACTCCGCGCACTCGCCGAGGTACCGGCCGGCCTCGTCGACCTGCAGGGAGAGGACGTTCGTGTGGCCCGGGAACAGGTCCAGCTTCCCGGCGACCGGGGGGACCCAGAGGCTGTGGATCACGTCCGCCGACGTCATCTCCAGCCGCACCGGCCGGCCCACGGGCACGTGGACCTCGTTCGCCGTCACGACGCCGGCCTCGGGATAGCGCACCTCCCACCAGAACTGGTGGCCGACGACCTCGATCGTCAGCGCTCCGGAGGGGGCGGGCCGGGAGGTGTCCACGCCCACCAGCAGGCTGTAGCCGAAGACGATCGGCAGCACGACGACGGGGACGACCACCCCCCACACGGCGATGAACGCCTTGGCGCCGCCGTCGTTCGCCCGCGGTTCCCGGCGAGCGCGGTGCCGCAGCGCCAGCACCAGGAACACGACGGTGGCCAGCCACAGCAGGCCACCCAGGACGACCATGAACCACGTGAGGCCGGCGATCTGCGCCGCCTCTGGCCCCACGGGGTCGAGCACCGAGCCCGGCGCCGGTGCCGCGACCGGAGCGGGTTCGGCAGGCACGGTCGCAGACCTCCGTGGCAGGTGTGCGGGGGAGCCCCTCGCCGAGCGCCCCGCTGCGGTCCCGGCCGACCCTAGCGGCTCCACCGGGCCGCACAACCGGACGAGGGTGCCGGGCCGTCCGCACCCGGTGGCACGATCCTGGCCACGATGACCGAGTCGAGCCCCGGCGGAGCGGAGCCGCCCGCGCTGTCCCTCCACGAGGTGGCCTGCCGGTACGGGAGCCGCACCGTGCTGGCACCCCTCACGCTGCGGCTCGCCCCGGGTGCGGTGTGCGCCGTCGGCGGGGCGAACGGCGCCGGGAAGACCACGCTGCTCCGGATCGCGGCCGGCCTGGTCGAGCCGACGTCGGGCAGCCGCTCGGTCAGCGGGCGGGCGCTCTACCTGCGCCCGGGCGCGGGCATGCGCCGCCGGCAGCGGGCGGTCGAGGCCGTCGCGTTCGCCGGAGCGCTGGCCGGCCGCCCGGAACCGGCGGTCTCCGCAGCGGCGGCCCTGGCGTCCTGCGGGCTCCCCGAGGAGCTGTGGCGGCAGGAGACCGGCCGGCTCTCCGCGGGCCAACAGACCCGGGTCACCCTCGCCGTCGCCCGCGTCGTCTCCCCGGCGGTGGTCTGCCTGGACGAACCCATGGAGCACCTCGACGCCGAGGGACGGGCCGCCGTGCGCGCGACGGTCGCGGCGCTCGCCGGGCGCGGGACGGCGGTGCTGGTCGCGGGGCCCGAGGCCGCGCACCACCTCGGTCCGGCCGACGCCCGGCTGGAACTCGCCGCGGGCGCCGTGACGGTGCTCGGGTGAGCGGCCGGCGCGCGGGGCTGCAGGTGCGACGACCGGGCACGCTGCGCACCGTCGCCGTGCTGGTGCGGAGGGACGCCCGGATCGCCCTGGGGGGCGTCGACGGTTTCGCGTCGGTGCTGCCCTTCGTCGCGGCCGGCGTCGTCCTGGCCGGTCTGGTGCTCGGCCCCGATCCGGCCGCGCTGCGGACCACGGCACCGGGACTGGTGTGGTTGCTCGTGCTGACCGCCGCCGTCCCGCTGGCCCGCCTGGTCGCCGCGGCGGAGCGGGACGAGGACTCCTGGGACATGCTGCGCGGCCTCGTCCCTCCCGGGGTGCTGCTCCTGGCCAAGGCGGTCGTCCTGTGGGGCGCGCTGGCGGTCACCTGGAGCACCGGGACCCTTCTCGCCGTCCTCCTGCTCGACGGCGCGGTGACGGTCGCCGGCTGCGCCGCCGCGGTGCTCGGCCTGGTGGGGGTCGCGGCGAGCCTGACGGTCTTCGGGGCCCTCCTGGCGGCCTCGGCCCGCGGTGCCGGGCTGCTGGCCGCGCTGGTGCTGCCCGCCGGGCTGCCCGCGTTGCTGGCCGGGACGCAGGCCGGGGTCGCCGACGAGCCGTGGCCGTGGCTGGCCCTCCTGGTCGCCTACGACCTCGTCGCCGGAGCGACCTCCTGGGCCGTCTTCCCCTTCCTCCTGGAGGAGTGAGAGGCTGGCCGGGTCCGCCGACCCGGCCGTCCCCAAGACCTCGAGGTCGGGACCGCTCGACAGGAGGAGCGCGCGTGCCCAGGACCCCGGCGCCCGGTGGAGCGCTCCTCCCCACCGCCGCGGTCACCGCCTCCGGGGCGGCGCTGGTGCTGGCGCTCCTCGTCGCGCCCGAGGACGCGGTGCAGGGGCCCGCGCAGCGGTTGATGTACGTGCACGTCCCCGCCGCCTGGGTCGCCTACCTCGCCTTCGCGGCCGTCCTGGTGTGCAGCGTCGCCTACCTCGTGCGCCGCGACCTGCGCTTCGACCGGTGCGCCCAGGCCGCCGCCGAGCTGGGGATCGGGCTGACCGCGCTGGCCATCGGGCTCGGCATGCTCTGGGGCCGCCCGGTCTGGGGGGTCTGGTGGACCTGGGACGCCCGGTTGGTCACGACGACGGTGCTGCTGCTGGTCTACGTCGCCTACCTGGGCGTGCGCCGGATGGCCGACGACCCGCACGTCGCCGCCCGCCGGTCCGCCGCGGTCGGCGTCGTCGCCTTCCTGAACGTGCCCGTGGTGCACTTCTCGGTCGTGTGGTGGCGGACGCTGCACCAGCCGCCCACCGTGCTCGGCCCCGAGGGCAGCCCGCCGATCGACCCGGTCATGGCGTGGGCGCTGGCGGCGGGCGTGGTCGCCTTCACGCTCCTGGCGGTGCTCGTCGTCCGGCGCCGGGTGGCCGGGCTGCGGGCGGCCGGGGCCGAGCCGGCTGCCGTCCCTCCCGCGGCCGGCGCCGCACCGGTCATCACCGTCGTCCCGGGGGGCGGGCGGTGAGCGGCCAGCTGGCGGTGGTCCTCGGCTACCTGCTCACCTCGCTCGTGTGGCTCGGGTACCTGTGGGCCACCCGCCCGGGGCGGGGCGGCCGGTGACCCGGCCGGCGCAGCGGCGCCGCACCCTCTCGCTGCGGCTCCTCGTGGTGGTCGGTGCCGTGGGTGGGGCGCTGGCCCTGCTGGGGGTCAGCGGGCTGGCCGACACGCTGGTCTACTACCGGACGCCGACCGAGCTCCTCGCGGAGCCGCCGCCGGAGGACGAGCGGCTCCGGCTGGGCGGCCTGGTGCAGGTGGGCTCCCTGGAGCGCGTCGGGTCGGAGGCGCGGTTCGCCGTCACCGACGGCGTCGCCACCCTCCCCGTCGTCTACTCCGGCGCGCTGCCGGCGGTGTTCGCCGAGGGGCAGGGCGCCGTGGTCGAGGGGTGGCTGGGGGGCGACGGCGTCTTCGTCGGCGACCTGGTGCTGGTCAAGCACTCCAACGAGTACCGGCCCGTCGGGGAGGCCGGGTGACGGCGCTGCTCGGGACCGCCTCGCTGGCCTCGGGGGTCGTCCTCGCGGTCACGGCCGTCGCGGCCTGGGTCGGGGTGGCGACCGGTCGCGTGCCGGCGCGGTCCGCGCGGCGGCTCAGCTACGCCGTGCTCGGTGCGGCGCTGGCGGCCGCCGCCGTCCTCGAGTGGGCGCTGCTCACGCACGACTTCGGCGTGCGGTACGTGGCGGAGAACGGCGGCCGCGCCGTCCCCCTGTACTTCCGGGTGACCGCTCTCTGGTCGGCGCTGGAGGGCTCGCTCCTGCTCTGGCTGGTCGTGCTCGCGGGGTACACCGCAGCCGTCGCGCGCCGCCCCGACGCCCGGGCGGCCCGGCACCACCCCTGGGTGCTGGTGACGCTGTCGGCCGTCGCCACCTTCTTCTTCGCGCTGGCGCTGTTCGGCGGCAACGCGTTCGAGCGCGTCTCCCCGGTGCCGGCCGACGGACCGGGCCCCAACCCGCTGCTGCAGGACAACCCGCTGATGGGCGCGCACCCCCCGCTGCTCTACCTGGGCTACGTCGGGCTCGCGGTGCCCTTCGCCTACGCGGTGGCGGCCCTCGTCACCGGCGACACCGGGCGGGGCTGGCTGCTCGCCGTCCGCCGCTGGACCCTGGTCGCCTGGACGTTCCTGACCCTGGGCATCGTCCTCGGCGCCTGGTGGGCGTACGCGGTCCTGGGCTGGGGCGGCTACTGGGCGTGGGACCCGGTGGAGAACGCCTCGCTGCTGCCCTGGCTGACCGCCACGGCGCTGCTGCACTCGGCGATGGTGCAGGAGCGCCGGGCGACCCTCCGGGTGTGGAACGTCTGCCTGGCGGTGGCCGGGTTCGTCCTCGTGCTGGTCGGCACCTTCCTCACCCGCAGCGGCATCGTGGACAGCGTCCACGCCTTCAGCCGGTCGACGCTGGGTGCGCTCCTCCTGGGCTTCATCGGCCTCGTCCTGGCCGTCGTGGCCGTGCTGCTGGTGTGGCGCGCCGACCGGCTCGGCCCCGACGGGACCCTGCACGCCCGGCTGTCCCGGGAGACGGTGTTCCTGGGCAACAACGTCCTGCTCGTCGGGCTGGCCTTCACCGTCCTCCTCGGCACGCTGTTCCCGGTGTTCGCCCAGCTCGCCGACGGCAGCCAGGTGTCGGTGGGGCCGCCGTACTACAACCAGATGGCGGTACCGGTCGCCCTGGTCGTCCTGCTGCTCATGGCCCTGGGCCCGCTGGTGTCGTGGGGCGGTGACCAGGTGCAGGCGCTCGCCCGCCGGGTGGCGGTGCCGGTCGCCGTCTCGGTCGCGCTGGTCGCATCGCTGGTGCTGCTGGGGGTCTCCGGGGCCGCGGCCCTGACCGCGTTCGGCCTCGCCGCCATGGTGCTGGCCACCTCGGTGCAGCTGGTCGGGCAGGGCACCAGGGTCGCCCGGCGGGCCACCGGCCGGTCGTGGCCGGGGTCGCTGCTGGAAGCGGTCCGCCGCCGGCGGCGGCTGCACGGCGGGCTGGTCGTGCACATCGGGGTCGCGCTGGCCGCGGTCGCCGTCGCGGCGTCCTCCTCGTTCTCGACGGCGACGGAGCAGCGGGTCGCGGTGGGGGACGCGGTGACGGTGGCGGGCTGGACGGCGCGGCTGGACGCGGTCGAGCGCGAGCGCACGGCGCAGGAGATGCGGGTCGTCGCGCGGGTCGCGCTGGTGGAGGACGGGCGGGCCCGGGGAGCGGCGGCGCCGGAGCTGCGCACCTTCCCGGCGCACGCGATCACCGTGGCCTCACCCGCGGTCCGCTCGACGTTCGGCGGCGACGTCTACCTGACCGTCACCGAGGTCGACCCGGACGGCGGCTGGGCGCTGCTCCGCATCGCCGTGAACCCGCTGGTGTCCTGGCTCTGGATCGCCGGTGGGGTGATGGCCCTCGGGGCGGTGCTCGCGGGCTGGCCCGCCCGCCGGGTGCGGGGGAGCCGGTCGGCGCCGGGGGAGCCCGTGCCGAGCCTGGCGCCGGGGGAGCGGTGAGCGGCCGGCGGCGGGCACTGCTGCTGGTGGCCGCCCTGCTCGCGGGCTTCGCGCTGGTGGTGCCGCTGGCCCTCGCGCTCGACCGCCCGCGCGAGGCGGCGTCCGCCACGGCGATGGTCGGCGGTCCGGCACCGGCGCTGGCGGGCACCACGCTCGACGGAGGCCACCTCGACCTGGTGGAGCTGCGCGGCTCGGTGGTGTTGGTCAACGTCTGGGCGTCGTGGTGCGCGCCCTGCCGGGAGGAGATGCCGCTGCTGGTGGAGACGGCCCGGCAGTGGGGGCCGCAGGGCTTGCGGGTCGTCGGGATCGACGTCAACGACGACGACGACGACGCGCGGGAGTTCCTCGCCGGGGTGGGTGGGACGCCGTTCCCGAGCGTCGTCGACGCCGACGGGCGGCTGGCGGTCGAGTGGGGGACCACCGGCGTGCCCGAGACCTTCGTGGTCGACCGGGACGGGGCCGTCGTCGCCCGGCGGGTGGGTGCGGTGTCCGCCGCGTGGCTGGCCGAGGAAGTGCTGCCCCTCCTGGAGGGGGCGTGAGCGGCCGGCTGCGGGTCGCGGCCGTCGTGCTCGCGGTCCTCGCGCTGGTGACCGCCCTCTGGTGGCGACAGGAGCCCGTCGCACGCACCGACCCGGCGGAGGCCGCCCGCGAGATCGCGACGGGGCTGCGGTGCCCCACCTGCGCCGGTGAGTCGGCGGCGGACTCGGCGGCGCCGGCGGCGCGGGGCATGCGGGCGGTCATCGCCGAGCGGGTGGCCGCCGGCGAGACACCCGAGGAGATCCGCGCGCACTTCGTGGCGCGCTACGGCGAGTGGATCCTGCTCGACCCGCCGCGGGAAGGCGTGGGCTGGGCGCTGGTGGTGCTGCCCGGCGCGGCGTTGCTCGGCGGCGTCGTCGCGGTCGGCGTCCTGGTGACCCGCCGGAGGCCCACCGGCCGACCCGCGCTGACGCCTGCCGACCGCGCAGCCGCCGAGGCGGCGGTGGCCGCCGCACTGGCCCGCCGCGACCGGCTCACCGGTTCCGGCGACGACGAGCGGCTGGAGGCCGCCCTGCAGCTGCTGGACGACGTGCGTTCCGGCTCCCGGACCGAGAGGGCCGCGCAGGCCGCCGAGGACGAGGTGCTCGCGGAGGTCCTGCGGATCACCTCGCCCGGGCCGTCCCCCGGCGAGGCACCGGCCGGACGGGACGTCGTGGACCCCGGTGACGCGCCGGCGCGGGCACGGCTGCCGCGGCCCGCGGTCCTCCTCCCGGTCGTGGCGGTGGCCGTGGTCGGCGCGGTCGCCGTGGTCGCCCTCCCGCGTGCGCTCGCACCCGCCGCGGCCGGGCCGGAGGAGCCGGCGGGCGTCCCGGCCGTCCAGGCAGGGGCAGCGGCGGCCGACCTCGCCGGCGAGCTGCTCCGGCAGGCCCGGCAACTGGAGGACGAGGGCCGGTTCGCCGAGGCGGCGACCGCCTACCGGGCGGTGCTCGAGGAGCGGCCGGGGGACCTGGCGGTGACGCTGTCGCTGGCCTTCGCGCTGCTCCGCGACGACCGGCCGGGGGAGGCCGTTCCCCTGGTGCGGACCGTCCTCGACGCGGCGCCCGAGCACCCGGAGGCGCTGCTCATGCTCGGCTCCGCCGAGCACGCCCTCGGGGACCCGGCGGCCGTCGCCACCCTGCGGCGGTTCCTGGAGCTGGCCCCCGGCCACCCCGCGGCGGACGCGGTGCGTGACCTGCTGGGGGAGCCGTGACCGCGCGCGCCGCCCGCGCGCTGCTCCCGCTCGTGCTCGTCGCGGGTCTCACCGGGTGCTCCGCCGAGGCCCCGCCGCCGCCGGCCGGCCCGCCGGCGGCCGAGCAGCGGGTCGGGCTGACCGAGTGGGAGATCGTCACCGAGGCGCGGCCCCTGTCCGTGGGTGCGGTGCGCCTCGTCGTGACCAACGCCGGGGCCGCGCCGCACGACCTCGCCGTCCGCGTCGACGGTGACCAGCGCGCCGTCACACCGGTGCTCGACCCCGGCGAGGTGCACGAGCTGGGGTTCACCGTGGCGGCGGACGAGCGCGTCGAGCTCTGGTGCACGGTGACCGGGCACCACGCCGCGGGCATGCACACGGTGCTCGACGTCGTCACCCCGGAGGCCGGGCCGTGAGCGGCCTGCGTCCCGGCAGCATGCTGGCCCACCCGCTGGGTGGTGGTGACGACTGGTCGTACGCCACGATCGTCCTGCTGGGGCTGGCCGCCCTGGGCTACACCTGCCTGCTGGCGTGGTCGGCCCCACGCCGCCGGTCCCCCTGGGCGGTCGCCGCCCCGGGAGCGGCGTGGCTGGCCGGTCTGACGGCCCTCGGTGCCGCGCTCGCCTCGCCGCTGGAGCGGCTCGCGGAGGACTCCCTCACCGCGCACATGGTCCAGCACCTGCTGCTGACCATCGTGGCCGCGCCCCTGCTGGTCGTCGCCGATCCGGTGCCGCGGGTGCTGAGCGCGCTGCCGCCCCGCGCCCGGGAGGTGGTCGCGCGGCCGTGGTCGGCCGTGGTCCGGGGTGCCCGCCGTCCCGGCGTAGTCCTCGTCGTCGCCGTGGGGTACCTCGCCGTCGTCCTCCTGTGGCACCTGCCCGACGCCTACGAGGCGGCCGTCCGCTCGGAGGCCGTGCACGTCGCGGAGCACCTGACCTTCCTGGCCGCGGCGGCGGTCTTCTGGTGGTGCGTGCTGCGGATCCCGCGCCGGCGGCTCGGTCAGCTGGTGGCCGGGCTGGTCGCCGTCGTCGTGCCGGCGTTCGGGGAGGCGGTGCTCGGCGGGGCCATGATGCTGTCGTCCACCCCCTGGTACGCGGTGTACGTGGAGACGGCGGCCGACCACGGCTTCGACCCGGTGGCCGACCAGCAGGTGGCGGGCGCCGTCCTGTGGGCCGCCGGCACGCCGGTCTACCTGCTGGCCGCCGTCGTGCTGGTGCTGCGGCTGGTGCGTTCCGCACCCTCGGACGACGGGCCGCCGGTGCCGGTCCCGCCCATGCCCGACCGGGCCCGCCCGGCGCTGGACGCCGCAGGCCGTTGAGCCCGCTCAGCCCGCCGTCGGGGGCCCCTCGGCGGCGGTGACGGCGCGGACGTCCTCGCGGAGGCTGTCCACCACCTCGTCCGGGACGATCGGCCACGCCCGGCGGAGCTCGGCCAGCGCCCCGGCGGTCAGCGCGCCGGCGCCGCCGGCGAGGAGGCCGGTCGCCAGCGCGGCGGAGGTCGTGGGGGTGAGCCTCCGGTCCAGGAGCCGCAGCAGCAGGGCGGTGGTGCTGCCGACGGCCATCCCTCCGAGGACGCCGGCGGCGCCGAGGAGCGCGCCGGCGCGACCGGCCTGCCGCGCCTTCCCGGCCAGCTCGGCCTGGGCGTGCTGCAGCTCCTTCCGGACCAGGGTGGAGAGGTCGGCGCCCAGGGACTGGATCAGGTCGCTGGTGGAGCTGTTCGGGGTCGGCTCGCTCATGGGGAGCTCCTCGCGCTCGGGCGTATGGACCGGTGCGGCACCACGTCCGCTACCCGACGGCACCGGGCGCCGAACCCGGACCCGGCCGGGACGTCAGGCCGCGGGCGGCCGCAAGGGCGGCGCCGTCGCGACCCCGAAGACGTCCCGCAGCGCGACCCGGGCCGCGTTGTCGCCGCACATGCCGTGGACCGCAGGCCCCGGCGGGGTGGCCGACGAGGCCAGGTAGGTGCCCGGTACGGGGGTCCGGTACGTGTTCCACCGGGGCACCGGGCGGGCGAGCATCTGCCGGAGGGAGGCCTCGCCGTTGGAGATCTCCCCGCCGACGTAGTTGGGGTTGTAGGCCTCCATCTCCGGTGCGCGCATGGTGTGCCGGGCGAGGACGGTGTCGCGGAAACCGGGGGCGAACCGCTCCACCTGCGCCTCGACCCGCTCGGTCAGGTCGGCGTCGGAGCCGTTCGGCACGTGCGCGTACGCCCACAGCACGTGCCCGCCGGACGGCGCCCTCGTCGGATCGGCCACGGTGGGCTGCACGGCGATCACGAAGGGCCGGTCGGTGTGCCGCCCCGAGGCCGGGGCGGACTCGGCCGCGACCGTCTCCTCGAGGTCGCCGGAGAGGTGCACCGTGCCGGCGCGGCGCACGTCGGGGTGGGTCCAGGGCACCGGCTCGGACAGCGCCCAGTCGATCTTGAACACCCCGGGACCGTGGCGGTACCGGGACACCCAGCGGCGGTAGCCCTCGTGGACCCGGTTCCCGGCCATGCGCACGAAGGCCTGCGGCGTGGTGTCGAGCAGGACGGCGGGCACGCCGTCGAACTCGCGCAGGTCGGTCACCTCGTGCCCGGTGACCACCTCGCCGCCCTGCTCCCGGAGCGCCGCGACCATCGCGTCGGCCATCCGCTGCGAACCGCCCTCGACCAGCGGCCAGCCGCCGTGGTGGGCGAGCATGCCCTGCAGCAGGCCCAGCCCGCCGGTGATCGCGCGGGTCAGGTCCAGCGTCCCGTGCGCGGCCGCACCGGCGAGCAGCGCCCGCGGGGCGTCGGTGCGGAACCACCGGCGGGCCAGCCAGCGGACGTTCGGCAGGCCGTTGACGGCGAAGGAGGCCATCGCCGGGAGGCTCCGGGTCGGTATCCGACGCAGCGCGCTCCCGAGGAAGTAGTCGACGAGGTCGTCGCCCGCGTCGAGCAGCGGGCCGAGCAACCGGCGGTAGGCGGGGCCGTCGGGCCCGAACCCGTCGGCCGTCTCCGCCAGCGACCGGTGGGCCACCGCGGCCCGGCCGCCGTCGAGGGGGTGCGCATAGGGCACCTCGGGATGCACCAGGCGGACCCCGCGGGACGGGAGGTCGAACTCGCGGAAGAACGGCGCGACGGCCGCCATGGGGTGCACCGAGGCGCAGACGTCGGAGACGAAGCCCGGCCGGGTGAGCTCCGCCGACCGGATCCCACCGCCGGGCCGGTCGGCGCGCTCGACGACCCGCACCCGCAGGCCGGCGGCGGCCAGCCGCAGGGCCGCCGCCAGCCCGTTCGGCCCCGACCCGACGACGACGGCATCCGGCTTCCCGCTCACCACCCCATGCTGGGCGAGGTCCCGGGGACCGGCCAGCCGGCCCGTGAGGCCGCAGTCGCGGAGGTGCAGGTCACCCGGCCGGTGGCTAGGGTCGGGACCGGCAGCCGAACGGGCCGAGGTGTGCGACCGGAGACCGTGCCTGCACGCCCGGCACCCCGTCCGCCCCCGAGAGGGGCGGGCCCCCCAGGAGGTGCTCGTGAAGACCTGGCTCGATGCGTGGCCGGTGGTCCGGCAGCTCACCGGTGACGATCCCCTGGGCCGCGGCGACGCCGTCCGCAGCAAGCGGACCGACGGCCTCACCCCCCGGACGGCCACCGCCGACCGGGTCGTGCAGAGCGTGTGCCCCTACTGCGCGGTGGGCTGCGGCCAGCGGGTGTACGTGCAGGACGAGCAGGTCACCCAGATCGAGGGCGACCCCGACTCGCCGATCAGCCGAGGCCGCCTGTGCCCCAAGGGCGCGGCCAGCAAGAACCTCGTCACGAACTCGACCCGCGAGACGAGGATCCGCTACCGCCGCCCGTACGCGACGGAGTGGGAGGACCTCGACCTCGACACCGCGATGGACATGATCGCCGACCGGGTCATCCGGACCCGGCGCGAGACCTGGCAGGACGAGGTCGACGGCAAGCGGGTCAACCGCACGATGGGGATAGCGAGCCTCGGAGGGGCGACCCTCGACAACGAGGAGAACTACCTCATGAAGAAGCTCTACACCGCCCTGGGCGCGGTGCAGGTCGAGAACCAGGCGCGCATATAGCACTCCTCCACGGTCCCCGGTCTGGGGACCACGTTCGGTCGTGGCGGCGCGACGATGCCGCAGCAGGATCTCGCCAACTCCGACTGCATCGTCATCCAGGGCTCGAACATGGCCGAGGCCCACCCGGTCGGCTTCCAGTGGGTGATGGAGGCCAAGGCGCGCGGCGCCACGGTCATCCACGTCGACCCGCGGTTCACCCGCACCAGCGCGCTGGCCGACCTCCACGTCCCGCTTCGGGCGGGCACCGACATCGCCTTCCTCGGCGGGCTGATCAACCACGTGCTGCAGAACGGGCTGGAGTTCCGCGAGTACGTCGTCGCCTACACCAACGCCGCGGCCATCCTCCGGGACGACTTCCGGGACACCGAGGACCTCGACGGGCTGTTCTCCGGCTACGACCCCGACAAGGGGGAGTACGACGAGACGACCTGGCAGTACGAGGGCACGTCGGTGACCGCCGCCGCCGGGCAGCGCCAGGCGCCCAAGCCGGGGGCCTCGGGCTCCTCGGGGGGCGGGCAGCCCCCGAGCGCGCCGGACGCCGAGGAGCACTCGGAGGGCAGCTCGGAGCAGGCCGGCAGCGGGGGGATGCCCGTGGGCGGGAAGCCGGAGCGCGACGAGAGCCTCCAGCACCCCCGGTGCGTCTTCCAGGTGCTCAAGCGCCACTACGCGCGCTACACCCCGGAGATGGTGCACGAGGTCTGCGGCGTCGAACCGGCCGTGTTCCGGAAGGTGGCCGACGCGCTCACCGCCAACTCCGGACGCGAGCGCACCAGCGCGTTCGTCTACTCGGTCGGCTGGACGCACCACACCGTCGGCGTCCAGTACGTCCGCGCCGCGGGTGTGCTGCAGGCCCTGCTCGGCAACATGGGCCGGCCCGGCGGGGGCATCCTCGCGCTGCGCGGGCACGCCAGCATCCAGGGGTCGACCGACATCCCGACGCTGTTCAACCTGCTGCCGGGGTACATCCCGATGCCGCACGCCCGCGAGGACCGCGACCTCGACGACTTCGTCGCCGAGGCGTCGGGCTCGGTCGGTTACTGGGGCAACATGCGCAAGTACGCCGTCAGCCTGCTCAAGGCGTGGTGGGGGGATGCCGCGCAGCCGGAGAACGACTTCTGCTTCGACCACCTGCCCCGGCTGACCGGCGACCACAGCAGCTACCAGACGATCGCCCAGCAGATCCAGGGCACCGTGCCCGGCTACTTCCTGGTCGGCGAGAACCCGGTCGTCGGCCACGCCAACGGCAAGATGGCGCGGCTGGGGCTGGCCAACCTCGACTGGCTCGTCGTCCGCGACCTGCAGCTGATCGAGTCCGCGACGTTCTGGCAGAACGGTCCGGAGATCGAGACAGGTGAGCTGGTCACCGAGCAGATCCCCACCGAGGTGTTCTTCCTCCCCGCGGCCGCGCACGTGGAGAAGGACGGATCGTTCACCAACACCCAGCGGCTGCTGCAGTGGCACTCCCAGGCCGTCGAACCGCCGGGGGACTGCCGCAGCGACCTGTGGTTCTACTTCCACCTCGGGCGCAGGATCCGCGAGAAGCTCGCCGGCTCGACCGACCCCCGCGACCGGCCGGTCCTGGAGCTCACGTGGGACTACCCGACGCACGGGCCCCAGGACGAGCCCAGCGCGCACGCGGTGCTCCGCGAGATCAGCGGGACCGGACCGGACGGCACGGCGGTCTCCGGGTACACCGAGCTGGCCGACGACGGCTCGACCAGCTGCGGGTGCTGGATCTACTCCGGCGTCTTCGCCGACGAGGTGAACCAGGCCAACCGGAAGAAGCCGCGCACCGAGCAGGACCTGGTGGCGCTCGAGTGGGGCTGGGCGTGGCCGATGAACCGCCGGGTCCTCTACAACCGCGCCTCGGCCGACCCGGAGGGCCGGCCGTGGAGCGAGCGCAAGAAGTACGTGTACTGGGACGAGGACGAGGGGAAGTGGACCGGTCCCGACGTGCCGGACTTCCAGGCGACCAAGCCCCCCGACTTCGTCCCGGCGGAGGGCGCCACGGCCGAGGACGCCCTCTCCGGCACCGACCCCTTCGTCATGCAGGGGGACGGGAAGGCGTGGCTCTACGTGCCGGCCGGCCTGGCCGACGGGCCGATGCCGACCCACTACGAGCCGGCAGAGTCCCCGGTGCCCAACCCGCTGTACCAGCGGCAGGCCAACCCGGCCCGCAAGGAGCTGCGAGGGGCGTGGAACCGGGCGAACCCGGCGATGGACGAGACGTTCCCGTTCGTCGTCACCACCTACCGGCTCACCGAGCACCACACGGCCGGCGGGATGAGCCGCGCCCTGGAGTACCTGGCCGAGCTGCAACCGGAGTTCTTCTGCGAGGTGAGCCCCCAGCTGGCCGCCGAGCGCGGACTCGAGCACATGGGCTGGGCGACCGTGGTGAGCGCGCGCAACGCCATCGAGGCACGGGTGCTGGTCACCGAGCGGATGCGCCCGCTGCGGGTCGCCGGGCGGGAGGTCCACCAGGTCGGCCTCCCGTACCACTGGGGCCAGAACGGCATCACCACCGGGGACTCGGCGAACGAGCTGCTCGGGGTCGTCATGGACCCCAACGTGCACATCCAGGAGTCGAAGGTGGCCACCTGCGACATCCGGCCCGGCCGGCGACCCCGCGGACCGGCGCTGGTCGAGTTCGTGGAGGAGTACCGCCGCCGGGCCGGCGTCGCCAGCGGACGGCTCGGCCCCAACGGCCGTGCCCCGATCGAGGAGCGGTCATGACGACGATCAGCTCGGCGAGCACCGCGTTCTCCGGGGACGACCCGCGCAACCGGCTGTTCGGGCCGGTCCCCGACGTCGCCGGTGAGCGGGGGTACGGCGAGGACCACCCACCCCGGGTCGGCTTCTTCACCGACACCTCGGTGTGCATCGGCTGCAAGGCCTGCGAGGTGGCGTGCAAGGAGTGGAACACGCTCCCGATGGACGACGCCGAGGGGAACCGGGCCCAGCTCGGCCTGACCGGGGCGTCGTACGACAACACCGGCATGCTGGGCGCCAACAGCTGGCGGCACGTCGCCTTCGTCGAGCAGAGCCGTGCCGTCGACCTGCCGATGCCCACCGTCGGGGCGCCGGGGAGCGCCGGCGGGCAGCGCCCGCTGGAGGACCCGCCGGTCGTCCACCCCGGGGTGCCGGCGTCGTCGACGACGGCGGAGCAGAGCGCGCCGCAGCAGACGTCGTCCGGCGACCGGGAGATCCGGTGGCTGATGAGCTCCGACGTCTGCAAGCACTGCACCCACGCCGCCTGCCTGGACGTCTGCCCGACCGGCTCGCTGTTCCGCACCGAGTTCGGCAGCGTCGTGGTGCAGGAGGACATCTGCAACGGCTGCGGGTACTGCGTGCCCGCCTGCCCCTACGGCGTGATCGACCAGCGGCAGGACGACGGCCGGGTGTTCAAGTGCACCCTCTGCTACGACCGGCTGACCGACGGTCTCCAGCCCGCGTGCGCGAGCGCCTGCCCCACCGAGTCCATCCAGTTCGGCGACCTCGACGAGCTCCGGGCCCGCGCCGACGCCCGGCTGGCCGCACTCCAGGACAAGGGCGTCGAGGGGGCGCGCCTGTACGGGCACGACGAGGACGACGGCGTCGGTGGAGCCGGTGCGTTCTTCCTCCTGCTGGACGAACCGGAGGTCTACGGCTTGCCGCCGGACCCGGTGGTGACCACGCGCGACCTGCCGTCGATGTGGCGGCACGTCGCGGCCGGCGCGGCGATGGTCGTCGGGCTGGTGGCCTCGGCTTTCGCGGGGCGACGCCGGTGACGGCGGCCGAGGGCCTCCCCGGGGCCGGCTGGCGCCGGGCGGACGGCCCACCCGCGCAGGACCGGGAACGGCGCCGCCGGTCGGGGGGCCGGCCGCCGCGCCCCGGCGAGTCGCTGGTGGGCGAGGCGGAGTTCACCTCCTACTACGGGCGCCCGGTGATCAAGCCGCCGGTGTGGAAGACGCCGGACGTGCCGCTGTACCTCTTCCTCGGCGGGGCGGCGGGGACGTCGGCGCTGCTGGGGACCATGGCGGAGCTGACCGGCCGCCCGGCCCTGTCCCGGGCGGCGCACCTGGCCGCGGGAGGCGGAGCGCTCACGTCGGTGGGCTTCCTCATCCACGACCTGGGCCGGCCCGCGCGGTTCCTCAACATGCTGCGGGTCTTCAAGCCGACCTCGCCGCTGTCGGTGGGGTCGTGGGTGCTGGCGCCGTTCAGCGCGCTGGCCACGGCGACGGCCGGTGCCCACCTGCTCGGCCGCTTCCCGCGGCTGCGGCTGCTCACCGGGCTGGGGGCCGCGGCGCTCGGCGGGCCGATGACGACCTACACCGCCGCGCTGCTCGCCGACACCGCCGTGCCGTCCTGGCACGAGGCGCACCGCGAGCTGCCGTTCGCGTTCGCCGGTTCGGCGATGGCCGCGGGCGGCGGCATCGCCGTCGCCAGCAGCCCCGCGGAGGAGGCGGGTCCGGCCCGGCAGGTCGCCGTCACGGGTGCGCTCGTGGACCTGGTGGCCATGCACCGCATCGAGCACGGTCACGGGCTGGTGAGCGAGCCGTACCGCACCGGCCGCGCGGGCCGGCTGCTGCAGGCCGCGCGCGCCTGCACGGTGACCGGGACGGCGCTGACCCTCGCCGCCGGCCGGCGGCGGGTCCCCGCGCTGCTCGGGGGCGCACTCCTGGCGGCCGGCTCGGTGCTCACCCGCTTCGGCGTCTTCGACGCGGGCATGGCCAGCGCCAGGGACCCGAGGTACACCGTCGAGCCGCAGCGGGCCCGGGCGGCCGAGCGGGACGCCGCGGCCGCCGGCACCCGGTCCTGAGGACCCTCAGCGCGCCCGGCGCCAGGCAGCCAGCCCCGAGGCGACCGCCCCGGCGCCGAGCGCGGCAAGGGCTCCGTGGTTGCGGGAGGCCCAGATCTGCGGGTCCCGGTCCCGTGTCCGGTGCCGGAAGCTGCCCCGGGCCCCGAAGTCGCGCCCCTCGGGCCCGTCGGCCGGTTCCCAGAGGTTGACGGGGTCGCTCGGTGACGCGGGCTCGCCGCGCTGCTGCCCCTCGTACCCGTTCCGGGCGAGGTACCAGTCCATGAACTGCGGCCAGACCTTGTTGCCGACGATCGTCCAGACGGTCGGGTTGCCGACCCACCACGCGCGGCGCCGGGGGTGCTCGCTCGCGTGCACGAGCGCCCGGGCCATCAGGTCGACCGGGTAGATCGGGGGGACCGGCTGCGGCCGTTCGGGCAGCTTGTTGAGCACCCAGTCGAACTGCGGGGTGTTCACCCCGGGCAGGTTGACCATCGTGATGCGCACGTTGCTGCCGTCGTGCCGCAGCTCGGTCAGCAGCGACTCGGTGAAGCCCTTGATGGCGTGCTTGGCCCCGCAGTAGACGCTCTGCAGGGGGATGCCGCGGTAGGCGAGCGCAGAGCCGGTCTGCACGATCACGCCCCGGTCCCGCGGCTTCATCCGCCGCAGCGCCGACATGGTGCCGTGCACGAACCCCAGGTAGGTGACCCGGGTGACGCGCTCCCACTCCTCGGCGGTGATCTGCTCGAACGGCGCGAACACCGTGCTGAAGGCGACGTTGCACCAGACGTCGATCGGCCCGAGCTCCTGCTCCACCCGGTCCGCCGCCGCCTCGACGGCCGCCGCGTCGGCGACGTCCACCGGGACCACCAGCGGGGTACCACCGGCGTCCCGGACGTCCGCGGCGGCCCCGGCCAGGCCTTTCTCGCCCCGGGCCAGCAGGGCGACCCGGTCGCCTCTGCGGGCGAAGGCGGCCGCGGTGGCGCGGCCGATCCCGCCGCTCGCCCCGGTCACGACGACGACCCGACCGTTCCTGGCTCCGTCCGTTCCGCGCACGGCAGCTCCTCCCGTGGTGGGCGCGGCCCGGCCGCGCCGTGTGGGTGCAGCGCTCCCCTCGGCGCCTCGCATCGCCATCGGTGTGTTCGCCGGGCGCGGGCTGCAAACCCCGTGCCCGGCGATCGACGGGGTCGCCGGGCAGGGAGCGGGGAGGTTCAGTCGCCGGCGGCAGCGTCAGGGGCGTGGGCGTTCCCGCCGAACAACCGCGCGGCGACCTCGCGCCGCGTCTCGGTCAGCCAGGCGTGCTGCCGGTTCGCCTGCTCGACGAGCTGGTCGAGCCGGTCGGCGTCCAGGCGGTGGTCGGCGTCGGCGACTTCGCGCAGGCTCTCGAAGCCGCTGCGCTTGGCGCGGACCGCGGAGGCGAGGAACTCGAACTCCACCAGGTCGCTCAGCGGCGAGCGGGCGAGCAGGCGGCCGTTGAGCTTCAGCCGCGAGACCTTCTCGCCCACCCAGAGGGCAGCCTGCTTGTACCGCTGCTCGGGGAGTCCCAGGTCGTGCAGGATCGCGCGGAGCGCGGCGTTCTCCTCGTGCAGCTCGGCCAGCAGCTGCTGGAGCGGAGGCTCGTACGGCGTGCCGCGGTGTACCCCGATCATCCGTTGCACCAGCTGGATGCCCCCGACCGAGGCGGCCAGGTGGTCGTTGAGGTAGACGGTCAGCAGGTCGACGTTGCGCAGGCGGGCGGGGGGATGGGACACGTGACCTCCTGGGAGAGCGGCTGGGAACAGTGTCGGGGTGGCCGAGTGCTCCGCGCGCGGTCGGGGACCGGCTGGACGCCGCTCGCCCCGGGGCGTGTACCCTGGGATGCACCGACGCGGGGTGGAGCAGCTCGGTAGCTCGCTGGGCTCATAACCCAGAGGTCGCAGGTTCGAATCCTGTCCCCGCTACCACGACGGAGGCCCGGTCACCGCAGGTGGCCGGGCCTCCGTGCATGCACGGGCCGGTGGCGTGCGGGGTGTGTTGTGTGTCACCCCGATTCTCTCTAGCGTGCGGAGCACGACCGCCGCCCAGGGAGGACCTCTCGTGTCCGTCGACGCCGCACCAGCACCCGGAACCGTCCCGCAGCCGCGCAAGGCGGGCGCTGCCGACCTCGGCATCGACCTGTCCGACCGCGACTTCTGGTCGCGCCCGCCGGCCGAGCGGCACGCCGTCTTCGACCGGCTCCGCGCCGAGCGGCCGTTCGCGTTCTTCGCCGAGCCGGAGATCCCCAACCTGCCGACCGGGCCCGGCTACCACGCGGTCACCCGCTACGCCGACCTGGAGGCGATCAGCTCCCAGCCCGCCGTGTTCTGCTCGGGGGAGGGGGCCGTCTCCATCCAGGACATCCCCGCCGACCTCAACGAGTTCTACGGCTCGCTGATCAGCATGGACGACCCGCGGCACGCGAAGATCCGCCGCATCGTCGCCAAGACGTTCACGCCACGGATGCTGGAGCGGGTGGTCGACTCGGTGGGGGTCGTGGTCGACGACGTGCTGGCCGCGGTGCGGCGGAAGGCCGCGGAGGGGGACGGCACCTTCGACGTCGTCGCCGACCTCGCCGCGCCCATCCCGCTGCGGGTCATCTGCGACATGATGGGCGTCCCGGAGCAGGACCGGGCGATGGTGCTGGCCAAGTCGAACGTCATCCTGTCCGGCGGCGACCCGGAGCTCGTCGAGGACGAGGAGGACCCGCTCACCGGGGTGCTCATGGCGGGCATCGAGCTGGCCGGGCTGATGGAGCGGCTGGCCGCCGAGCGGCTGGAGCAGCCGACCGATGACCTGACCACGGCGCTGGTGACCACCGAGGTCGAGGGCGAGAAGCTCACCCACCAGGAGATCGCCTCGTTCTTCATCCTGCTGCTGGTGGCGGGCAACGAGACCACCCGCAACGCGATCTCCCAGGGGCTGCTCGCGCTGCAGGAGCACCCCGACGAGCGGGCCCGCTGGGTCGCCGACCCGGGGCTCACCCGCACGGCGGTCGAGGAGATCGTGCGGTGGACCAGCCCGGTCACCTGGATGCGCCGCACCGCCACCCGCGACGGCGAGCTGAACGGCTACCCGTTCGCCGCGGGGGACAAGTTCCTGCTCTTCTACGCCGCCGCGAACCGCGACCCCGCGGTGTTCCCCGACCCGCACCGCTTCGACCTCGGCCGCGACCCCAACCCGCACGTCGGCTTCGGTTCCAAGGGGCCGCACTTCTGCCTGGGTGCGCACCTGGCCCGGCGTGAGCTGGCGGTCACCTTCGCGCGGGTCTTCGAGCAGCTGCCCGACCTGGAGATCACCGGCCCGCCCGCCCGGCTGCGGTCCTCCTTCGTCAACGGGCTCAAGCGGCTGCCCGCCCGGCTGGCGGACAGCCGGTGAGCCGCCTGGAGGCCGATCTGGAGCGCTGCGTGGGGGCCGGGGCCTGCGAGGCCCTGGCGCCGGACCTGTTCGAGGTGGGCGACGAGGGGACCGTGCTGGTGCTGCGCCCGCACCCCGAGGGCGCGGAGCTGCGCGACGCCGAGGAGGCGGTCCGGCAGTGCCCCACCCGCGCGCTGCAGCTGGTGGCGGAACAGCCGGCTCCCGCGGCGGGTTGACCGCGGGCATGGAGACCACCGTCATCGACGTCCCCGAGGCCGACCGGTTCGAGATCCGCGACGGCGACCGCGTGCTGGGGCTGGCCGCCTACGAACGCCGCGGCGACACCGTCGTGTTCACCCACACCGAGATCGACCCCGACGCCGGGCAGTCAGGGCTGGGCAGCACCCTGGTCCGCGCCGCCCTCGACGAGGTGCGGTCCCGCGGCGGGTCCGTGGTGCCGCGCTGCTCCTTCGTCGCCGGCTGGATCGAGCGGCACCCGGACTACGGCGACCTGGTCGTCGACCGGGACCGCTGAGAGAGGACCCCGTCCTCCCACCCTCCGCATGCCAGGGCGGGGGACGGGGTCCTCTTTCACAGGACCTTGGTGCCGTACATCTCGCCGAGCGGGTCGGCGATGAGCTCGATGCGGGCGCCGTCGGGGTCGCGGAAGTAGACCGAGACCCCGCTGTGCACCTCGTGCTCGACACCGGCCTCGGTGAGCCGCCCGACCAGCTCCTCCCAGCGCTGCGGGTCCACGCTGATCGCCATGTGGTGCAGCCCGCCGAGCACCTCCGCGTACGGCCCGACGTCCAGGCCGGGGAAGTCGAAGAACGCCAGCAGGTTGCCGTTGCCGATGTCGAAGAAGAAGTGCGAGGAACCCGGGTAGTCGCGGTTCTCGATCAGCTCGGTGAGCGGGAACCCGAGGACGTCCTGGTAGAAGCGCACCGTGCGCTCGACGTCGCTGCTGATCAGCGCGGTGTGGTGCAGCCCCCGTGCGGTGGAGGCCGGCCGGGTGCCCGGCGGCCGCAGGTGCGCGGCCCTGATCCGGTCGCGCTCGGCCTCGAGGGCGGGCAGGTCGCGGTCCTGGTCGGTGGTGCTCACGGCGTCTCCTCGTGGGTCGGCGGTGACCGCTCCAACCCGTGGGACGCGGATCTCCTTCCCAGCGGATGCCCCGGGCGCACCCGGCTGCCAGGGTGGAGGTCGTGCGTGTTCTCGTGGCCGGGTGGTTCAGCTTCGACGAGGTGATCGCCACAGTCGGCGACGAGCTGGGGGCGGAGGCGGTGACCGGTTGGCTGACCGACCTGGGCATCGACCACGACGTCGCCTGGGCCCCGTACCTGGAGCGGGGGGTGCACTGGCGCGACGTCGACCCGGCCGGCTACACGCACCTGGTCTTCACCACCGGGCCGGTCGGCGACCTACCCGGCCTGCGTGACCTCACGTCCGCGTTCGCGGCAGCGCAGCGCTGGGCGGTGAACGTCTCCGTCGTCGACGCCGCCGGCCGGGCGATGTTCGACGAGGTCTGGGAGCGGGATGCCCCCGGCGTGACCCGGCCGGACCTCGCGATCGAGGGCTCCGCGGCGGAGGCCCCCGTCGTCGCCGTCGCGTTCGCCCCGCTGCAGGGGGAGTACGGCGACCGCAGCCGGGCCGACCGCGTGCGCGGTGTCATCGAGGAGTGGCTCGCCTCCCGGGCCCTGCCGTGGTTCCCGGTCGACACCGATCTGTACGAGAAGCCGCACCCCCGCCGGCCGGCGCAGGTGGAGGCCCTCCTCCAGCGGTGCGACGTCGTGGTCAGCATGCGGCTGCACGGGCTCGTGCTGGGGCTCAAGAACGACCGCCCGGTCATCGCCTGCGACCCGATTGCCGGCGGGGCCAAGGTGGCCGGCCAGGCCCGCGCGCTGGACTGGCCCCTGCTCCTGGACGCCGACGAGGTCACCGCCGAGGCGCTCGACGCGGCGCTGTCCCGCTGCCTGTCCGGTGAGCTGGCGGGGGCGGTCGGGCGCTCCCGGAGCCGCGGGGAGGCCGGGACCGACGAGGCGCGGCGCTGGTTCACCGCGCAGCTGGGTCGCTGAGCGGGCGCTGCGCCAGGGCGAACCGCCGCTCCACCTCCGCGGGGACCAGCCGCCGCTGCCGCAGCGCGGCGGGCAGCCGGCGGGCCCAGCCCCGCAGCGCCGTCCGCGCGGCCGCGTCCGACGGAGCCCGTCCGGCCAGCCGGGCGGTGGCGGCCAGCGCCACCGGGAGCGGCCGGCGCAGCCAGTCGACCAGCAGGTCGTTGCGGGTCTGCAACGCCCAGCGCCGCGGCGAGAGGGTCGGCGGGCCGGCCGGGTCGTGCCAGGCGACGACGTCCTCGGCGAAGCTCTGCTGCCAGCCGGCGGCCGCCAGGTCCAGTGCGAGCAGGTGCTCCTCGCCGGCGAAGAACAGCAGCGGGGAGAACCCGCCGACCGAGAGGTACGCCTCGCGCCGGACCACCGTCGCGAACGCGGGGTAGCTCAGCACGTCGGGTCCCGGCGTCCCCGGCGCCCGTCCCAGGACGGCGGCCCGGTGCTTGCGGGTGACCGGGTCGACCGACCCGTCGGCGGCCATGCGCACCTGCCCGGCGAGGAGGGCGACGCCGGGGTGCTCGTCGAGCAGGTCGGCCGCGCGGTCGAGGGCGCCGGCGGCCCACCACGAGTCGTCGTCGGCGAAGGCGACGAACGGGGTCCTGGCGTGCTGCACCCCCACGGTCCGCGCCACCGCCCCGCGGTTGACCGGCAGCTCCACCACCGCCACGGCCGGGTGCCGGGCGCGGACGGCGGCCGCGGTGCCGTCCGAAGAGCCGTTGTCGACGACGACCACCGGGTGGCGGCCGTCGTCGAGGTGGGCCAGCGACCGCAGCAGGGACTCCCGCCGGTCCCGGGTGGCGACGACGACGGTCACGCGCGGAGGGCTCATCCCGCCCTGCGTACCGCGACGGCGGGTTCCTCGAACACCGCCGCCGGCAGCCCGGGCCGGACCGCCGTCCACCTCCGGGATAGCTTGGCCGCTGACGACCAAGGAGGGTCACCGTGATCGAACTGCGCACCCCGGGCGAGCTGGACGCGATGCGGGCCGCCGGTGCCGTGGTCGCCGACATGCACGCGGCGGTCCGCGCGCTCGCGGCACCGGGTGTGCGGCTGACCCAGCTCGACGCCGTCGCCCGCGACGTCCTGGCCGACGCCGGCGCCACCTCGCCCTTCCTCGGCTACGCGCCGCTGCCCACCACCCCGCCCTTCCCCGGGGTGCTGTGCCTGTCGGTGAACGACGTCGCGCTGCACGGCATCCCGACGCCGGAGGTGCTCGAGGACGGCGACCTGCTCAGCGTGGACGCCGGCGCGGTGCTCGACGGCTGGGTCGGGGACGCCGCGATGACCTACCCGGTGGGCACGCCGCGGCCCGAGGACCTCGCGCTGGTTGAGACGACCGAGCGCGCGCTGGCGGCGGGGATCGCCGCGGCCGTCGTCGGCAACCGGATCGGCGACATCTCCGCCGCGATCGGCGCGGTCGGCCGGGCCGGCGGGTGCGGCATCAACACCGACCAGGGCGGCCACGGGGTGGGGCGCACCATGCACGAGGCGCCGTCGGTGCCCAACGAGGGGCGCGCCGGCCGCGGGGTGCCGCTGCGCCCGGGCCTGGTCATCGCCATCGAGCCGTGGTTCCTGGCCGGCGGCAACGACGACTACACGGTCGACGCCGACGGCTGGACGCTGCGCAGCGCGGACGGCAGCCGGGCCGCCCACGTCGAGCACACCGTCGCCGTGACCGCGGACGGACCCCGGATCCTCACGGCGCCGCGCTGACGACCCACCGGCGAGGTGCCCGGCGGGCCGTACGGTGCACGGCGTGATCCTCGAGCACGCGGAGCTGTCCGTGACCCCCGGCCGCGAGGCCGAGTTCGATGCGGCGTTCCGGTCCGCGGCCCCGATCATCTCCGCGTCGCCGGGCTTCCGGCGGCTGATGCTCTCCCGGTGCGTGGAGCGCGAGCACGTCTTCCTGCTGCTCGTCGAGTGGAACAGCGTGGAGGACCACACCGAGGGCTTCCGCGGGTCGCCGGGGTACCAGGAGTGGCGCCGCCTGCTGCACTCCTTCTACGACCCGTTCCCCGTGGTCGAGCACTTCCGCCCGCTGTTCATCGTCGGGCCGACCCCGGCGGGAGCCTGACCTCAGCCCAGCGCCTGCTCCAGGTCGGCCACGAGGTCCTCGACGTCCTCGATGCCGACCGAGAGGCGGACCAGGTCGCCCGGCACCTCCAGCGGGGAGCCCGCAGCGCTGGCGTGGGTCATCCGGCCCGGGTGCTCGATCAGCGACTCGACGCCACCCAGCGACTCGGCCAGCGTGAACAGCTTCGTCCGCTCGCAGACCCGCAGCGCCGCCGCCTCGCCGTCCCGGAGCCGGAACGAGATCATGCCGCCGAAGCCGGACATCTGCTTCGCCGCGACCTCGTGACCGGGGTGGCCGGGGAGCCCCGGGTAGAGCACCGCCGCCACCTCCGGCCGGCCGACCAGGAACTCCGCGATCCGGGCGGCGTTGGCGCAGTGCCGGTCCACCCGGACGCCGAGCGTCTTGAGGCTGCGCAGCACCAGCCACGCGTCGAACGGGCCGGCGACCGCCCCCATCGCGTTGTGGTTGTAGGCCAGCTTCCCGCCGAGCTCCGCGTCGCGGGTGACCAGCGCCCCGCCGACGACGTCGGAGTGCCCGCCCAGGTACTTCGTGGTCGAGTGCACGACGACGTCGGCGCCGAGCGTCAGCGGCCGCTGCAGGTAGGGCGAGGCGAAGGTGTTGTCGACGACGAGCAGCGCGCCCGCCTCGTGCGCGATCGCCGCCGTGGCCTCGATGTCGGTGATGTTCAGCAGCGGGTTGCTCGGCGTCTCGCACCAGACCACCCGCGTGGTGGGCCGGATCGCCGCCCGCAGTGCGTCGGGGTCGTCCAGCGCGACCGGCGTGTGCTCCAGCCCCCACTCCGACAGCACCCGCGAGATCAGCCGGAAGGTCCCGCCGTACGCGTCGCCACCGAGGACGACGTGGTCACCGGCCCGGCAGACCGTCCGCAGCAGGGTGTCCTCGGCGGCCAGCCCCGAGGCGAAGGCCAGCGCGGTGCTGCCCTCCTCGAGCGCGGCCAGGGCGGCGTGCAGGGTGTCGCGGGTCGGGTTGCCGCTGCGGCTGTACTCGTAGCCGCCGCGCAGCCCGCCGACGCCGTCCTGCTTGTACGTCGTCGTCAGGTGCAGCGGCGGGATCACCGCGCCGGTGGCCGGGTCGGGCTCCTGCCCGGCGTGGATGGCCCGGGTGTTGAAGCCGGTCACCGGGCCACCCCCGCGAGGTGGCCGAGCACGTCCTGCCGGGTGACGACGCCGGCGGGCTTGCCGTCGACGTGCACGAGCAGCGCGTCGGCCGAACCCAGCTGGGCGACGGCCGCGTGCACCGCCTCGCCCGAGCCGACGATGGGCAGCGGTGGGGACATGTGCTTCTCCACCCGGTCGGCGAGCGAGGCGCGGCCGGCGAACAGCGCGTCGAGCAGCGTCTTCTCGTCGATCGAGCCGACGACCTCGCCCGCGGTGACCGGTGGCTCGGCCCGGACGACGGGGAGCTGGCTGACGCCGTACTCGCGGAGGATGTCGATCGCGTCGCGGACGGTCTCGTTGGGGTGGGTGTGCACCAGCGTCGGCGTCTCGCCGGACTTGGTGTGCAGCAGCTCGCCGACGGTCTCCCCGCCGGACTCCTCGAGGAAGCCGTAGTCGGCCATCCACGCGTCGTTGAAGATCTTGCCCAGGTAGCCGCGGCCGCCGTCGGGCAGCAGCACCACGAGGACGTCGTCCTTGGTCAGCCGCTCGGCCACGCGCAGCGCCGCCACGACCGCCATCCCGCAGGAGCCGCCGACCAGCAGGCCCTCCTCGCGGGCGAGCCGGCGGGTCATCGCGAACGAGTCGCCGTCGGAGACCGCGACGATCTCGTCGGCGACCTCCTTGTCGTAGGTGCTGGGCCAGAAGTCCTCGCCGACGCCCTCGACCAGGTAGGGGCGGCCGGTGCCCCCGGAGTAGACCGAGCCCTCGGGGTCGGCGCCGATGACCTGCACCCGGCCGCCGGACTGCTCCTTGAGGTAGCGGCCGACCCCGCTGATCGTGCCGCCGGTTCCGGCCCCGGTGACGAAGTGGGTGATCCGGCCCTCGGTCTGCGCCCAGATCTCCGGGCCGGTCGTCTCGTAGTGCGAGCGCGGGTTGTTCGGGTTGGAGTACTGGTCGGGCTTCCACGCGCCGGGGGTCTCGCGGGCCAGCCGGTCCGACACCGAGTAGTACGACCGCGGGTCCGCCGGGTCGACGGCGGTGGGGCAGACGACGACCTCGGCGCCGTAGGCCTTGAGCACGTTGATCTTCTCCTGCCCGACCTTGTCGGGGCAGACGAAGATGCAGCGGTAGCCGCGCTGCTGGGCGACCAGGGCCAGGCCGATCCCGGTGTTGCCGCTGGTCGGCTCGACGATCGTGCCGCCGGGCTGCAGCTCGCCGCCGGCCTCGGCGGCGTCGACCATGCGCACCGCGATCCGGTCCTTCACCGAACCGCCGGGGTTGAGGTACTCGACCTTGGCCAGCACCAGCGGGGCGTCCGGGCCCAGGTGGCGGGTCACGGACGACAGCCGGACCAGGGGGGTGTTGCCGACCAGGTCGACGACGGACTCGGCGTACTGCACGGGTGCCTCCTCGGACCCGGGCCGGCCTCGTCGCCGGCCCGGTCGTGCTCATCCCACCAGACGGGGCCGGTCAGGGCTTGAGGACCACCTTGGTGCAGTCGTCCTCCTTGTCCCGGAACATCCGGTAGCCCTCCGGTGCCCGGTCCAGCGGCAGGGTGTGCGAGATCAGGAACGTCGGGTCGATCTCGCCGTCGCGGATCTTCTCGTACAGCGGCTTCAGGTAGCGGTGCACGTGCGCCTGACCGGTGCGCACGGTCAGCGACCGGTTCATCAGCGAGCCGACCGGGAACTTGTCCATGAGCCCGCCGTAGACGCCGATGACGGAGACGGTGCCGCCGCTGCGGCACGCCATGATCGCCTCGCGGAGGGCGTGCGGGCGCTCGGTCTCGGCCATGACGGCGGTCTTGGCGCGGTCGTAGGCGTCCACCGCGGTGGTGGGGTGGGTGGCCTCCAGCCCGACGGCGTCGATGCACCCGTCCGGCCCACGGCCGGCGGTGAGCTCGTTCAGCGCGTCGAGGACGTCGACCTCCTCGTAGTTCAGGACGTCGGTGGCGCCGGCCTCCCGCGCCTTGTCGAGCCGGTAGCCGAACCGGTCGATGGCGACGACCCGTTCGGCGCCGAGCATCTTCGCGCTGGCGACGGCGAACAGGCCCACGGGGCCGGCGCCCCAGACGGCGACGACGTCACCGGGGGAGATGTCGCACATCTCCGCGCCCATGTAGCCGGTGGGGAAGATGTCGGTGAGGAACAGCACCTGCTCGTCGGTCAGGTCGTCCTCGACCTTGAACGGGCCGACGTCGGCGAACGGCACGCGGGCGTACTCGGCCTGGCCGCCGGGGTAGCCGCCGACCAGGTGCGAGTAGCCGAAGATGCCGCAGGGGGAGTGGCCCCACAGCTTCTCGGCCATGCCGGCGTTCGGGTTGGAGTTCTCGCACACGGAGAACAGGCCGCGCTCGCAGGCGTTGCACGCGCCGCACGCGATGGGGAACGGGACGACGACGCGGTCGCCGACACGCAGGTTCGAGACGCCCCGGCCGACCTCGACCACCTCGCCCATGAACTCGTGGCCGAGGATGTCGCCCTTCTTCATCGTGGGGATGAACCCGTCGTAGAGGTGCAGGTCCGAGCCGCAGATGGCGGTGGAGGTGACCTTCACGATCGCGTCGCGGTCGTTGAGCAGCCGCGGGTCGGGGACCTCGTTGACCTCGACGTGGTTCTTGCCCATCCACTGGGTGGCGCGCACGGGGGTGGTCCTTCCGGTCGGCGGGTCAGGAGCGGGGGACGGCGGGCTGCTGCTTCGCCATCCGGCGGGCCAGCGGGCCTTCGGGGGTGCCCTCGGAGCGGACCACCTGCCCGGTCTCGAGGATCTGCTTGAAGCGCGCGAGGTCGTCGCGGACCTGCTGGTCGGGGGCCTCGCCGAAGAGCTTCGCGACGGCCTTCCCTGCCTTGCCGCCGGGCTGGGCGTAGGCCAGCCGCACGCGCACCTCGGTGCCCTGGTCGCCGGGGGCCGGCCGGAACTCGACGACCCCGGCGTTCTCGACGTCGGCACCGGGGAGCGACCGCCAGCGGATCCGCTCGCCGGGGGACTCCTCGACCACCTCGGCGACCCACTCCACCGTGCGCCGGCCCGGTGCCTCGGCGACCCAGTGCCAGCGTCCTATGCCGGCGGGGCGCACCTCGCGCACGTGGGCCATGAACTCCGGCAGCCGGGAGAAGTCGTGCCAGCGGGCGTGGACCTCCTGCGGCGGCCGGTTCACGGTGGCGGCCGCGGAGACGTCGATCGCGCTCTTCCAGGGCGCCGAGGAGGGCAGCAGCTCGCGGGCGGCGCTGCGGCTCCCCGCCCGGCGGGACCGGGCGGCGGTGAGCAGGTCCAGGGCGGCGAGCCCGGCGACGGCGGCCGTCGCGGTGCGCAGCCGCCGGCCGCGCTCGCCGCCGCGGTGGGACAGGGCGACCCCCATGGCGGTCAGGTCGACGGCGTCACCGGCCACCCGGGTCCAGGCCCAGCCGGGGCGGCCGGCGAGCAGCGGCAGGGCGTGCAGGAGCTCCCGGGCCCCGACGAGCGGGATCACCGAGAGCGCGGTCGCCGAGTCGTCGACCCCCGAGACGCGCGCGACGCCCTTCGGGTCCCGCAGCATGGCGACGCCGAGGCCGGCGCTGGCCAGGCCCAGGACGCGGGCGGTGCGGCGCGCTGCGGGACGGGTGCGGCTCGAGCTCATCGGGTCCTCCGGTAGGTCGGTGCCCGCACCGGCTACCCGGCGGCCCGGTGGGGAAACGGGAGCGGTGGCGGGCGGCGCGACACGCGGACGAGGATGCGGGCATGCCCACCACGCCTCCCGCCGTTACCCGCACGCTCGGTCGCGACGGCCTGACCGTCTCCGCCCAGGGCCTGGGCTGCATGGGGATGAGCCAGATGTACGGCCCCGCGGACCGGGCGGAGTCGATCGCGACCGTCCACCGCGCGCTGGAGCTCGGCGTGACCTTCCTGGACACCTCCGACGTCTACGGCAGCGGCCACAACGAGGAGCTGGTGGGCGAAGCGATCGCCGGTCGGCGCGACGAGGTGCAGCTGGCGACGAAGTTCTCGCTGTCCCGGACCCCGGACGGCGGGGTGCGGATCGACGGCCGCCCCGAGAACGTGCGCGCCTGCGCGGAGGCGAGCCTGCGCCGGCTGGGGGTGGAGGTGATCGACCTGTACTACCAGCACCGGGTCGACCCGCGGGTGCCGATCGA
Organism: Blastococcus sp. KM273128; assembly: GCF_021698975.1. Lineage (GTDB taxonomy): Bacteria > Actinomycetota > Actinomycetes > Mycobacteriales > Geodermatophilaceae > Blastococcus. The sequence continues at coordinate 90,139 of NZ_SSXA01000006.1, read as the reverse complement.
GGACACCGTGGGGGCGATGGCCGAGCTGGTGGCCGAGGGCAAGGTGCGCCACCTCGGGCTGTCGGAGGCCAGCGCCGCCTCGATCCGCCGCGCGGTCGCCGTGCACCCGATCGCCGCGCTGCAGAGCGAGTGGTCGCTGTGGACCCGCGACCTCGAGGGTGAGGTGCTCGGGGTCGCGCGGGAGCACGGCATCGGCATCGTGCCGTTCAGCCCGCTGGGCCGTGGCTTCCTCACCGGCGCGATCCGCAGCCCCGAGGACTTCGGCGCGGACGACTGGCGGCGCGGCCACCCGCGGTTCACCGGGAAGGCATTCACGGCCAACCTGCGGTTGGTCGACGCCGTCCGCGAGCTCGCCGCGGAGAAGGGGGTGACCGCCGGGCAGCTGGCGCTCGCCTGGGTGCTGGCGCAGGGGGACGACGTCGTGCCGATCCCGGGCACCAAGCGCCGCGCCTACCTGGAGGAGAACGTCGCGGCGAACGCCGTCGAGCTCTTCGCCGAGGACCTGGCCCGGTTGGACGAGATCGCGCCCCCGGGGGCGGCCGCCGGTGGGCGGTACGTCGACAGCAGCTACGCCTACGGCGACAGCCCGGAGCACCGGCCGGTCTCGTGACCGGCCTGTTCCTCGGCGCGGACCTCGGCACCAGCGGGCTGAAGCTGGTGGCGCTCGACGACGACGGCGCCGTCGTGGCGGAGGCCGAGGCGGCGTACGCCCACGACCGGCCGGCGCCGGACCGCGCCGAGATCGACGTGGCGGTCTGGCGCCGGGCGTTCGACACCGCGCTCGCGGAGCTGCTCCCCGCGCTCCGCGGATCCCCGGTGCAGGCGCTGGGCCTGTCCGGCCAGATGCACGGCGCGGTGCTGGTCGACCGCGCCGGGCGCGCCCTGCGCCCGGCGCTGCTGTGGCCCGACTCCCGGGCGGGTGCGGAGCTGGGCCGGTGGCGCCGACTCCGGAGGGACGACCGGGCGGCGCTGGCCAACCCCCTGGTGCCGGGCATGACCGGGCCGATGGTCGCCTGGCTGGCGGCCCACGAACCGGAGGTGGTCGAGCGAGCAGCCACGGTGCTGCTGCCCAAGGACGCCCTGCGTGCCTCGCTCGTCCCCGGCGGGCCGCTGGTCACCGACCGGAGCGACGCCTCGGGCTCGCTGCTCTGGGACGTCCCCTTCGACGCCTGGTCGGGTGCGGCGGCCCGCGCGGCCGGGATCCCGTTCGAGCTCCTGCCGGGGGTCCGCCCCTCGGCCGAGGTGGCCGGGACCACGCAGCTCGCCGCCGGCGAGATACCCGTCGTGGTGGGCGGCGCCGACACCCCGCTGGCGTTGCTGGCGGCCGGGACGGCCGTGGGGCTGCAGGTGAACCTCGGGACCGGTGCGCAGGTGCTGCGGCCGGGCTGGTCGCCGCGGCCGGTCGATGAACCGGTGGTGCACGGCTACGCCGACGTCGAGGGCGGCTGGTACCAGATGGCGGCGCTGCGGAACGGCGGCTCGGCGTGGGCCTGGGTCTGCGACGTGCTCGGCCTCTCCTGGCCGGAGCTGTTCGCGGCCGCGGCGTCGGTCCCCGGTGCCGGGGGCGTGGTGTTCCGGCCCTTCCTCACCGGCGAGCGCGGGGGAGTGGCCGGGCCGGACGACCGGGCCGGCTGGGACGGCCTCCACCCCGGCACCACCCGGGCGCAGCTGGCGCGGGCGGCGGTCGAGGGGGTCGTCCGGGCGATCGGGGCCGCGGCCGCGCTGCTCGAGCCACCCGACGACGGCGCCCCCGTGGTGGTCACCGGCGGCGGCGCGCGGGACCCGCTGGTGCAGCGGCTGCTCGCCGACGAGCTGCGGCGCCCGTTGCGGGTGCTGCACCTGCGCAGCGCGTCCGCCGTCGGTGCGGCGCTCCTGGCCGCCCGCGGCGCCGGTGCGGACGTCGTCCCCGCGCGGGGAGCCGGACCGGTGGTGGAGCCGTCTCGGACCTGATCAGGACGGCGGGACCGGCGGGGCCGAGGTCAGCTGGTTGACCGTCTCGGGCTGCCCCAGCTTCCCCAGCGCGGCGTCGTGCAGCCGGCCGTTGGTGGCCAGCGCGCTGCCCCCGGCCGGCCCGGGAGCCCCGGTGACGTCGGTGAACCGGCCACCGGCCTCCCGGACGATGACGTCGAGCGCCGCGAGGTCCCACAGCGACACCTCGGGCTCGCAGGCGATGTCCACCGCCCCCTCGGCCAGCAGCACGTAGCTCCAGAAGTCGCCGTAGGCGCGGGTGCGCCAGACGGAGCGGGTCAGGTCGAGGAAGCCGTCGAGCGCGCCCCGCTCCTCCCATCCCGAGAGGCTGGAGTAGCTGAGGCTGGCGTCACCGAGCCGCGACACCTCCGACACGCGGCACCGGGTGGCCGACTCCAGCCGGCGCCCGGTCCAGGCACCGACGTCCTTGGCCGCCCACCAGCGCTTGTTCAACGCCGGCGCCGACACCAGGCCCACCACCGGCTCGTCGCCGTCGAACAGGGCGATCAGCGTGGCCCAGACCGGCACGCCGCGGACGAAGTTCTTCGTCCCGTCGATCGGGTCGAGCACCCAGCGGCGCGACCCGTGACCGGTCGTCCCGAACTCCTCGCCGAGGACCGCGTCCCGGGTGCGGGCGCGGCCGAGGGTGATCCGCAGCTGCTCCTCGACGGCCCGGTCGGCGTCGGTCACCGGCGTGAGGTCCGGCTTGGTGTCGACCGTCAGGTCCTGGGCCTTGAAGCGGTCCATGCTGATCGAGTCGGCCTGGTCGGCCAGCACGTGTGCCAGCCGCATGTCCTCTGAGTAGCCCCGACCCGACGTCATGGGCACCCAACCTAGCGGTGCCTCAGTCGAAGACGGCGGAACTGACCCCGCTGGGCCCCTCGTACTCCCGGTCCTCGATCTTCTTCAGCGCCTCCACGACCTCGCCGTCGCCCCCGTGCTGCTCGGCGTGCTTGACGATGTCGTCCTTGCTCGCGGGGTAGTCGATGCCGGACAGGGCCTTCTGGATGTCGATCGGGCTCACCATGCGCCGCTCCCTACCCGCGCGACCGGGGTCGATGCACCGATTACCGTCGGGCCGTGGACGCGGCGACGATCGCGGGGCTCCTCGCGGACCCGGTGCGGCTCAAGGTGGTCGCGGCGCTGGCCCTGGGCGCCGGGACGATCGAGGAGGTCGCCGACGCCGCGGGGCTGGGGCTCAAGGAGGTCGCCCTCGCCGCCCGGAGGCTCGCGCGCGCGGGCCTGGTGCACCGCGACGGCCACGCCCTGGTGCTGCACGCGGAGCGGTTCGGGGCGGCAGCGCGGGCGGCCGCGGCGGCCGCGCCCGCGCCGGAGCCGCTGTCGGACGACCCGGCGGCCGACGCGGTGCTGTCGTCGTTCGTCCGCGACGGGCGCCTGGTGTCCATCCCCTCGCAGCGCAGCAAGCGGCTGGTGGTGCTCGACCACCTGGTGCGGGTCTTCGAGCCCGGCGTCCGCTACCCCGAGCGCGAGGTCAACGCGCTGCTCGCCGTCTGGCATCCCGACGTCGCTGCGCTGCGCCGCTACCTGGTCGACGAGGGGTTCCTCACCCGCGAGGCCGGCGTCTACTGGCGCAGCGGCGGCTACGTCGAGGTGTGAGGCCGGGTCGGCACGTCGACGGGTCGGGATGTCGGGATGTCGACACATCGCTCGGCCGGTCCCGCGGGGCGCGGGAGACTGCCCGCGTGCCCCCACCGTCACCCGACGCCTTCGCCGCCCTGGCCCGCTCCTCGCCGTGGCGCTGGTCGACGCTGCGCTTCACGGTGCACTGGCCGGGTGACCCCTGGAAGGGCGGCCGGGTCCGGGCGTGGCTGCGCCGTCCCGACCGGCTGCGGGTCGAGACGGCCGGCGGCGACCTGCTCAGGGCGGAGCGCACCGAGCCCGCGCGGGTGGGCCTGCTCGGACCGGACGGCGGATCGGTCCGGTCGACGACCTGGGCGTCGCAGTCGCCGCCGCCGGAGCTGCGGCCGGACGGACTGGTCGCGGTGCGGCCGGACCACCCGTTGCTGAGCTACGACGACCCGATGCACGACGACTACCACTGGGTGGCGATGCTCGACCCGGCGGAGCTCGCCGACCCGGGCCCGGACGCCGCCCCGGGGGACGCGCCGCTGCTGGTGGACGCGGTGACCGAGGTCGAGCACGGCGACCGGCCGGCGTGGGAGGCGGTCGTGCGGACGACGCCGGCGTACGAGCCGCGCTGCGGTTGCTGCCCGCTCCTGCGGTCCCGGGAGGTCGACGTCGCCGAGTACGACGCCGACCCGGCGTACCTGCTCGCGGGCTACCCCGAGCGGTACCGCGTGCGGCTGGACGTGCAGACCGGCGTCTGCGTGCTCACCGAGGCGGTCGGGGGAGAGATCGCGGGACGGGGGCACGACCTCCGCATCGAGGCGGTGGACGAGCCGATGCCCGACGACCTCTTCCTGGAGCAGCCCCGTCCCGAGGCTCGCGCCGAGCGTGGTGACGTGCTGGAACGGCCGGCCTTCAGGGGCCCGCGCCGAGCGTGGTGACGTGCTGGAACGGCCCCGTCCCGAGGCTCGCGCCGAGCGGAGCGAGGGGTGAGGAGGACGGGGTCCTCTCAGTAGCCGGGGCCGACCTGGCCGACGGCGGTGAGCAGCACCCGCACCGCGTCGAGCTGCTCCCGGCGCACCGGCCCCTCGGCGGCCCAGGCGTCCAGCGCGCAGTCGGGGTCCTCAGCGGTGTGCCCGCACCCCGGGGGGCACTCGGTGGCGGCCTCGGCGATGTCCTCGAACGCCACCAGGACGTCGTCGGCGGTGACGTGGGCGAGGCCGAAGGAGCGGATGCCCGGGGTGTCGATGACGGTGCCGCCTCCGGGCAGGTCGAAGAGCACCGCCGAGGAGGAGGTGTGCCGCCCCTTGCCGATCTTGCTGACGTCGCCGGTCGCACGCAGCGCGTCCGGCACCAGCCGGTTGACCAGCGTCGACTTGCCGACACCGGACTGGCCGACGAAGACGCTCATCCGGTCGCGCACCCGGTCGAGCAGGTCGTCCAGCGGGAGCTCCCGCGACATCGGCACCGCCTCGAGCCCGAGCCCGGCGTAGCGGTCGAGCAGCGGGCGCGGGGAGGTGAGGTCGGTCTTGGTGAGGCAGAGCAGCGGCTCCAGCCCCCCGGCGTAGGCGGCGACCAGGCACCGGTCGAGGAAGCCCAGCGCGGGCTCGGGGTCGGTGACCGAGGTGACGATGACGAGCACGTCGGCGTTGGCGACGACGACGCGCTCGGTCGGGTCGGTGTCGTCGGCGGTGCGGCGCAGCGACGTCGTCCGCTCCTCGATGACGACGATGCGGGCCAGCGTGTCCGGGCGCCCGCTGGTGTCGCCCACCACCCGCACCCGGTCGCCCACGACCACGCCGTGCCGGCCCAGCTCCCGGGCCCGCATCGCGGTGACGTCCACCGGCGCGCCGTCGGGGCCCTCGACGCGCACGGTCATCCGCCCGCGGTCGACGCCGACGACCAGCCCGGGGACGGCGTCGGCGTGCGTCGGGCGGGTGCGGGTGCGGGGGCGGGAGCCGCGCCGGTTGGGCCGGACCCGGACGTCGTCCTCGTCCATGCGCCGGGCGCCCCGCTGCGGGCTCAGGGGACGGCCCCGATCGGCTCGCCCAGCAGACCGGCCCAGCGTTCCCGGAAGTCGGGGAGGGTCTTGGTGACCGCGCCCGCGCCGGTGACCGTGATGCCCTCGACCGCCAGGCCGAGGACGGCGGCGGCCATCACCATGCGGTGGTCGGCGTAGGAGTCGAGCACCGCGGCTCGCCGGGGACCGGGCTCGATCTCCAGCCCGTCGGGCAGCTGCCGCACCCGGGCGCCCACCGCCGTCAGCACCTCGTCGAGCGCCTGCAACCGGTCGGTCTCGTGCCCGCGCAGGTGCGCGATCCCGGTGAGGCGCGACGGCCCGTCGGCGAGCGCGCACAGCGCGGCGAGCACCGGCGTCAGCTCGCCCACCTCGCCGAGGTCGGCGACCAGCGGCCGGACCGCCCCGGTGCCGGTGACCTGCAGCCCCGCGGCGGTGCGCGTCACCTCGGCGCCCATGGCCGGCAGCAGCCGGTCCAGGTGCGCGCCGGGCTGGGTGGTCACGGCGGGCCAGTCGCGCACCGTGACCCGCCCGCCGGCGACCAGCGCGGCGGCGAGGAACGGCGCGGCGTTGGAGAGGTCGGGCTCGACCACCCGGTCCAGCGCGGCGACCGGCCCGGGGGCCACCCGCCAGCCGCGGTCGGTGGTGGCGACGTCGACGCCGTGCTCCCGCAGGGTGGTCACGGTCATCTCGACGTGCGGCATCGAGGGCACCCCGCCGGCCAGCGCGAGGTCGAGGCCCTCGTCGAAGCGTGCGGCGGCCAGCAGCAGCCCCGAGACGATCTGCGAGGACTCCCCGGCGTCCACCTCGACGGGGCCGCCGCGCACCCGTCCGGCGCCGTGCACGGTGAACGGCGCCCGGCCGTGGCCGTCGTCGTCGACCCGCACGCCCAGGGCGCGCAGCGCGGTGATCAGCCCGCCGTTGGGCCGCTCGTGCAGCCGGGGGTCGCCGTCGACGCGCACCGGGCCGTCGGCCAGGGCGGCCACCGGCGGCAGGAACCGCAGGATCGTGCCCGCCAGCCCGGCGTCGATGGTGGCGGGGCCGCGCAGCGGGCCCGGGGTGACCAGCACGTCGTCGCCGTCGTCCGCCACCTGCACCCCGAGGGCGCGCAGCGCGGCGGCCATCAGGTCGGTGTCGCGTGCCCGCAGTGGCCGGACCAGCCGGCTCGGGCCGTCCGCGAGCGCCGCCAGCACCAGGGCCCGGGCGGTGAGCGACTTGGAGCCGGGCAGGGTGACGACGGCGTCGACGGGGGACGGGTGGTGCGGCGCCGCCCAGGCATCGGTCACGAGGACCATCCTGCCCGGTCGCCCGCAATGCACCACCCGGCCCCGTCCGACGGCCCCCTGCAGGGTCCCGCCGCGAGCTCGCGAGTGGCGGGGGGCAGGGGGTCCTTCCTCAGCCGGCCTGCGGCTTGTCGGCCTTCTTGACCGGCACCGTGCGCAGCAGCCGGCGGTTGGCGAACTCGAACATCGCCAGCTCGGAGAGCTCGCGGCCGTAGCCGGACCGCTTGATGCCACCGAAGGGCAGCTCGGGGGAGGAGGCGGTGGGCTGGTTGATCCACACCATGCCGGCCTCGAGCCGCTCGGCGACCGCGCGGGCGCGGTCGAGGTCGCCGCTCATCACCGTGGCGCCCAGCCCGAAGGCGCTGTTGTTGGCCAGCTCCACGGCCTCGTCGGCGTCCTTCACCTTGTAGACGACGGCTGCCGGGCCGAACAGCTCCTCGCTGTAGGCCCGCATCTCCGGCGTGACGTCGGTGAGGATGGTGGCCTCGACGAACGCCCCCGGGCGGTCGGGGCGGGTACCGCCGGCCACGACGGTCGCCCCCTTGTCGACGGCGTCCTGGATCTGCGCGTGCAGGTCCTGCGCGGCGCGCTCGCTGGACAGCGGCGCCAGCGACGTCGAGGGGTCGGCCGGGTCGCCGGGGGAGAAGGTGGAGAACGCCTGCCGGAGACCCTCGACGAAGGGCTCGTACAGCTCCTCGGTGACGATCAGCCGCTTGGACGCGGTGCAGGCCTGGCCGGTGTTCTGCATCCGGCCCATGGTCGCGGCCTTGACGGTGGCGGCCATGTCCTCGGCGTCGAGCACGATGAACGGGTCGCTCCCGCCCAGCTCCAGCACCGACTTCTTGAGGTGCTTGCCCGCCAGCGCCCCGACCGCGCTGCCCGCCCGCTCGCTGCCGGTGAGGGTCACGCCCTGGATGCGGGGGTCGGCGATGACCTGCTCGACGTCGGAGATGCGCAGGAACGTGTTGGTGAAGACGCCCTCGGGCGCCCCGGCGTCGGCGAACAGCTGCTCGATCGCCACCGCGCACTGCGGCGTGATCTCGGCGTGCTTGAGGATGACGGTGTTGCCGAGAACCAGGTTGGGCCCGGCCACGCGGACCACCTGGTAGAAGGGGTAGTTCCAGGGCTCGATGGCCAGCAGCACGCCGATCGGCCGGGTCTCGATGACGGCCTCGCCCTTGCCCATCAGCGGCTGGATCGGCGTCGGCTCGAGCAAGCCGGGGCCGTTGTCGGCGTAGTACTTGAGGATCATCGAGCAGAGCTTGAGCTCGCCGACGGCCTCGTCCCGGCGCTTGCCCATCTCCGTGGTGATGAGGGCGGCCAGGTCGTCGCGCCGCTCGTCCATGAGCTCGGCGGCCCGCCGGACGACGGCGGCGCGCTCCTCGACCGGTCGCTCCCGCCACTCCTGGTAGGCGGCGTGCGCCCGCTCGACGATCCCGTCGATGGCCTCGGTCGGGGTGAAGTCGAACTCCTTCTCGGTCTCGCCGGTGAAGGGGTTGACCGTGGCGTAGCGCCGGTCTGCGCTGTCGCTGGCGGTCTTCGGGTGGGCGGTCGGTGGGTTCTGCGTCGCGGTCACGCGGTGATCCTCGTCTCTCGTCGGGCGTTGCGACAGGGGGGCCTACCCGGTCCGCCCGACCGCACGCGCCGACCCCGGCCCGTCGGTGGGCGCACCTAGAGTCGGGGGAACAGCCCCGTGCCCGCGAGGAGGCACCCCATGTGCGGTCGCTACGCGGCCAGCCGCAAGCCCGAGGACCTCGTCCTCGAGTTCGAGGCGGTCCCCGCCCCAGGGCAGCCGTCGCTGCCTGCCGACTACAACGTCGCGCCGACCAAGGACGTCTACGTGGTCCGGCACGCCCGGGAGCGCGACGCCGAGGGCGCGCCCACCGGCGCGGGTCACCGCGAGCTGCGGTCGGTGCGCTGGGGGCTGGTGCCGTCGTGGGCCAAGGACGCGTCGGTCGGCAACCGGATGCTCAACGCCCGGGTGGAGTCGCTGACCGAGAAGCCGGCCTTCCGCAGCGCGGCCCGCTCCCGGCGGTGCCTGGTCCCGGCCGACGGCTGGTACGAGTGGGCCAAGCGCCTGGACTCGCCCGCCAAGCAGCCGTACTTCATCACCCCGGAGGACGGCTCGGTGCTCGCCATGGCCGGGCTGTGGGAGGTCTGGGGGAGGGGCGAGGACCGGCTCTACACATGCACCGTGGTCACCGCCCCGGCGACGGGCGCCCTCACGGAGATCCACGACCGCATGCCGCTGGTGCTGTCCCGGGAGCGCTGGGCGGAGTGGCTGGATCCGGCGCGCGACGACGTCGCGGAGCTGGCCCGTCCCACGCCGCCGGAGCTGGTCGAGGGCCTGGAGCTGCGGCCGGTGAGCCCGGCGGTCAACAGCGTGCGCAACCCCACCGCAGCCCCCGCCCCCCGGCGGTGCGCTGCCGGCCTGGGTCGCGGCCGGGCTGACCTTCCTCAGCTCCGGCGCCGTCCTGGTCCTGGAGATCGTCGGCCTGCGGCTCATCGCGCCCTACGTCGGCGTCACGGTGCAGACGAGCACTGCTGTGATCGGCTTCGCTCTCGCGGCGATCGCCGCCGGCGCCTGGCTCGGCGGCGCGACCGCCGACCGGACCGACCCGCGCCGCTTGCTCGCGCCGCTGCTGGTCGCCGGCGGCGCCCTGGTCGTCGCCGTGCTGCCGCTGGTCCGGTTCACCGGCTCGCTGCTCAGCGGCGCCGACGCCGGCGGGGTGCTGCTCCTGGCCGCCGTCGCCGTCGTCGTGCCCGCCGCGCTGCTCTCGGCCGTGCCGCCGATGGTGGTGAAGCTGCAGCTGGCCAGTCTGGACGAGACCGGCGCGGTCGTCGGCCGGCTCTCGGGGATCGGCACGCTCGGCGGGATCGCCGCGACCTTCGCCACCGGCTTCGTGCTCGTGGCGATCCTGCCCAGCAGCGTCATCCTCGTCGCCACCGGCGCGGTCACCGTGCTCACCGGCGTGGTGGTCGGCGTCGTGCTGCGGCGCGGGGGCGGCCCGCGGACCGTCCCGGCCGGCCTGCTCGCGCTGGTCGTGGTGGGCGGCGGCCTGGCCGCGGTGGCCCCGACGCCGTGCGAGGAGGAGACGGCCTACCACTGCGCGCGGGTGGTGGCCGATCCGGAGCGTCCGTCGGGCCGGGTGCTGATGCTCGACACCCTGCGGCACTCCTACGTCGACCTGACCGACCCGACCCACCTGGAGTTCGCCTACGTCCGGGCGATCGCCGCGGTCACCGACGCCGCCTTTCCAGCGGGGGAGCCGGTGTCGGCGCTGCACGTCGGCGGCGGGGGGCTGACGCTGCCGCGCTACCTCGCCGAGGTGCGCCCCGGGACGGAGAGCCTCGTGGTGGAGGTCGACCCCGAGGTGGTCGCCATGGACCGCGAGCAGCTCGGGCTGGAGACCTCGCCGGAGCTGCGGGTGCGGGTGGCCGACGGCCGGGTGGGGCTGGCCGAGGAGGCGCCGGGGGAGCGCGACCTCGTCGTCGGGGACGCCTTCGGCGGGCTCTCGGTGCCCTGGCAGCTCACCACGCGGGAGGCCCTGGAGCTGGTCGACCGGTCGCTGGCCGAGGACGGCGTCTACGCGGTCAACCTGATCGACCACCCGCCGCTGTCCTTCGTCCGGGCGGAGCTCGCGACGATGCGGGAGGTGTTCGACCACGTGGTCCTGCTGGCCCGCGCGCCCGTGCTCGCCGGGGAGGACGGCGGCAACGTGATCGCGGTGGCGTCGCAGCGGCCGCTGCCGGTGGCGGGGATCGCCGCGGAGCTGACCGGGCGCGACCTGGTCTGGCAGGTGGCCGAGGGGGAGGAGCTGGACCGGTTCGTCGGCGACGCGCGCGTGCTCACCGACGACTTCGCCCCCGTCGACCAGCTCTTGAACCCCTACGGCTCCTGACCGGCCCCTCGCAGGGGCCCGCCGCGAGTTGGCGAGTGGTGGGGGGTGAGGGGTCCTTTCGCGATCGCTGCGGTGCGGGCCCGGGTCAGCCGCACCAGCTCGGCCGGCGGCAGCTCCAGCTGGAGGCCGCGCCTGCCGGCGCTGACCAGCACGGTGGGGAAGTCCAGGGCCGAGGAGTCGACCACCGTGGGCAGCAGCTTGCGCTGGCCCAGCGGGCTGATGCCACCGACCACGTAGCCGGTGGCGCGCTCGGCGTCGGCCGGCTCGGCCATCGCCGCCTTCCGCCCGCCGGCCGCCACGGCCAGCGCCTTGAGGTCCAGCGTGCCGCTCACGGGGACGACGGCGACGGTCAGCGCGCCGTCGACGCGCGCGACCAGCGTCTTGAACACCTGGCGGGCGTCGGCAGCCAGCGCGGCCACCGCCGCCTCGCCGTGCCCCTGGTCGGCCGGGTGCTCGGGGTCGTAGGGGTGCAGCGCGTGCGCCACCTTCGCCTGCTCCACGACCCGCACCGCCGGGGTTGCCGCCACGGCGCGGCAGCCTACCCAGGTGTCGCGGGCGGGAATGCCGGCGCCGGGCGGTGCCGTTGGACCGGCCGTGAGCAGCACCCTCTCCACCCCCCGCGCCCGTGCCGCGCGCCGACGTCCCCCGGGCCGTCCCGACGCCGCGCGGCTAGGATCGACCGATGTGGCGCCCCGCGTCCGGGGGCCCCAGAGAGGACGGTCGGTGCCTGAGGAGTCCGCGGTCGAGAACACCGGTCAGCTGCCCGAGGCGGCGACCCCGGTGGAGGTGCCGGAGGCGCGCGAGGGCGGCAGCCGCACGGAGCTCGCCGAGACCCGCGCCGAGCGCGATGCGCGGTTCGAGCGGGACGCGCTGCCCTTCCTGGACCAGCTCTACCCGGCGGCCCTGCGGATGACCCGCAACCCGGCCGACGCCGAGGACCTGGTGCAGGAGACCTTCGTCAAGGCGTACTCCGCCTTCCACCAGTTCGCCGAGGGCACGAATCTCAAGGCGTGGCTGTACCGGATCCTGACGAACACTTACATCAACAGCTACCGCAAGAAGCAGCGGCAGCCGCAGCAGTACCCCACCGACCAGGTGCAGGACTGGCAGCTGTACGCCGCCGAGGAGCACACCTCGTCGGGTCTGCGCTCGGCCGAGATCGAGGCGCTGGACCACCTGCCCGACTCCGACATCAAGGAAGCGCTGCAGCAGCTCCCGGAGGACTTCCGGCTGGCGGTCTACCTGGCCGACGTCGAGGGCTTCGCCTACAAGGAGATCGCCGAGATCATGGGCACGCCCATCGGCACGGTGATGTCCCGGCTGCACCGCGGTCGACGCGGGCTGCAGAAGCTGCTGGCCGACTACGCCCGGGAGCGCGGCTTCGTCCGCGCCGGGGCCGGTGAGGAGGCGACCCGCCCGTGAGCGACGAGCTGGGGGCCGGCGAGCCCCTCGAGATCAACTCGTGCGACGACGTCCTCACCCACGTCTTCGAGTTCCTCGACCACCAGACCTCCGACGAGCGCCGCACCGTGATCGCCGAGCACCTGGACGAGTGCTCGTCGTGCCTGCGGCAGTTCGGCATCGAGGCGGAGTTCAAGGCGCTGGTGCGCCGGCGCTGCGGCGGCGACAAGCCCCCGACGGGCCTGCGGGAGCGCATCAAGATGCAGCTGACGAGCGTCTCCTTCGAGGAGGACGGCACGCAGGTCAGCGTCGAGCGGCTGACCGTCGAGCACTCGGAGGAGCGCCCGACCGCCTGACAGGACCACCCTGCCCCCCACGGCTCGCAGGCTCGCCGCGGGCCCCTGCAGGATGGCCGTTCCAGCATGTCACCGGGGCCAGACGTGCAAGCGCCCCGTCCGCCGGAGGCGGACGGGGCGCTTGCACGTCGTTCAGGCGTTGGGGCGCTTGCCGTGGTTGGCCTTGTTCCCCTTGCGGGAGCGACGCTTGCGTCCGCGCTTGGACATCGCTGCCCTCCTCTCTCATGCTGCTGACGGGCCGGGTGGCCCAGGACCGGTGCGGAGCCGTGACCGGCGCACGCGGGGTGCGCGGCGCCGGACGACCCGCCAAGCTGACCCGACAAGCCTCTCACGGGGCGCCCCGGCCGTGCGCCGGGCCGGGCGAGTTCGAAGAGGAGCATCAGTGCCGCAGCTGGGGATCGAGACCGTCCTCGTCGCCGGACGGGGGCCGGCGGGGTGCGCCGCGATCCGGGCGTGCCAGCGGCTCGGTCTCAAGGCCGTCGCGGTGCACAGCGAGACGGAGCGCTCCGCCCGTCACGTGCGCCTGGCCGACGACGCCGTCCTCCTCGGGCCGGCGCCGGCTGCCGAGTCCTACCTGGCCGTCGACCGCATCGTCGAGGCGGCGCGGCGCAGCGGCGCGGACACGGTGCTCCCCGTCCCGCCCGCGCTCGCCGGGAACGTCCGGCTCGCCGGCGGGGTCATCGCCGCGGGCCTGCGGTGGGCGGGGCCCGGCCCGGAGGTGCTCGAGCGGCTCGGCGGGGACGGTGTGGAGCCGGCCAGCGAGCAGGGTTTCCTGGCCTGGGTGACCGACGAGGGGCTGCGGTTCACCACCCCGGTGGCCCGTGACCGCGCCGCGGGCATCGCGCGGGTCTCCTGGACCCCCCGCGAGCCGGGCCGGTTGCCGGCCGCGGCGCACCGCCTCGCCGAGGTGGGCTGGCGCGGGCTGGTCACCGTCGGGATCGCTCCCGACGGCTCGCTGGCCGAGGTCGCGGCCGGCTTCTCGCTGGACATGGCGGTGCTGGAGCGCTCCCACGGCGTGGACGCCGTCGAGCTGGCGCTGCGCAGCGCAGCCGGGCCCCGGGAAGCGGGTGCGGGTCCCGCGGCCCGCCCCGCACCACGGGCAGCCGTCGTCGCCCAGCTGCGCGCCACCCTGCCGCCGGGGACCGCCGGGCGGATCAGCGGCCGACTCCCCGGAACCGGTCGCCCACCGGCCGACGACGGCACCGACCTGGTCGCGGTGAGCGGCTACGAACCCGGTGACCGGCTGGACGGCTGGTACGACGCCCTGCTGGCCACCGTCAGCAGCGGTGCGGACGACGTGACGACGGCGGCCCGCGCGGTCAGCCGGGCGCTGTCCGGGCTGCCCGAGACCGGCGTGCCGCACGACGGGCCGGAGGTCTGCGCGGTGCTCGGGCGGCTCGCCGGGGGACGGGCGGCGCCGGCCACCTGACGCCGGTCGGCCGTGCTTGGATGGGGGCTCACGATCGGCGGGCGCGGGAGGTACCGGTGGCGGCGGAGGAGATCCACGCGGAGATGGTCTCCAGCGTCTGGAAGGTGCTGGTGCAGCCCGGGGCGCAGGTGTCGGCGGGGGACACGCTGGTGATCCTCGAGTCGATGAAGATGGAGATCCCGGTGCTCACCGAGCGGACGGGCACCGTGCAGGAGCTGCACGTGGTGGAGGGCGAGGTGCTCCAGGAGGGCGACCTCATCGCGGTCGTCGCCTCCACCTGAGGGAGGACCCCGCCCTCCCCACCCCCCGCTCGCTCGGAGCGGTGCCCTGGACGGGGACTCACACGTCCACGGCGTAGACCAGCAGGTCGACGCCGGGCACCGGCGTCCAGTCGCGCTCGGGCAGCCGGGTGAATCCCAGCCGTTCGTAGAGCCGGTGGGCCGCGGTCATGCGGGTGCCGGTGGAGATGACGACGCGCCGCCGGCCGGCCTGCCGGGCGCGGGCCAGGCAGGCGCGCACCAGCGCCTCGCCCACGCCGCGGCCCTGCGCGCCCGGGTCCACCACGAGCATGCGGAACCGGCCTCGTCGGGGGACTCCAGCACCTCGCCGAAGTCGCCGCCGGGCACGAAGGCGACGCTGCCGACGACCTCGCCGGCGTCGTCCCGGGCGACCAGCAGCTCGGCCACCCGCGCGCGGCCGGCCACGTCGGCCAGCTCGGCCGCGTAGCCTGCCGACGCCAGCCCGCCGTCCACGTAGACCCGCACGGTGAGGCCGGCGATGCGGTCGTGGTCGGCGGGGACGGCCGGCTCGATGCGCAGGGCGGGCAGCGGCAGCACGGCGCCCAGGCTAGGCGGGGGCCGGTCCCGCCCGCGCGGGGGACGCTCCGGAGCGCGTCCTAGGCTCGGGCCACCATGAGCAGCCTCTCGGAGCGCCTCACCCGCGGGACGGCGTCCAGCCCCGCCCAGGTCGACCACGCCCGCCGCCTCGTGGCCGACTGGCAGCTGCTGGCCGACCTGGCCTTCGCCGACCTGACGCTCTGGGTGCCGCAGCCCTGCGGGTCGTGGTGGTGCGTGGCGCAGGTGCGCCCGCTGACCGCGCCCACCAGCCGTCCGGAGGACATGGTCGGCGTCGAGCTGGACGCCGAGGCAGCCCGCCCGTTCGCCGCGGCGCTGCGGGAGGGGCGGCCCGTCACCGACGGGGAGCCGGACTGGTCGGGGTCGACCCCGCGCCGCCGCGAGGTCATCCCGGTGCGGCACGAGGGCGTGGGCATCGCCGTGCTGGCCAAGGACACCAACCTGGCGGTGACCAGGTCGCCGTCGACGCTGGAGCTGACCTACCTGGACATCGCCGCGGACCTCTGCCTGATGGTCTCCGCGGGCACCTTCCCGCCGGTCACGATGCAGGACGCGGAGATGAGCCCGCGGGTGGGCGACGGGCTGGTGCGCCTGGACCGGGCCGGCCGGGTGTCCTATGCCAGCCCGAACGCGCTCTCGGCCTACCGCCGGATCGGCGTGGCCGGGGACCTGGCCGGGGCCGACCTCGCCGAGGTGACGTGCCGCGCGGTGACCGACCGCGTGGCCGGGGAGGCGGCCGCGGCGGGCATCACGGCGGCGGCGGCGGGGCGCTACCTGGACCCGATGGACGTCGAGGGCGCCAGCGCGACGCTGCTGCTGCGGGCCCTCCCGCTGCAGGCCCCCGGCGCCGAGCACGGGGCGCTGGTGCTGGTGCGCGACGTGACCGACGTCCGCCGGCGTGACCGGGCCCTGCTGACCAAGGACGCGACCATCCGGGAGATCCACCACCGGGTGAAGAACAACCTGCAGACGGTGGCGGCGCTGCTGCGGCTGCAGGCCCGGCGGATGACCGAGCCGGCGGCCCGGGCGGCGCTGGAGGAATCGGTGCGGCGGGTGGCCTCGATCGCCGTGGTCCACGAGACCCTCGCGGGCAGCCGGGAGGACGTCGTCGACGTCGACGACGTCCTCGACCAGGTTCTGCCGATGCTCGGTGACCTCACCAGCGTGGGACCCGCGGCCCGCACCCGGCGGACCGGGTCGTTCGGGGAGCTCCCCGCGGCCGCGGCGACGCCGCTGGTGCTCGCGGTCACCGAGCTGCTGCACAACGCGGCGGAGCACGCCTTCCCCGAGGGGGAGCCGGGGGTGATCGAGCTGGTCGCCGAGCGCGACGGGGGAGACCTCCGCGTCCGGGTCCGCGACGACGGTCAGGGGTTGCCACCCGGCTTCGACCCCGCGGCCAGCGACGGCCTCGGGCTGCAGATCGTGCGCACGCTGGTCACCAGCGAGCTGGGCGGCAGCCTGGCGATGGGCCCGCTGGAGGGCCGCTCGGGCACCGAGGTGGTGCTGACGCTGCCGGAGAGCGCCTGGCCGCGGCGCTGAGCCTCCTGGCCCCGGACGACGCCGAGGCCGGCCCGGGGAACCCGGACCGGCCTCGTGGCGGTCGGTGCGACTGCGGTGGTGCGGACGCCGCCGGGGTGGCCCGGCGGCGCGGTCGTGCTCCGCGGTCAGGCGGTGTGGACCCGGGTGCGAGCCTGGCGCCGCTTCAGCGCGCGCCGCTCGTCCTCGGAGAGCCCACCCCAGACACCGGAGTCCTGGCCGGAGCGCAGGGCCCAGTCCAGGCACGACGAGACCACCGGGCAGCGCTGGCACACGGCCTTGGCCTGCTCGATCTGGACGAGCGCGGGGCCGGTCGTCCCGATCGGGAAGAACAGCTCCGGGTCCTCGTCCCGGCAGAACGCGCGGTGGCGCCAGTCCATGGCGTTGTACTCCTCGATGTCGTCTGCGGTCGGTACGTCAGTCGCTGTGCTCGGTCTGCGATCGCCGGGCCGACGCCGGTGACCCGGCGTCATGTCGTGAGCGACTTCCTGCTTTGTTACCGGCAGGTTGCGTCCCGGCAGCGATGTTTTCACGTGCCGGACGCCTGTCAAGGGAAACGCGGTCAGCGCTGACCCCCGCGTGAGCAACTTCACCACGCCCGTGCTAGGCCCGCCACCCGGCGGGAGGAAAACCCTTGTCGAATGCGCGCGGAGGTGGTCTCAGGCGATGACCCGCAGCGCGTGCGGGACGTTGGTGATCCGCAGCCCCGTGGCGGTCCCGAGGTGGTCGCCGTCGACCTGCCAGCCCTGCGGCCGCACCGCCGTGACGGTCAGCTCCTGCAGGTCGTGCCACCGGTGCAGGCCGCGACCGCGCAGGTCGGGCTCGGGGCGCATGGTCTGGCGCAGCGCGCGCAGCATCCGGGCGGTGCCGGTGCGCCCCAGGGCGAAGACGTCCAACCCCGTGTCGAAGGAGGCCTGCGGGGTCGGGTTGACCGGCCGGGCCCCCAGGTAGGTCCAGGGGCTGACGTTGGAGACCAGGCAGAGGAAAAGCTCCTCGACGGGCGGCTCGCCCGGGACCTGGAGGGTCATGGCCGGCCGACGCCGCTCGCGGCCGAAGAGGAAGGCGCTGGTGCCCTCGCGGACGTAGAGGGCGCCGGTGGACCGCCGGCCCCGCGCGCGACGGGCCTCGACCCGCGCGATCACCTCGGCGTCGAAGCCGAAACCGGCGGCGAAGACGAACCAGCGGGGGTCGGTCCACCCCGGGCCGTCGGCGGCGGCGTCGGCGCGGGCGACCGCCTCCGCCGCCGACGGCGCCACCCCGGTGACCGCGGCGGTGCTGGTGCCGGTGGCGCTGGCCGTGCCGAGAGAGACCGAGCGGGTGCGGCCGGTGCGCAGCGAGGCGAGGATCTCCGCGGTCGCCTCCACCGGGTCCCGGGACCGGCCCAGCGCGCGGGAGAACACGTTGGTCGAGCCGCCGGGCACCACCGCCAGCGCGGGCACCCCCGGCCCGGGGCCCCGCGCGAGCAGGCCGTTGACCACCTCGTTGACCGTGCCGTCGCCCCCGAGCGCGACGACGACGTCGAAACCGTCCCCGGCGGCCGAGGCGCCCAGCTCGTGACCGTGCCCGCGGTGGGTCGTCTCGGCGACGTCGACCTTCAGCTCGCTGGCCAGGGCGCCGACCAGCACGTCGCGCATCTTGGCCGTGGTGGTCGTGGCCGCAGGGTTGACGACCACGAGCGCGCGCATGCCGCCAGGCTAACCAGGGGGATCGCGGTGCACGGCGGAGGTCGTCGGCGCGGACCGGGCGAAGCGGCCTGCCGCGTAGTCTCGCCGGTGTGACCGAGGACCGCGGCACGCCCGCCCCGCCGCCCCGTCGCCTCGCCGACCGGCTGTTCGGTGCGTCGGTGGCGCAGCCGGTGGCGCGCCCCGCCGCGCCGGGGAGGCAGGCGCCGCCGTCGCTGCGCCGGGCGGCGCTCGTGGTGGCGCTGGAGGGGCTCGCCTTCGGCGTCCTGACCCTGGTGCTGCTCTACCTCACGCTGACCGGCAACGCGGAGAGCGTGCCGCGCGCCCTCGCCGAGGTGGTGCTGGCGGCGCTGGCCGCCGGCCTGCTCCTCGCGGCCGCGCGCGGGCTCTGGCGGGTGGCGGACTGGGCCCGCGCCCCGGTGGTGGCCCTCCAGCTGTTCCTCGGGCTCACCGGGTTCACCCTCGCCTTCTCCGCGCAGCAGCCGCTGATCGGTCTGCCGATCCTGGCGCTGGTGGGGGCGGTGCTGTACCTGCTCGCGGCGCCGGACTCGCGGCTGGCCTACGAGGACCGCTGAGGGGCGGTCGGGCTACTCAGACGAGGTCGATGACGTCGGCGATGGAGTCGCAGACGCGGCTCGGCCGGAACGGGAAGCGGCTGATCTCGTGCTCCGCGGTGGAACCGGAGAGCACCAGCACCGTCTCCAGCCCCGCCTCGATGCCCGCGACGACGTCGGTGTCCATCCGGTCCCCGACCATGATCGTGGACTCCGAGTGCGCCTCGATCCGGTTCATCGCGCTGCGGAACATCATCGGGTTGGGCTTGCCCACGAAGTAGGGCTTCGCGCCGGTCGCCGCCGTGATCATCGCGGCCACCGACCCGGTTGCCGGGAGCGGGCCCTCGGGGGAGGGGCCGGTGACGTCGGGGTTGGTCGCGATGAAGCGCGCGCCGCCCTCGACGAGCCGGATCGCGCGGGTGATCGCCTCGAAGGAGTACGTGCGCGTCTCGCCCAGGACGACGTAGTCCGGGTCGGTGTCGGTCATGACGTAGCCGACCTCGTGCATCGCGGTGGTGAGCCCCGCCTCGCCGATGACGTAGGCCGAGCCGCCGGGGAGCTGCGTGGCGAGGAAGTCCGCGGTCGCCAGCGCCGAGGTCCAGATCGCCTCCTCCGGCACGAGCAGGCCGGTGCGGCTCAGCCGGGCCGCCAGGTCGCGCGGCGTGAAGATGGAGTTGTTGGTGAGCACGAGGAAGCGCCGGCGCCGCTCGACCAGCCGGTCGAGGAACTCCTTGGCGCCGGGCAGCGCGTTCCCCTCGTGGACGAGCACCCCGTCCATGTCGGTCAGCCAGCACTCGATCGGTCCGCGTTCGGTGGTCATGGTGCTCATCCCTCGGTCAGTGCCACGTGCGAGGTGTGCCCTCGGCCAGGTGGAGGTCGGCGAAGCGCGCGCGCTTCCGGATGATCCCTCGGAGCGAGTGCGGCGCCGGCACCGCCAGGGCCGGACCTCCGTCGCGGTGTTCCAGCTCGACCCGGACGGCGTCGGAGCCCTCGTGCCGGACGTCGGCGACGAAGGCGACGGCACGGATCGGGTCGCGCTCGGCGACGGCGCCGGCGTGCAGGAGCTCCGGCACGGCCTGCGACGGCGGCCGCTCACCAAGCCCCGGGTCGCCGTGGGCGAAGCCGATCTCCCCGTCAGCCGTCAGCGTCGACGAGCACGGGAAGAACTCCCCGTGCTCGTCGAGCAGCTGCTCGGCCGTGTCCACCGCGGGGCCGACCAGCGAGTCGCGATCGCCCTGGACCGGCTGAGGCGTGCCCCCGCGCCGGTCGGTCATGACGGAGACGCTAGCGGTCCGGTCGTCCCCTCCACGGATGCGAACCTGGACAGCGCGTCGTCGGTCAGGCGGAACACCGTCCACCCGTCCATCGGGACCGCGCCGACGGCGCGGTAGAACTCGATCGACGGGGTGTTCCAGTCCAGCACCGACCACTCCAGCCGGCTGTAGCCGCGCTCGACGCACACCGCCGCGAGGGTGCGCAGCAGCTCCTTGCCGAGGCCGGAGCCCCGGTGCTGCGGCTGGACGTAGAGGTCCTCGAGGTACACGCCGTGGGTGCCGCGCCAGGTGGAGAAGTTGAGGAACCACAGCGCCACGCCGACCACCTCGCCGTCGACGTCCGCCACGTGGCCGAAGAGGGCGGGCGAGTCGCCGAACAGGCAGGCGGTGAGCTGCTCCTCGGTGAGCCGGACCTCGTGCAGCGCGCGCTCGTACTCGGCGAGTTCGCGCACCAGCCCCACGACCGCGGGGACGTCGTCCGGACGGATCGGCCGCACGGTCACGAGAGCGACTCCTTCAGCCGCTCCGGCACCAGCCGGCCCAGCGGTGAGAGCACCGGTACCAGGACCGGGGCCAGCAGGTAGCCGTAGGCCAGCACGCAACCGGTGACCACGGGGAACAGGGCGAAGCCGACCACCAGCAGCACCGCGGTGGCGACCAGCCCGTACGGGCGGCCGCTCTTCGGGCTGACCAGCGACCGGAAGGAGCGGAACCGGATGTTGGTGACCATCAGCACCGCCGGGACGGCGACCACGAGCAGCACCCAGAGCCGGTCGCGGCCCTGCATGTCGTCGCCGAAGGCGAACACGGAGGCGAGGACGACGCCGGCCGCGCCGGGGCTGGGCATGCCGGTGAAGTACCGCTTGTCGGCGGTGGGGTCGATCGTGGTGTTGAACCGGGCGAGCCGGATCGCCGCGCACGCCACCCAGAGGAAGCACACCACCCAGCCCAGCGGGTCCCACTCGTCGCGGCCCTCGGAGAACAGCGTGAAGGCCAGCAGCGCCGGTGCCAGGCCGAAGGAGACCAGGTCGGCCAGCGAGTCGAACTGCAGGCCGAAGGGGGTCACCGCGCCCACCAGTCGCGCGACGGCGCCGTCGGTGATGTCGAACAGCACCGAGAGCCCGATGAGGACGGCGGCCAGGCCGTGGTCGCCGCGGATGGAGACCAGGATGGCGGCGAAACCGCACATCATGTTGCCCAGGGTGAACAGGCTGGGCAGGGTGGCCAGCGCCCGCCGGCGGCTGCCGCGCACCGAGCCCCGCACGAACTCCACGGTGGCCGTGCGCCGTGTCGGCACCGCGGGCCTCAGCGGGTGTCGGGCCAGCGGGCGATGACGCTCTCGCCGCCCCGCACGCGCTGTCCCTCCGTCACGGTGATGGTGCACTCGCGCGGCACGAACACGTCCATGCGCGAGCCGAACTTCATCAGCCCCATCCGTTCCCCCGTCGCCAGCGTCCGGCCGACCCCGGTGCGGGTCACGATCCGGCGCGCCAGCACGCCGACGATCTGCCGGAAGACCACCGTGCGCTCGCCGTCGCGGAGCCGGATCTCGCTGCGCTCGTTGCGGTGCGCCGACTCTTTGCGGTAGGCCGCCAGGAAGCTGCCCTTGCGGTAGGAGCTCTCGACCACCTCCCCGCGGTAGGGGGAGCGGTTGACGTGCACGTCGACGACGGACAGGAAGACGCTCACCTGCTGCCAGCCGCCCTCGGGGGCGTCGCCCGGGGCCACGCCTTCCTGCGGCTCACCGGCGACCATGACCACGCCGTCGGCGGGCGAGAGGACGTCGTCCGGACCGGGGGGCGTGGTGTCGCACCGGCGGTCGGGGTCGCGGAAGAAGACCGCCATGTAGGCGGCCAGACCGAGCAGGGGCCAGGCGGTGAGGCGGGGCCAGCGGCGACCCGTGACCCGGGCGCCGGCGGCGAGCAGGGCGGCCGGGGTCAGCGGGCCGGCGATGAAGGGCCAGCCGGCGGGGTCGATGCGCATGGTGGCCCCCACGCTACCGGGGGCGCTCGCGCCGGGTCGCGCCGTCGCCGGACCACCGGGTCCGGCGACGACGCCCGGGGCTCAGGTGGCGGGTGTGGCGGCGTTCACCAGCCAGCGGATGCCGAACCGGTCGGTGACCTGCCCGAACGTGTCGCCCCAGACCTGCTTCTCGAACGGCACGTCGACGGTGCCGCCGGCGGAGAGCTCCTCGAAGTACCGGGTGAGGGTCTCGGTGTCGTCGCCCGACAGGGAGCAGGAGACCTTGTCCGGCCCGCCTGCCGCCGGGTCGTGCCCGTCGGAGGCCATGAGCTCCAGGCCGGCGTCGGTGCGGAGGAAGGCGTGCATGACGCCGTCGTCGGGGTACTCGCCGCCACCACCGCCGGCGTCACCGAAGGTCATCACCTCCAGCTCCCCGCCCATCACCGAGCGGTAGAACTCCATCGCGGCGCGGGCGTCGCCGGCGAAGTGCAGGTAGGGGTTGAGCCGGATGGCCATGGTCGCTCCTCGGGTCGCGGACGGTCCCAGGAGGGACGGGGGCCGCGCCCGGAACTCATCGGTGCCCGGGAACGTCACCGGCCGGCGACCCCTCGGGGTCGCCGGCCGGTGACGTGCTGGAACGGCCCCGTCCCGAGGCTCACCCCGAACCTGCGAGGGGTGAGGAGGACGGGGTCCTCTTTCAGGCCGCGGCCTTGGTCTCCCAGAAGATCTTGTCGATCTCGGCGATGTAGTCGAGCAGCTTCTGGCCCTCGGCCGGGTCCATGCTGCCCTTGCCGCCGGCGGCGCCCGCCTGCTTGGTGGCCTTGTTGAACAGCTCGTGCAGCTGCGGGTACTTCTCGAAGTGCGGGGGCTTGAAGTAGTCGGTCCACAGCACCCACAGGTGGTGCTTGACCAGGTCCGCCCGCTGCTCCTTGATCATGATCGCCCGGGTCCGGTAGACCGGGTCCTCGTTGCTCTGGTACTTCTCCTGGATGGCCTTGACCGACTCGGCCTCGATGCGGGCCTGGGCCGGGTCGTACACGCCGCAGGGGAGGTCGCAGTGCGCGGTGGCCTCCACGGCGGAGAACATGCGGAACAGACGCATGGGAGGTGCCTCCGGGTTCGTGGGGATGGATCTTCTGCGACCCTACCCGCGGTGATCAGCGCGAACACGTCGGCCGGTCGCGGTCCGGAGGGCGTCCCCGGGCTGGCGACGCGCTGGGTGCTGGCCCGGGTGAGCGGCCCGTCGATGTCGCCGACGGTCCGCCACGGGGACCGCCTGCTCGTCCGCCGGCTGCGGGCCGGTGCGGCCGTGCGCGCGGGCGACGTCGTGCTGGCCCGTTTCCCGGCCCGGCCGGAGCTGCTGGTGGTCAAGCGGGTGCGCCGCGCCGTCGAGGGCGGGCACTGGGTCGAGGGCGACAACCCCCTCGTCGCCGACGACAGCCGCGCGTTCGGGACCGCCGCCGTCGTCGGCCGGGTGGTGGGGCGGCTGTGGCCGCGTCCGGGCCGGCTGTCCCCGCCGCCCGGGTCAGGCGCCGCGTAGCCGCGCGTACCGCTGGGTGCACTCCGCCATCGTCGGCAGCAGCCCCTGCTCCCGGGCCTCGGCGAGGGTGGGCGCCGCGCGGTCCTTCGCCGACAGCTCCGGCGCGACGTCGGCCGGCCACGGCAGGGCGAGGTCGGGGTCGAGCGGGGAGACGCCGAACTCGCGGGCGGGGTCGTAGGGGGAGGACACCAGGTAGGTGACCGAGCTGCCGTCGGCCAGGGAGAGGAAGGCGTGCCCGAGCCCCTCGGCGAGGTAGACCGCCCGCGGCCGCCCGCTGTCGAGCAGCACGGTGTCGTGCGCCCCGAAGGTGGGCGAGCCGACCCGGACGTCGACGACGACGTCGAGCACCCGGCCGGCCGGGCAGTAGACGTACTTGGCCTGACCGGGGGGCACGAGGGCGAAGTGCACCCCCCGCAGCGCGCCGGCCGCCGAGACGCTGTGGTTGGCCTGGGCGAGGGAGAGCGGGTGTCCCACTGCCTGGGACAGCAGGTCGGCGCGGTACCACTCGGTGAAACGGCCCCGCGTGTCCCCGTGAGCCGTCAGGTCGATCACGAAACTGTCGGGCACGGCGAGCTCGCGGATCTGCACGACCGCACCGTAGCGACAGAGCCCCGGTCGGCCGGGTTTACGCTGCTGTGCCCATGAGCGGAAATGCGGCCTCCGGGGACCACGTCGGCACCGACCGTTTCGCCTCCGACCCGGCGTTCGCGGTGCACGAGGGCGGCAAGCTCTCGGTGTCCTCGACCCGCTCCATCGGCTCGATCGCCGACCTCGCCCTCACCTACACCCCGGGGGTCGCCCGGGTCTCCAGCGCGATCGCCGCCGAGCCCGACCTGGCCCGCCGGTTCACCTGGGCCCCCCGCGTCGTCGCCGTGGTCTCCGACGGCACCGCGGTGCTCGGCCTCGGCGACATCGGGCCGGTGGCCTCGCTGCCGGTCATGGAGGGCAAGGCCTGCCTGTTCAGCGAGTTCGCCGGGCTCTCGGCGGTGCCGATCGTGCTCGCCACCACCGACGTGGACGAGATCGTCGAGACGGTCGCGGCGATCGCACCGTCCTTCGGCGGCATCAACCTGGAGGACATAAGCGCCCCCCGCTGCTTCGAGATCGAGGCCCGGCTGCGCGACCGCCTGGACATCCCGGTCATGCACGACGACCAGCACGGGACGGCGATCGTGGTGCTCGCCGCGCTGCGCAACGCCGCGCGGGTGGTGGGCCGGGACCTCGCCGACCTGCGGGTCGTCGTCTCCGGCGCCGGGGCGGCCGGCGTCGCCTGCACCAAGATCCTGCTCGAGGCGGGGGTGGGCGAGATCGCCGTCGCCGACTCGCAGGGCATCCTGCATGCGGGGCGCGAGGTCACCGGCACCAAGCAGTGGCTGGTCGAGAACACCAACCGGTCGGGCTTCGCCGGCACGATGGCGGCCGCGCTCGAGGGAGCCGACGTGTACCTCGGCGTCTCCGGTGGCTCGGTGCCCGAGGCGGCGATCGCCTCGATGGCCGACGACGCGATCGTGTTCTCGCTGGCCAACCCGATTCCCGAGGTCGACCCGGAAATGGCCGCCAGGCACGCCGCCGTCGTCGCCACCGGCCGCAGCGACCTGCCCAACCAGATCAACAACGTGCTGGCGTTCCCCGGCGTCTTCCGCGGGGCGATCGACGCCGGCGCCACCCGGATCACCGAGGAGATGAAGCTCGCGGCCGCCTCCGCGATCGCCGGTGTCGTCGGCGAGGACCTGCGGGCGGACTACATCGTCCCGAGCCCGCTGGACCGCCGGGTGGCCACCGCCGTCGCCGAGGCCGTGGCCGCCTGCGCCCGGGACCAGGGCGTCACCCGCTGAGCTCCGGGCGGTAGACCCGGCCCAGCACGCCGGCGAGCAGCCGCTCGGCGACCGGCCGGGGGAGCGCCGCCACCAGGGCGTGCACCGGGGCCATGCGCTCGGGCAGCGACCCGCCGGAGACCCCGGCCAGCTCCAGGAGCGCCTCCACCTCGGCGACCGTCAGCGCCGCCGGGTCGATCGTGGCGGCCGCGGCGACCAGCCCCGGGTCCGGCACGGGGCGCGGGAGGACGGCCGCGGCTCGCGCGGCGTCGCGGAGGTCCGCCAGCAGCGCCTCCACCCGGCCGGCGGTCGCCGCCGTGACCGTGAGGTGCAGGGTGGCGGGGAGGTCGCCGCCGTCCTGGGCGAAGGGCGGCTGGGGCTGGAGCAGCCAGCCGCGCGCGGTCATCTCGTCGGCGAGGTGCAGGACGTCGACGCCGGCGGGGCCGTCCGCGGCCAGCGCGACCAGCGTGGCGACCGGCCGGCCGACGACCCGGAGCCCCTCGATCGCCGCCGCCCCGGCGGCGAGCCGCACGGTCGCCGCCCGCGCGCGGCGGGCCAGCTCCCGGTACCCGTCGGTGCCCAGCCAGCGGTGCACCGCCCAGGCGGCGGCCATCGCTCCGGCGGGGCGGGTGCCGGCCAGGGTCGGGTTGACGACCGGGTAGCCGGGCCAGCCCGCGGTGCTGAACCAGTGCGCGTGCCGCAGCTCGGGTGTGGCGGTCAGCAGCAGGGAGACGCCCTTGGGGGCGTAGCCGTACTTGTGCAGGTCCACCGAGAGCGACGTCACGCCAGCTACCGAGAGGTCGAACGGCTCGGGGACGTCGCCGAGGAACGGCAGCACCCACCCGCCGATGCAGGCGTCCACGTGGCAGGGCACCCCGGCGGCGGCCGCGAGCCCCGCGACCTCCCCGACCGGGTCGAGGACGCCGTGCGGGTACGACGGTGCGCTCACGACCACCAGCACCGCGCGCTCGTCCAGCTCGCGGGCCACCGCCGAGGGGTCGGCCCGGCAGGTCACCGGGTCGACCGGGATGTCGACGACCTCGACGTCGAACAGGTGCGCGGCCTTCCGGAAGGCGGCGTGGGCGGTGACGGGCAGGAGCATGCGCGGCCGCCCTCCGCCGCCGCGGGCGCGCCAGTGCTCGCGCGCGGCCAGGACGGCGAGCTGGCAGCTCTCCGTGCCGCCGCTGGTGAGCGTCCCGACGGCGTCCGGACCGCCCCCCAGCAGCCCGAGCGCGGCCCCGACCAGGTCGTTCTCGATGCGGGCGACGCTGGGGAAGGCGGTCGGGTCGAGCGCGTTGGTCCACTGGAACGCGGCCTGCGCGGCCGCGGCGAGCTGGTCGACCTCGGCGAGCCCCGAGTCGTAGACGTAGGCCATCGTCGCCCCGCCGTGGGTGGGCACGTCGCCGCGCTGCAGCGCGGTCAGCTCGGCGAGCACGTCCTGCGGCGTCACGGGACCTCCTGGGTGGGGACGGCGTCGAGCCGGTAGCGGGCGAGCACGGGCAGGCTGACGAGCACGAGGAGGGCGGGGACCAGGGTGAAACCGATGCGGACGGCGAGCACGGCGCCGGAGGGCTGGGCGACGACCTCGCCGCCGGTGGAGGAGACGTAACCGGCGACCGCGAGCAGCCCGCCGAGCAGCCCGGGGCCGACGGCCAGACCCAGCGTCTCCGCCGCCGTCCAGACGCCGGTGAAGACGCCCGCCCGGCGCGCGCCGGAGGCGGCCTCGTCGGCGGCGATGACGTCGGGCAGCATCGCGAGCGGGAACATCTGCATGCCCGCGTAGCCGGCGCCCACCAGGACCACGAGGGCGACCGCGATCCCCGTGCCGCCGGTCGGGACGACGGCGAGCGCGCCCGCGGCCCCGGTGAACAGCCCCGAGGAGGTCAGCAGGCCGGCGCGCTTGCCCACCCGGCGGCCCACCCGCAGCCACAGCGGCATGACGAGGAGGGCGGGGCCGACCAGCGCGGCGAACAGCAGCGTGCCCGCGGCAGGGTCGCCGAGCACCTGCTCGGAGAAGTAGGGGACCCCGGCCAGCATCACGCCGATGCCGAGCGCCTGGACGACGAAGCCGGTGAGCAGCACCCGGAACGGCCGGGAGCGCCACGCCAGACGCACGGTGTCGCCGAGCCGCCCCTCGCTGCGCACCCGGGTCAGCGTCGGGGCGTGCCGGGTGCCGACGACGGCGCCGAGCATGCCCAGGGCCAGCAGCGCGGCGACGAACACTGCCATGGCCAGGTGCCCGGCGCGGCCGCCCCCGAAGGCGTCGACGACGGCGGGTGCGCCCGCGCCGGCCAGCAGGATCCCGACCGCGAGCGCGGCGACCCGCCACGACATCAGCGCCGACCGCTCGTCGGGGTCGTCGGTGATCTCCGCCGGCTGGGCGACGTAGGGGACCTGGAAGCAGCCGTAGGCGGTGGCGGCGAGCAGGAAGGTGACCGCCACCCAGGCCGCGGCCACCCCCGGCGGGGCACCCGGGCCCGCGAACACCAGGACGAACAGCGGGGGCAGGGTGACCCCGCCGGCCAGCATCCACGGCCGGCGGGGCCCCCAGCGGCTCTCGGTGCGGTCCGAGCGGTTGCCGATCCAGGGGTTGAGCAGCACGTCCCAGGCCTTGGGCGCGAACACCACCAGGCCGGCGATCCCCGCGGCCACGCCGAGCACGTCGGTCAGGTAGTAGAGGAGCAGCAGCCCGGGGACCGTGCCGAACGCCGCCGTCCCGATCGAGCCCGTGGCGTAGCCCAGGTGCGTGCCCCGGGTCAGCCGGGCGCCCGGTGAGACGGCGGTCACGAGTTCGAGACGGTAGCGGACGTCAGTCGCCCTTGACGTTCACCAGCTGGCGCAGCGTGTGCCGGACCGCCACCAGATCGGCGGCGTCGGCCATCACGACGTCGACGTCCTTGTACGCCGCCGGGATCTCGTCGAGGAACGCGTCGCTGTGCCGCCACTCGATCCCGCGCATCGACTCCTCGAGCTGGGCCCGCGTGAACGTCTTGCGGGCCCTCGTGCGCGAGAACACCCGCCCGGCCCCGTGCGGGGAGCTGTTCAGCGACTCGGGGTTGCCCCGGCCGGTGACCACGTAGCTCGCCGTCCCCATCGAGCCGGGGATGAGGCCGGCCTGCCCCTGCTCCG
Organism: Blastococcus sp. KM273128; assembly: GCF_021698975.1. Classification (GTDB taxonomy): domain Bacteria; phylum Actinomycetota; class Actinomycetes; order Mycobacteriales; family Geodermatophilaceae; genus Blastococcus. The sequence continues at coordinate 61,851 of NZ_SSXA01000006.1, read as the reverse complement.
CCTGGATGGCGCCCTTGCGCGACACCCACAGCTCCTCGCCGAAGTGCCGCTCGAGCTGGGTGAAGTTGTGGTGGCAGTTGACCTGCTCGAGCCGGGGCGTCGCGTCGGCGCGCATGTGCCGGGCCAGGCAGTCGGCGACCCGGTCCACCATCTCCTCGCGGTTGAGCAGCGCGAAGTGCTGGGCCCAGCGCAGCTCGGCGATGTAGCGGTCGAACTCCGGGGTGCCCTCGTCCAGCCAGGCGAGGTCGCGGTCGGGCAGGTCCAGGCCGTCCCGGCGCGCCCGCTCCTGCGCGATCGCGATGTGCTTCTGGGCGATCCTGTTGCCCACCCCGCGGCTGCCGGAGTGCAGGAAGAGCCAGACCCGGTCACCCTCGTCGGCGGTCACCTCGATGAAGTGGTTGCCCGATCCCAAGCTGCCCAGCTGCAGCGCCCAGTTCGGGGCGGTCGTCGTCACCGAGCGCAGCACGCCGTCGCCGAGCTCGTCGGCCGTCGCCTCGAGCTCGGCGACCCGGCGGCGGGCGGTCTCGGTGAGCTTCTTGTTGTAGCGGCCGGCCGACAGCGGGACGGCGCGCTCGATGTCGCCGCGCAGCGGGGCGAGCGGGCCGCGGGCCCGCACCTCGTCCACCGACCAGGGGGTGCGGACGGCGATCATGCCGCAGCCGATGTCGACGCCGACCGCGGCCGGGATGATCGCCCGCCGGGTGGGCAGCACCGAGCCGACGGTGGCGCCCTTGTCTAGGTGGGCATCCGGCATGAGCGCGACGTGCGGGGTGACGATGTCGAGGAAGGCGGTGCGCTCGGCCTGCCGGCGGGTCTCGTCGTCGAGGATGCTCGCCCAGTTCAGCAGCTTGTCCGAGAGTCGCTCCACCCGCTGCATTCTCCGGCGGTGCCCGGCCGGCGGCGACCTGTTTACCCCGGCGCCTGGTTCCGGGTAGGGAGCGCCCATGGCAGCGGTGGCCGCGACCGGCACGTGGGTCGATCCCGACGACGGGACTCGGTACCCCGCCGGGGAGGTGCACGCCTGGGAACGCGGGCGCAACGAGACGGTCTGCGGGTTGTCGCTGAGCCGCTCGCGGCTCACCCGCTTCCCGCACGTCGGCTGGCCGGACGTCCAGCCGGAGTCCGGCCGGCACGCCGAGGAGGTGCAGGCGGTGTGCCGCCGCTGCCGGGCCGGTCAGGGCGCCCGGCGCGACGACCGCGGGTGGACGCGCACGAACCCGCGGCCGTGAGGCGGCTCAGCCCGCGCTGAGGAACCGGTCCACGAGCGGGTCCAGCGCGGTGTGCAGGTCGGTGTTGGTGTAGGCGAGGACGACGGTGGCGACGACGAACAGCGGCACCAGCGCGACCCGTTCCACGGTGGCGCCGGTGCGGATGGGCGAGAGCGCCAAGCGCTTGCGCTTGACCAGCCAGAGCAGCGGCACGGGCACCCCGGCGGTGGTGATCGCGTCCCCGACGACGTGGGTGAGCACACCGGCCGCGACCGCCCAGGGCAGCCAGGACGGGCTGCCGGTGTGGTCCAGCAGCAGCCAGGCGCCACCCCACGACAGCAGCAGGTTGCCCAGGATCGTCGTCTCGGCGCGGCCCGGGATGACGAAGTGCAGGGCGCGCAGCGCGAGCCCGATGGCCAGCGCCATCAGGAGGAGGCTGGACCAGAAGGCGCCGGAGGCCGCCACCGCGAGCGCCCCGAAGGCGATCGGCGCGAGGACGGCGTCGTGCGTGCCCCAGCGGTGACCGCCCGCCAGCGCACCGATCGCCCCGGCCGGCACATCGGTGACGGGCCCCCACATGTCCGACACGGTGGAGTTGCGGTGGTCGAGGTCGGGGAGCATCGCGAACCCGCCGACGGCGGCCACCCAGGCCCCCTGGGCGACGGCGCCGTGCACGGGCGCCCACGGCAGCGTCGCCGCGCCCGCGGCGAGGCCGGAGAGCGCGTGGGAGTGACCGAGCATTCACCCAGAGTGCCGGGGCGGTGTGGGGGCGCGAGGTAGGCGCGCGGCAACCGGCCCGAGCCGCCCCGCGCGGGGCGAGACGCGGGGACGGAGCCGGAGGCTCCTCGCCGCGGCTGCGCGGACGGGCTCAGCTCATGTGCGGGAGGGCACCTGGCCGCGGTGCGATCGGGAGGATCGCGATGTCACCGCGGTGCGGTCCGGAGGACCGCGGTGTCATTCGTCGTCGTCCGTGCCGCCGCGGGCCAGCCACGTGGCCAGCCGCTCGACGGGCACCTCGAAGTCGGGGTGCTGGTCGACGAACGCCTGCATCTGGTCGGCGAGCCAGGCCAGGGTGACCTGCTCCTCGCCGCGCCGCTCGGCCAGCTCCTCGAGGCCCCGGTCGGTGAAGTACATGCCGGAGAACCTACGACGCCCGGCTCCCGAGGTGATCGGGGGCCGGGCGTCGGAGGTGGTCGCGCCGAGGCGTGGGTCAGTCCGCGAAGGCCTCGGCGACCAGCTTGCGCTGCTCGACCTCGTGCACCTTCGCCGAGCCGACCGCGGGGCTCGCCGACGCCCGGCGGCTGACCCGCCGGAGGGTGCGGCCCTCGGGCAGCTCCTCGGGCAGGTTGACCGCCATGAACTGCCAGGCGCCCATGTTCGCCGGCTCCTCCTGCACCCAGACCACGTCCGAGGCGTTCGGGTAACGCTCGAGCTCCGCACGGATCTGCTCGGCCGGCAGCGGGTAGAGCTGCTCGACGCGGACGATCGCGGTGTCGGCGGTGCCCTCGTTCTCCCGCTGGGCCATCAGGTCGTAGGCGACCTTGCCGCTGCACAGCAGCACCCGCCGCACCGCGGAGCCGTCCAGCGGCTCACCGCCCACACCGGTGTCGGGCAGCACCGGGCGGAAGTTCTCCTCGGTGAACGCCTCGACCGGGCTGACCGCCGCCTTGGCCCGCAGCAGCGACTTGGGCGTGAAGACGACCAGCGGCCGGTGCACGTCCGAGAGCGCCTGGCGGCGGAGCAGGTGGAAGTAGTTGCCGGGGGTGGTGCAGTTGGCGACGGTCATGTTGTTCTCCGCCGACAGCTGCAGGAACCGCTCGATCCGGCCGCTGGAGTGGTCGGGGCCCTGCCCCTCCATGCCGTGCGGCAGCAGCAGGACGACGCCGGAGCGCTGCCCCCACTTCGCCTCGCCGGAGCTGATGAACTCGTCGATGACCATCTGGGCGCCGTCGACGAAGTCCCCGAACTGCGCCTCCCAGAGCACCAGCGCCTTGGGGTTGGCCACCGAGTAGCCGTACTCGAAGCCGAGCGCGGCGTACTCGCTCAGCAGCGAGTCGTAGACGAAGAACTTGGCCTGCTCCTCGGTGAGGTTGGCCAGCGGCGTGTACTCCGCGCCGTTCTCCCGGTCGATGAGCACCGAGTGGCGCTGCACGAACGTGCCGCGGCGGGAGTCCTGCCCGGCCAGCCGGACCGGCACGCCCTCCATCAGCAGCGAGCCGAAGGCCAGGAGCTCGCCCATGGCCCAGTCGATGCCGCCCTCGCTGGCCATCGCGGCCCGCTTCTCCAGCATCTTCTGCAGCTTGGGGTGCGGGGTGAAGTCCGGCGGGAAGGAGACGTGCGCGTCGCCGATGGTCTTGAGGACCTCCTGCGAGATCGCCGTCTGCACGGTGGACTCCTGCGGCGTGCGCGGGTCCATGACCGGCTCCGGCTTGGAGGAGTCCTGCGCGTCGTGGGTCTCGGCGAACGCCCGCTCCAGTTGGCCGCGGTAGTCCTTGAGGGCCTCCTCGGCCTCCTCGAGCGTGATGTCGCCGCGGCCGACGAGCGCCTCGGTGTAGAGCTTCCGGACCGAGCGCTTGCGGTCGATGATGTCGTACATCTGCGGCTGCGTCATCGAGGGGTCGTCGCCCTCGTTGTGCCCGCGGCGGCGGTAGCAGACGAGGTCGATGACGACGTCCTTCTTGAACTGCTGCCGGTACTCGACCGCCAGCCGCGCCACCCGGACGCAGGCCTCGGGGTCGTCGCCGTTGACGTGGAAGATCGGGGCGTTGACCATCCGGGCGACGTCGGTCGAGTAGAGCGTCGAGCGCGCCGAGCCGGGGCTGGTCGTGAAGCCGACCTGGTTGTTGATGACCACGTGCACCGTGCCGCCGGTGCGGTAGCCGCGCAGCTGGGAGAGGTTCAGCGTCTCCTGCACCACGCCCTGGCCGGCGAACGCGGAGTCGCCGTGCAGCAGCACGGGCAGCACCGTGAAGCCCTGCTCGCCCTTGTCGATCATGTCCTGCTTGGCGCGGACGATGCCCTCCAGGACGGGGTTCACCGTCTCCAGGTGGCTGGGGTTGCTGGCCAGCGAGACGGCGATCTCGGCGTCGGGCTGGAACGGGTTGCGGAACTTGCCGGTGGCGCCGAGGTGGTACTTCACGTCGCCGGAGCCCTGGACGGTGCCCGGGTCGATGTTGCCCTCGAACTCGCCGAAGATCTTGGCGTAGCTCTTGCCGAGCACGTTGGCGAGCACGTTGAGCCGGCCGCGGTGGGCCATCGCGATCGCGACCTCGTCGAGGCCGTGGTCGGTGCCGGCGATCAGCACCTCGTCGAGGATCGGGATGACCGACTCGCCGCCCTCGAGGCTGAAGCGCTTCTGGCCGACGTACTTGGTCTGCAGGAAGGTCTCGAAGGCCTCGGCGGCGTTGAGCCGGCCGAGCACGTGCTTCTGCTTCTCGCGGTCGGGCTGGGCGTGCTTGACCTCGATCCGCTGCTGGAGCCACTCGCGCTCCTCGGGATCGGTGATGTGCATGTACTCCACGCCGACGGTGCGGCAGTAGGAGTTGCGCAGCACGCCGAGGATGTCCCGCAGCGCCATGAGCCGCTCGCCGGCGAACCCGCCCACCGGGAACTGCCGGTCGAGGTCCCACAGCGTGAGCCCGTGCTGGAGGATGTCCAGGTCGGGGTGGGTGCGGACCTTGAACTCGAGCGGGTCGGTGTCGGCCATGAGGTGGCCGTTGCGCCGGTAGGACTCGATGACCTCGATGACCCGGGCTTCCTTGTCGATCTGCCCCTCGCGCGTGATCCGCACGTCCGGCATCCAGCGCACCGGCTCGTAGGGGATCCGCAGCGAGCGGAAGACCTCGTCGTAGAAGCCGTCCTCACCCAGCAGCAGCGCGTGCAGCTTGCGCAGGAAGTCGCCGGACTCGGCGCCCTGGATGATCCGGTGGTCGTAGGTCGAGGTGAGCGTGATGATCTTCGAGACGCCCATCTCGGTGAGGACCTCGGGGCTCATCCCCTGGAACTCGGCCGGGTACTCCATGGCGCCCACGCCGATGATCGCGCCCTGGCCGGCGGTGAGCCGCGGCACCGAGTGGTTGGTGCCGATCGTGCCGGGGTTGGTCAGGCTGATCGTGGTGCCGGAGAAGTCGTCCATCGTCAGCTTGCCGTTCCGCGCGCGGCGGATGATGTCCTCGTAGCCGGCCCAGAAGCCGGCGAAGTCCATCTCCTCGGCGGCCTTGATCGAGGCCACCACCAGCGAGCGCGAGCCGTCGGGCTTCGGCAGGTCGATGGCCAGCCCGAAGTTGACGTGCTCGGGCTGCACCAGCACCGGCTTGCCGTCGACCTCGGCGAAGGCGCTGTTCATGTTGGGGAACGAGTCCAGCGCCCGGACCAGCGCGTAGCCGATCAGGTGCGTGAACGAGATCTTGCCGCCGCGCGCCCGGGCGAGGTGGTTGTTGATGACGATGCGGTTGTCGGCCAGCAGCTTGGCCGGGACGGCGCGCACGCTGGTCGCCGTCGGCACGGTCAGCGAGGCGTTCATGTTCTTGACCACCGCGGCGGCGGCGCCGCGCAGCGGGGACTGCTTGCCGTCGCCGGCCGGCGGCTTGGGCGCCGCGGGCGCGGGCTTGGCGGCGGGCTTGGCGGCGGGCTGGTCGGTCTTCTGCACGGGCTGGCTCCCCGTCGGCTGGGACCCGGCGGCCGGGCGCTGGACGTCGGGCTTCTTCGCGGCGGGCGCCGCGGGGGCGGGAGCCGCAGGAGCGGGGGAGGCCGGCGCCGGTGCGGCAGCCGCCCGGGCCGGCTCCGTCGCCGCGTTCCCCGAGGGCGCGTGCTCCCGGTCGCCACCGGCCGGCGGGCCGGGGCGGTAGTCGGCGAAGAACTCGTGCCAGGCCTGATCGACGCTGGACGGATCGGCGAGGAACTGCTGGTACATCTCCTCGACCAGCCACTCGTTGGTGCCGAACCCGGCGACCGGGGACGAGCTGGACGACGGTCGGGATGAACTCACGCTTGACACGGGGTCGAGTGCCTTCTTCGTCTCGGGGCTGCGGCTGAGGGGCGCGTCGCTGGACCGGGTGTCGAGTCTACGCCCGGTCCGGGGCGCCGACCGGGTGCGGAGCGGCGTCCGCGTGCCCGGCCCACCTGGTGGTCAGTGCGTGGCGCCGTGGGCGACGAGGAGTTCGACCAGCGCATCGTTGCCGCTGGCCTGGTCCTCGTCGGCCTTCCGGTGCCGGGCCGCCGCCACGCGGCTGATGTCGAGCGCGCTGGCGCCGTCGTGCGTCGTGGCGTTGACGTCGGCGCCGGCGTCCAGGAGCGCCCGGACGATCTCCGGGGCGTCGCCGGTCGCGCCCGCCGCCACGGCGGTGTGCAGCGGCGTGCGGCCGGTGTCGGCGTCGCGGCGGTCGACGTCGGCACCGGCGTCGAGGAGCAGGCGGACCAGCTCCGCGCTGCCCCCGGCGCTGGCCGCGTGCAGCGCGCCGCCGTCGGCGTCCGCGCCCCGGTCGAGCAGGAGCCGGGCGGTGCCGGCGGCCCCGCCGAAGGCCGCCCACGCCAGCAGGTCGACCCCGGTGGCCGGGTCGGTCAGCGCCGCGCCGCCGTCGAGCTCGGCGGCGAGCCGGTCGACGTCGTCGAGGTAGGCGGCGCTGGGCGCGTCGAGCACGGCGCCCAGCTCCACCAGCACCGGCACCAGCTCGGGTGCGTGCTCGAGCGCCACGTGCAGCGGCGTGCGGTGCTGGTCGGTGCGGGCGGTGAGGTCGGCCCCGGCGGTGGCCAGCACCCGGACGACGTCCGCCCGGTCGCAGGCGACCGCCAGGTGCAGGGGGGTCCAGCCACCGTGCCCGTCCCGCTCGACGACGCCCCCGAGCAGCTGCGGCGACTCGGCGACCGCCGACCGGACGGCGTCGGTCTCGCCGTCGACGACCAGCCGGGCGAGCCGTTGGACGGTCATGCGAGTGGTCACGCGTTCTCCGTTCTGCGTTCGGGGCTGCCCGGCGCGTGCGCTCGACCGGTGCAGGGAGGTGGCGGCGTCGGCCCCTCAGGCGATGTCGCGGCGGACCGCCAGGAAGGTGCCCAGCAGGGCCGCCAGGAGACCGTATCCGAGCAGCAGGAGGCCGCCCTGCCAGGCCTCGAGCAGGTCGGGGCCCTCGAAGGTCGCGGTGAGGGCCTCCAGCGCACCTCCCGGCATCCACTTGTACGCCCCCGAGGTGGCCGGGATCGACCGGATGATCGGCTCGATGACGAACAGGTAGACCAGCCCGCCGACGATGGCGCCGACCTGGTTGCGCAGCAGCGCGCCCAGCCCCACGCCGATGATCGCGTAGATGACCAGGGCCAGCCCGGCGCTGCCGAGCGTGCCCAGGTTGTCGGCGTCGAGCGCGGGAGCGGCACCGCGCGCGCCGGCGTGGACGGCGACGGCCGCGTAGTTGACGACCAGCACCACCAGCGCGAACAGCGCCGCCGCCACCGCGTAGGCCAGCAGCTTGGCGATCACGACGTTGCCCCGCCGCGGGGTGGTCAGGAAGGTCGGGGTGGCCGTCCGGTGCCGGTACTCCTGGGTCATGCCGATGATGCCCACGATCAGGAACAGCACGTTGACGTTGACCGCGTTGGCCATCGCCAGCTCCTCGTAGAGCGGCGTGCCCACGGCCGGGATGCCGGACTCCGGGTTGCCGGCGAACGCGGTGAGCAGGACGGCGAAGCCGATCACCATCACACAGGCGCCGAGCAGCAGGCCGAGCCAGACCCTGGTCGTGAAGAGCTTGGTCCACTCCGCGCGGATCAGGTCGGTCATCGCGAGCCCTCCGGGGACGTCGCACCGGCGGCGTACTGCTCCTGGCCGGCGGTGAGCTGGAAGTAGATCTCCTCCAGGCCGCTGGTGCGCGAGCGCAGCTCGTGCAGCTCCACCCCGGCGGCGAAGGCGCGGGCGCCGACCTCGGCGGTGGTGCGGCCGGCGACGGTCAGGCTGTCGTCGCCGTCGAGGGTGACGGGCATGCCGTCGGCGCGCAGCGACTCGGCCAGCCGCGCGACCTGCGGGCTGCGCACGAGGACCGTGCCGCCCCCCTCGGCGCCCGAGCGGAGCTGTGCCATCGACGCCTCGCGGACCAGCCGGCCGGCGCCGACGATGACGACGCGGTCGACGGTCTGCTCGACCTCGGAGAGCAGGTGGCTGGAGACGAGGACGGTGCGACCCTGCTCGTGGGCGAGGTGGCGGATGAACCCGCGCAGCCACTGGATGCCCTCGGGGTCCAGCCCGTTGGCCGGCTCGTCGAGCACCAGCACGGACGGGTCGCCCAGCAGCGCCGTGGCCAGCCCGAGCCGCTGGCGCATGCCCAGCGAGTAGCCGCCGGCGCGCCGTCGGCCGGCGTCGGCGAGGCCGACCTGCGCCAGGACGGCGTCCGCGCGCTCCACCGGCAGGCCGGCGGCGCGGCAGTAGACCCGCAGGTGGTTCCGGCCGGAGCGGGCCGGGTGGAACGCGGTCTCCAGCACCGCGCCCACGGTGCGGACCGGTTCCCGGAGGGAGGTGTACGGGGTGCCGTCGAAGGTGGCGGTGCCGGCGTCGGGCCGGACCAGCCCGAGCAGCATGCGCAGCGTCGTCGTCTTGCCGGCGCCGTTGGGACCGAGGAACCCGGTCACCGTGCCCGGCTCGACGGTGAAGCCCAGGTCGCTCACCGCCCGGACGGAACCGAAGGACTTGGTGAGCCCCCGGACCTCGACCCGCACGGGGCCGGTCGCGGGGGCGTGGGGGGTGGCGATGGCGCTCCTCCTCGTCTGGTGACGCGTGTCGCGACCATCCAAGCGCACCGGGGTGACGATGCGGGAGCCCGCGCGCGCATGTCGCCCGCCGTTCACCGCTCCGGTGCCCGTGACCCCGGGCACACCGCCGGCCGGCGTCGCCTAGAGTGCGCGCCGTGAGCGAGCCCGTGAACGCCTACTCCACGGTCGTCGTCGGCACCGACGGGTCGGAGTCCTCGCTGCGTGCCGTCGCCCGGGCCGGGGCTCTGGCCGGCGCCTGCGGCGCGACGCTCGTGGTCGCCTGCGCCTACCTGCCCGCGGAGAGCGACGACCGCGAGCTCGCCCGCGCCCGGGACGTGCTCGGTGACGAGGCGTACCAGGTCGTCGGGTCGCACCCCGCCGAGGAGACCGTCCGCACCGCCGCCGAGCGCGCGCTCGCCGCGGGCGCCGGCGACGTGCGCACCGTGGCCGTCACCGGCTCACCGGTCGAGACGCTGCTGGAGGTCGTCCGCCGCGAGAAGGCCGATCTGCTCGTCGTCGGCAACCGCGGGTTGAGCGGGATCAAGGGCCGGCTGCTGGGGTCGGTCCCGGCCGACGTCTCCCGCCGCTCGCAGTGCGACGTGCTGATCGTCCACACCACGGACTAGGTCCGCGACGGGCATGGACGATCCCGGGGCGGGCCCCGACCACGGCGCCCGCGAGGCGCTGGAGCGGCTGCTGCTCGGCGGCCCCCGCCGGTACACCCGCCTGGATGTCGGGCGGATGGCCGGGATGCCGCCGGAGCGGACCCAGCGGCTGTGGCGGGCGCTGGGTTTCCCCGACGCCGCCGACGACGACCCCGCCTTCACCGACGCCGACATCGCCGCCCTCGGCGTGCTGTCGACGCTGATCGACTCGGGCTTCGTCGACGCCGACAGCGAGGCCTCCATCGCGCGGGCGATGGGGCAGTCGCTGTCCCGGCTGGCCGACTGGCAGACCGACATGCTGGCCGACGCCCTGCTGCGGGGTGCCCGGGCCGGTGAGGACCCGGCCGCGACCACCGAGCGAGCGGTCGCCGCCGCCCAGGCGCTGCTGCCCCGGCTGCGGGAGGTGCAGGACTACGTGTGGCGCCGGCACCTCGTCGCCAACGTCGACCGGTTGCTCGCGGCCACCGGCTCCGGCGACCGGCGGGAGCTCGCCGTCGGCTTCGCCGACCTGGTCGGCTACACCTTCCGCAGCCGGGGCATGGGCGGCCGCGAGCTCGGCGCGATGGTCGAGGACTTCGAGAGCACCGCCGCGGAGGTGATCGCCCGGCACCACGGCCGGGTGGTGAAGACGGTGGGGGACGGCGTCCTGTTCACCGCGTGGTCGGCCACCGACGCGGCGGACATCGGCCTCGAGCTGCCGGACGCCTGGGCGGCCGAGGACCGGCCCCCGCTGCGGGTCGGCGCGGCCTACGGCGCGGTCCTGACCCGCCTCGGCGACGTCTACTCGCCGGTGGTGAACCTGGCCAGCCGGCTCACCTCGCTGGCCCGCCCGGGCGCGCTGCTGGTCGACCGCGAGCTCGCCGACCGGTTGCGCCCGCTGGAGGGCTACCGGGTCCGGCCGCTGCGGCGGGTGTCCGTCCGCGGCTACGACCACCTGCAGCCGTGGCTCGTGCGGCGCGGCCGGGCTGCCGCGGAGGACGCCGGCAGCGGCTACGACGAGGACGTCTTCGACGTCGAGGAGGACCCGCCGGCGGGCCGGGACTGAGCCCCGCCGGGCGGCTTGGCAGGCTGGAGGGGTGAGCGCCACCCTCGTCGCCCGCGGACTGGCGGCCGGTCACGGCGCCCGCGTGCTCTTCTCCGACCTCGACCTCGTCGTCGCCCCGGGTGACGTCGTCGGCCTGGTGGGGGTGAACGGCGCGGGCAAGTCGACCCTGCTGCGGACGCTGGCCGGGGAGATCCCCGTGGAGGCCGGCAGCATCGCGCTCAGCCCGCCCACCGCGACCCTCGGCTACCTGCCGCAGGAGCACGAGCGGCGCGCGGGCGAGACGGTCCTGGCCGCGCTGGCCCGGCGCACGGGCGTCGCCGCCGCGCAGGAGCTGCTGGACGCCGCCACCGAGGCGCTCGCGGCAGGGGCGCCGGGTGCCGACGACGCCTACGGCGACGCACTGGAGCGCTGGCTGGCGCTCGGCGGGGCGGACCTCGAGGAGCGCGCGTCCGAGGTGGTGGCCGACGTCGCCCCCGGGGTCGGGCTCGACGCGCCGATGACCGGCCTCTCCGGGGGACAGGCGGCGCGGGTCGGGCTGGCCTCCCTGCTGCTGTCCCGCTACGACGTCCTGCTGCTCGACGAGCCGACCAACGACCTCGACCTCGCCGGGCTGGAGCAGCTGGAGCGCTTCGTCGCCGGCTCCCGTGCCGGCGTCGTCGTGGTCAGCCACGACCGCGAGTTCCTCGCCCGCACGGCGAACCGCATCGTCGAGCTCGACCTCGCCCAGCAGCTGGTGCGGGTGCACGACGGCGGCTACGAGGCCTACCTGGTGGAGCGCGAGGTGGCCCGCCGGCACGCGCGCGAGGAGTACGACGAGTTCGCCGAAACGAAGGCGGGGCTCGAGGCGCGGGCGCGGATGCAGCGGAACTGGATGGCGAAGGGCGTCCGCGACTCGATCAAGAAGTCCAAGGACGGCGACAAGCACATCAAGGCGGCCCAGCGCGCGTCGTCGGAGAAGCAGGCGGCCAAGGCCCGGCAGACGCAGCGGATGATCGAGCGGCTCGACGTCGTGGAGGAGCCCCGCAAGGAGTGGGAGCTCCGCATGGAGATCGCCACCGCACCGCGCGCCGGCGCGGTCGTGGCGACGCTGCGCGGCGCGGTCGTCCGCCGGGGCGGGTTCACCATGGGCCCGGTGGACCTGCAGGTCGACTGGGGGGACCGGATCGCCATCACCGGGGCCAACGGCTCGGGCAAGTCGACCCTGCTGGCGGCCCTGCTCGGCCGGGTGCCGCTGGACGAGGGTGCGGCCACGCTCGGCCCGGCGGTGCAGGTCGGGGAGGTGGACCAGGCCCGCGGTCGCTTCCTCGGCACCGAGCAGCTCCTCGACGCCTTCGGGGCGGAGGTGCCCGACTGGCCGACGGCCGAGGTGCGCACGCTGCTGGCCAAGTTCGGCCTCACCGCCGACCACGTGCTGCGCCCCGCGGTCACGCTCTCGCCGGGGGAGCGGACCCGGGCGGCGCTGGCGCTGCTGCAGGCGCGCGGGGTGAACGTGCTGGTGCTCGACGAGCCCACCAACCACCTGGACCTGCCGGCGATCGAGCAGCTGGAGCAGGCGCTGGCGGGTTACCCGGGCACGCTGCTGCTGGTCACCCACGATCGGCGGATGCTCGCCGCCGTCGCCACCGACCGTCTCCTGGAGGTCGACGGCGGGCGGGTCGCCGAGCGCTGAGCGCGGTCAGCCGGCCGGCGCCCCCAGCTCGTCGGCGATGCCGACGCTGTCCATGCCCGCCCACGTGTCGGAGACGTGGTGGGCCAGCACCATGAGGTCGCGGAGCTCGCCGCTGCGGTCGCGGATGTGGTCCTTCAGCAGCGCCTCACCGGTGAAGCCGAGGTCGCCGAAGAGGGCGAGCGCCGGCCCCTGCTCGGCGACGACCTCGACGACGAGCTTGGACAGCCCCGAGGCGACCGCGCCCACCAGGGCCTGCCGCGCGAGTTCCCGGCCGAGGCCGCTGCCGCGGCTGGACGGCGCGACCACCAGGCGGATCTCCCCGACGTGGTCCGACCACCCCGGCAGCGGCCGGACGGCGACGTAACCGGTGACCTCGTCGCCCTCGACGGCCACCCAGCGCCCCCCGGCGGACTCCCCGGTGGCCCACGAGCGGACCGTCTCCGGGTCGGTGACCTCCTCCTTGATGAAGGTCAGGTCCCCCTCGGGAAGGTCGCCGAAGAAGCGCAGCAGCGCGTCGCAGCGCTCGGGGCCCAGTTCCACCACGGTCACGTCAGGCCTCCTGGAGCTTCTCGCCGGATTCGAGCAGGTCGCTGCGCCGGCGGACGAAGTCGATGATCGTGGGCACCGTCGTCCTCGCCGCGGTCCGCCCGACGACCAGCCCCATGTGGCCGGCGTCGAGGCGGAGCTCGTGCTTGTCGGGGGAGCCGACCAGGTCGATCAGCGGAGCCGTCGCCGCCGGCGGCACGATGTGGTCTCGGTTGGCCCGCACGGTGAGGAACGGCACCTGGATGTCGGCGAGGTGCACCGGGTCACCGCCCACGCTGAGCCGGTCGTTCACCATGCCGTTGGCCCGGACCAGCATCTCCGCCGTCTGCCGGGCCGCGGCGCCGGGGAAGGGCACGTGGTCGTCCGACCAGCCGGTCATGGCCTGGTAGGACGCCACGTACTCGTCGTTCCAGAGCCGTTCCCAGAGGGTCACGTAGCGGGTCACCTCCGCGGTCGGGGTCAGCGCCCGGAAGCCCTGGACGACGACCGACGGCGGGACGTTGCCGTCCGCGTCGAGGACCGACCCGACGTCCATGCCGCCGACGGCGAAGATGTCGGCGAGCGGGCCCATGTGCCGGAAGTCCACCGGGGTCGCCAGCACGGTGAGGCTGCGCAGCGGCGCGTCGGGGTGGTGCGCCGCGTAGAGCAGGGCGAGGTCCCCGCCGAAGCAGTAGCCGAAGAGGTTGACCTCGTCGGCCCCCGACAGCTCGAGGACCCGGTCGATGCCGGCGGGGATGTAGTCGTCGACGTAGTCCTCCAGCCCGTTGCCGGCGTCCCGCTCGTCCGGCTCGCCCCAGTCGAGCATGTAGACGTCGAACCCGGCCTCCAGCAGCTGCTCCACGAAGCTGTTGCCGGGCGTCAGGTCCAGGATGTAGCTGCGGCTCACCAGGCTGAACACGATCAGCAGCGGGGGCCCGTACCGGACGCCGCCGTGGGTGTCCGGGTCGTTGCGGTAGTGCCAGAGCTGGGTGCGGCCCCGCTGCCAGACGACGTCCTTGGGGGTCTGGCCGACCCCCGGCCGGTCGACGCCGGCGACGAGCTTGATGCCGTTACGGGCGCGGAGGGTGTTGCGCTCGACGTCGCGCCGGACGCGGTCGAGCACCGTCTGCGGGCTGGGCACCGTCGGCATCGCTGTCCTCCGTGGTCGGGGTCGTCGTCGGTCGCTGGGCGCGGGATCGCGCCGGGGCGTTGCGGCGCCGTTCCTGCTCCAGCTGGATGGTCAGCCGCCGCACCTCGCGGTCGAGGGAGCCCACCTGGGCGCGCAGCCGGCTGATGTCGCTGCCCGCGGGCAGGTTGAGCAGGTGCCAGGCGCGGGCGCTGAGCTGCTGGGCCGACCTGCTCGCCAGGGTCTGCGCCCGCCGCACCAGGGCGGTGCCGAGCGCGAAGTGCTCGGTGCGGACCAGGCTCTCCGCCCGCGGCGCCACGGCCCGCTCCGCCGCGTCGAAGGCCTGGCGCCACAGCGGGGCGCTCACCGGCCCACCTGCCGCACGGCGTCGCGCGGGGGCTGCGCGAGGTCGGTCATGGGTCGCCCCTCCCGGTCGTCGCTGGCTCGGACGGCGGGGTGCCTACCCGGCTCGGCCGGTGATCTACCGCACAGGGCCGATACGGTGGCCGGGCAGCCCGCCGACCGTAAGGAGACCCCCGCTCATGCCCGACCGCTCGATCCTCGACTTCTTCCGCCTCGACGACCGCGTCGCCATCGTCACCGGGGCCTCGTCCGGGCTGGGGGCGGTGTTCGCGCGCACGCTGGCCGAGGCCGGTTGCGACGTCGTGCTGGGTGCCCGCCGGGCCGACCGCCTCGCCGAGACGCAGCGGGCGGTGGAGGCGGCGGGTCGCCGGGCGATCAGCGTGGCCACCGACGTCTCCCGGCCGGAGGACTGCCAGGCGCTCGTCGACGCCGCCATGGCCGAGTTCGGCAAGGTCGACGTCCTGGTGAACAACGCCGGGGTGGGCACCGCGGTGCCGGCCACCCGGGAGACGCCCGAGCAGTTCCGGCAGGTCGTCGACGTCAACCTCAACGGCTGCTACTGGATGGCGCAGGCCTGCGGCCGGGTCATGCAGCCCGGCAGCTCCATCGTCAACATCTCCAGCGTGCTCGGGCTGACCACGGCCGGCCTGCCGCAGGCGGCCTACGCCGCGACCAAGGCGGGGCTGATCGGGCTGACCCGCGACCTCGCCCAGCAGTGGACCGGCCGCAAGGGCATCCGCGTGAACGCCCTGGCGCCGGGCTTCTTCACCTCGGAGATGACCGACCAGTACCCCGAGGGCTACCTCGAGTCGCAGCTGTCCCGGGTGCTGGTCGGGCGCAAGGGCGAGCCCGAGGAGCTCGCCGCCGCGCTGGTCTTCCTGGTCAGCGACGCCGGCGGGTACGTCACGGGCACGACGATCCCGGTCGAGGGCGGGATGCTCACCAGCTGACGGCCCCCTCGGCGGCAGCCGGCCCGGTGGGTGCCCACCTTGGCCGGCTGCCGCCGCACGGGCCGGGTCAGAGGTCCCGGCGGACGTTCTCCGCGCGCTGCTCCACGGCGCCGTGGCGCACCAGGCTGGTGACCGCCAGGGCCAGCCCGCCCCAGATGATCAGCATCGCCACGACCATCATCACGATCGCGCTGGCGCTCATCGCCGGCCTCCCTCGTCGTAGCCGCTGACCGAGCGGTCGCGGGCCGTGGTCCCCGCCACGGCTGCCCCGTCCAGCGGCGCCCCGGGGTCGGAGCCCGGTGGCGGGCCGTCCAGGTGCGTCCCGGCGCGCCACGGCAGCCGGGCGAGCAGGAAGCCGAGCAGCGGCAGGGCCAGGACGAGCAGCCAGCCGAAGCCCAGCAGGAGCCACGTGGGGTAGTCCCCGTAGGGCGTCTCGAGGTCGTCGCGCACCGCGAGGAAGAGCACGATGGCCAGCCCGACCGGGGCCACGACGCTGGTCAGCACCCGCCAGCCGCCGCCGAGCCGGGGGCGGCCGTGGACGTTGAGGTGGTCGGCGAGCCGGGGCAGCGCCCGGAGCCCCCAGGCGACGACCAGCATGCTCAGCAGCGCCACGACGAGGATGCCGTACTGGTTCACGAAGTGGTCGACGACGTCGAGCACGTAGATCCCGCTCGTCGTGCTGAAGAGCACCAGGCTCAGCACCGCGGTGGGGACCACGACCGCGAGGGTTGCGGTCAGCCGGCTGGTGTCGAGCTTGTCGCGGACGGCGGAGATCACCACCTCGATCACGCTGATCAGCGAGGTGATGCCGGCGATGACCAGGGAGCCGAAGAACAGGATGCCGATGAGCGCGCCTCCGGGGGCCTCGCTGATGATCGTCGGGAAGGCGACGAAGGCCAGGCCGATCCCGTCGTCGACGACATCGCCCACCGCGACCCCGCCGGCCTGGGCCATGAAGCCGAGGGCGGCGAACACGCCGATGCCGGCCAGCAGCTCGAAGCTGGAGTTGGAGAACCCGACGACGAGGCCGGAGCCGGTCATGTCCTCGCGGCGGCCGACGTACGAGGCGTAGGTGATCATGATGCCGAAGCCGATGGACAGCGAGAAGAAGATCTGGCCGAACGCCGCGGCCCAGACCCCGGGCTCGGCCAGCGCCGCCCAGTCGGGGGTGAACAGGGCGTCGAGGCCGGCGCCCGAACCCGGAAGCAGCAGGGCCTGCACCACCAGGACGGCGAAGGCGAGCACCAGCACCGGGATGAAGACCAGCGAGACCACGCCGATCCCGCGCTGGACGCCGAGCGCCATCACCACCAGCACGGCCAGCCAGACGACTGCCAGGGGCACCAGCACCCCTGGCACGACGTCGGCGGTCACCGCGACGTCACCGGCCTGCAGGTACTCCCCGAAGAAGAACGCGTTCGGATCGGCGCCCCAGGCCTGGTCGAGCGAGAAGAACGTGTAGCTCAGCGCCCAGGCCAGCACCGCGGCGTAGTAGACGGCGATCAGGAAGCAGATCGCCACCTGCCACCAGCCGAGCCCCTCGGCGCCGCGGCGCAGGCGGGCGAAGGAGAGCGGCGCGGAGCCGCGGTGGCGGTGGCCGATCGCGTAGTCGAGCAGGAGGAAGGGGATGCCGGAGGTGAGCAGCGCCACCAGGTAGGGCACCACGAAGGCGCCGCCACCGTTCTCGTAGGCGACGTAGGGAAACCGCCAGATGTTGCCCAGCCCGACGGCGGAGCCGATCGCCGCCAGGATGAAGACCCGCCGGGAGCTGAAGGCGCCGCGCCGGCGCTCCTGCTGGGCGGCGGCGCCCGCTGTCGAGCTCATCGGACCTCCTGCGTCGTGGTTGCGACCGGCCTGCGGGCACCTCGGCCACCGGGCGGTGCCGCTGCCCGGGCCTCATCAAACACCCGCCGCCGCCTGCGAACACCCCGAGCCGCCCGGCGGCCCGCCCACGACGAGAACAGGCCCCGCCGGCCCCCTGGTCGGGGTGCCGGCGGGGCCTGCTTCGCTCGCTCCCGCCGAACGGTCGCCGGGTCGTCCCGGTCCGGTTCGCGTGGTGCCCCCGGCAGGATTCGAACCTGCGCACCCGCCTCCGGAGGGCGGTGCTCTATCCCCTGAGCTACGGGGGCTCGGTGGTGGGGCAGGGGAGAAGTTACCAGGACGCCACCGGTGCCCGTGCGCCGCCTCCTGCGGCGCCGGTCACGGCTCGGGGAGAGGCGTCCCACCCCGGGCCGCGAGCATGCTCGTCATGGTCTCGACCTCGGCGCCCTGCGATCGCACCATCGACCGCGCGAGGTCCCGCACGGCCTGCACCTCGGCGTTCTCGGCCGCGTAGGCGGCCATGTCGAAACCGCCCTGGTGGTGGCGGATCATCAGCCGCAGGAACTCCACGTCGAACTCGGTACCGGACAGGCTGCGCAGCTCGGCGAGCTCCTCCTGGGTGGCCATGCCGGGCATCAGCGCGCCGCCCGCCATGTCGTGCCCGTCGTGCCCGTGGTCCGCCGGCATCCAGCCCATGGTGTCCCCGCCGGTGGGCGGGACGCCCCAGAGGGACAGCCACCCCTGCATGCGCCCGGCCTGGTTGGTCTGCGTGGCCGAGATGTCGAAGGCCAGCAGCTCGATCTCCGGGTCGTCGCTGCGGTCGGCGACGAGGTTGGCCATCTCGACGCCCTGCAGGTGGTGGCGCGACATGTCGCGGGCGAAGCCGGCGTCGACCGAGTCGGCCGCGGGCTGGGCGTCCCGCCCGACGCCCAGGGCGACGGCGAGCCCCCCGCCGAGGAGGAGCAGGCCGACGCCGATGACCGCGAGGAGGGCGGTGCGCAGCGGACTGCGCCGGGCGGGGTCCCCTGCGCTCACGGGGTCACCTCCTGGGGGACGTGGGTCGTCACTGCGTGGCCGCGGCGTCGTCGCTCTCCAGCAGCGGGTCGGCCAGGAAGGCGGGGCTCTCGCAGGTGGCGCCCGGCTCGGGGAAGCTGTCGGACTTGTAGGTCATCAGGTCGGCGAACTGCTGGATCCGCTCGTCGTCGGCGCTGTCGACCTTCAGCTGGTGCCCCCACGACTGGAGGCTGATCGGGGAGTCCAGCCCCTCGTAGGGGGAGAGCATCCGGCCGGAGACCCCTTCGACCAGCCCGGCCAGCGTCTCGACGTCGGCGTCGGAGACCTCGTCGGGGTCGTAGGTGATCCACACCGCGCCGTGCTCCAGGCTGTGCACCGCGTTCTCGTGCCGGATGTCGGCGTCGTAGACCGTGCCCGTGCAGTCGGCCCAGAGGTTGGCGTGCTCCCCGCCGACCGGCGGCGACTCGGTGTACTCGATGGGGCCGTCGTCGTGCAGCCCGCCCTCGTAGTCGTAGACCTGCGCGCCGGCGATCTCGTCGATCGAGTCGACCCGCAGCGCGTCGGCCTCCCGCACCTGCACGACGGCGTAGCCGATGACGGCCGCCGCGAACACGACGACGGCGATCGCGGCGGCGATCAGCCCCCACGGCCGCTGCTGCGCCACGACCTGCGTCGGCGGCCGGGTGCGGCCCCCTGCGCGCCCGCCGGACCGGGTGGCCCCACCCCCGGTGGCGCGGCTCTTGTCGGGCGTGCGGTCCTTGGCCAAGGCCTCTCCTCGTTCACGGGGCGCGTCCGCGCCGGTGCGGTGGGGGCCGGACGGGCCCCGCTCACCGGCCGGGAGTCTAGGTCGGCTCCCTGTGCGTCAGCTGGGAGCCGGGCGGGGGCGGCGGGGCGCCGTCGCCGCCATCAGTACGCTCGCCGGGTGACACCGGAGCAGCTCCAGGACGTCGTCCGCACCGCCGTCGCCGCGGTCGTCGGGCGCGGCGCGCTGCCCGTCGACGTCCCCGCGGAGGTCGTCGTCGAGCGGCCGAAGAACCCCGAGCACGGCGACTACGCCACGAACGTCGCCCTGCGCCTGGCCAAGCCGGCGGGCCGGCCGCCGCGCGAGGTGGCCGGGCTGCTCGCCGAGGAGCTGCGCGCGCACCCGGGCGTCGCCGCCGTCGACATCGCCGGCCCCGGTTTCCTCAACATCACCCTCGCGCGCGGCGCCCTCGGCAAGATCGCCGTCGACGCCGTGACCGCGGGGGAGGCCTACGGGCGCACCGCGGCCCTGGCCGGGCAGAAGCTCAACCTGGAGTTCGTCTCGGCCAACCCGACCGGTCCGGTGCACATCGGGGGCAGCCGGTGGGCCGCGGTCGGCGACGCGATCGGTCGGCTGCTCGAGGCCAGCGGCGCGGACGTCACCCGCGAGTACTACATCAACGACGCCGGGGCGCAGATCGACCGGTTCGCCCGCAGCCTGCAGGCCGCGGCCAACGGCCGGCCCGTGCCCGAGGGCGGCTACGGCGGCACGTACATCGCCGACATCGCCGCGTCGGTCGTCGCGCTGGAGCCCGACCTGCTGGGCCGGGACGACGCCGAGCAGGAGCGGGTCTTCCGCGAGCGCGGTGTGGCGCTGATGCTCGACGAGATCCGCCGGTCGATGCAGGGCTTCGGCGTGGACTTCGACGTCTGGTTCAGCGAGAAGTCCCTCTACGACAGCGGCGCCGTCGACAAGGCGCTGGCGACGCTGCGCGGGCAGGGGCACGTCTACGAGTCCGAGGGCGCGGTCTGGCTGCGCACCACCGACTTCGGCGACGACAAGGACCGCGTGCTGGTCAAGGCCGACGGCGAGACCACGTACTTCGCCTCGGACTGCGCCTACTACCTGGACAAGCGCGCCCGCGGCTTCGACCGCGTGGTGATCATGCTCGGCGCCGACCACTCCGGCTACGTCGGCCGGTACAAGGCACTGGTCGCGGCCACCGGCGACGACCCGGCCGAGCACCTGCAGATCCTGCTCGGGCAGCTGGTCAACCTGCTGCGCGACGGCGAGCCGGTGCGGATGAGCAAGCGCGCCGGGACCATCGTCGTCCTCGAGGACCTCGTCGACGCCATCGGCGTGGACGCGGCCCGCTACGCGCTGGCCCGAGCGTCGGTCGACCAGCAGATCGACATCGACGTCGAGCTGTGGAGCCGGAGGACCAACGACAACCCGGTCTTCTACGTCCAGTACGCGCACGCCCGCATCTCCTCGGTGCTGCGCAACGCCGCCGACCTGGGGATCGCGCTGGGCGAGGCCGCGGACGTCGACGTCGCCGAGCTGGTGCACGAGCGGGAGAACGACCTGCTGCGCGCCCTCGGGGAGTTCCCGCGGGTGCTCACCACGGCGGCCGAGCTGCGCGCCCCGCACCGGGTGGCCCGCTACCTGGAGGAGCTGGCCGGCACCTACCACCGCTTCTACGACGCCTGCCGGGTGCTGCCCCGCGGCGACGAGCAGGCCACGCCGCTCACCACCGCCCGGCTGTGGCTCTGCGCCGCGACCGCGGTGGTGCTGCGCAACGGGCTGGGCGTCCTCGGCGTGACCGCGCCGGAGCGGATGTGAGGGCGCACCCCGCGGGGCCGCTCCACGGGAACATCACCCCGCCCACGGCCGCCGGCGCCCCGCCGGAGGAGCTCGGCGCGCTCGACCCGCACGTGTGGCCGCGCTCGGCCACCCGCGTCGACGGCGAGCTGCACCTGGGCGGCCGGTCGGTCACCGACCTGGCCCGCGCGCACGGCACCCCGCTGTTCGTCCTCGACGAGGAGGACTTCCGCGGCCGCGCCGCGGAGTACGCGGGGGCCTTCGACGACGCCGACGTGCACTACGCGTCCAAGGCCTTCCTCTGCGGCCAGGTGGCCCGCTGGATCGCCGACGACGGCCTGCACCTGGACGCCTGCAGCGGCAACGAGCTGGCGCTGGCGCTGGCGGCCGGGTTCCCCGCGGAGCGGATCGCGCTGCACGGCAACAACAAGTCGCTGGTCGAGCTGCAGCTGGCCGTCGACTCCGGCATCGGCCACGTCGTCCTCGACTCCTTCGACGAGATCGAGCGGCTGGTCCCGATGGCCGAGAAGCGGGTGGCCGACGGCGGGGCGCCGGTGCCGGTGCTCATCCGCGCCACCGTCGGCATCGAGGCGCACACGCACGAGTTCATCGCCACCGCGCACGAGGACCAGAAGTTCGGCTTCTCCCTGGCCACCGGTGACGCGCTCACCGCCGCGGTGCGGGTGATCCGCGAGCCCGCGCTGCGGCTGACCGGGCTGCACAGCCACATCGGCTCGCAGATCTTCGACACCGCCGGGTTCGAGGCCGCCGCGCACCGCGTCGTCGGGCTGCTCGGGCAGGTGCACCAGGCCACCGGCGAGGTGCTCCCGGAGCTCAACCTCGGCGGCGGCTTCGGCATCGCCTACCTCTCCGAGGACGACCCGGTGACCCCGGCCGACGTCGCGACGCGGCTGCGCGCCGTCGTGGCCGCCGAGTGCGCCCAGCTGGGGCTGCCGGTGCCGCGGCTCGCGGTGGAGCCCGGCCGCGCCATCGCCGGGCCCGGCACGGTCACCCTGTACGAGATCGGCACGATCAAGCCCGTCCGGTTGGGGGCCAGCGGCGCCCCGGGGGCCCCGCTGGTGCGCAACTACGTGTCGGTCGACGGCGGGATGAGCGACAACATCCGCACCGCCCTCTACGACGCGGCCTACACCTGCGTGCTGGCCAACCGCGTCTCGGAGGCCCCGCCCGCGCTGTGCCGGGTCGTCGGGAAGCACTGCGAGAGCGGCGACATCCTGGTCCGCGACCTCTGGCTGCCCGCCGACGTCCAGCCCGGCGACCTGCTCGCCGTCGCCGCCACCGGGGCCTACTGCTGGTCGATGGCGAGCAACTACAACTACCTGCTCAAGCCCCCGGTGGTCGCCGTCCGCGACGGCGTCGCCCGGGAGATCGTGCGCCGCCAGACGCTGGCGGACGTCTTCGCCCTCGACGCGGTCCTCGCCGACCGCCCCGCCCCCTCGCCGGCGATCGACCAGCCGGCGCCCGAGCACCCCGCGGGAGCGACCTCGTGAACCGACCCCTCAAGGTGGCGCTGCTCGGCTGCGGCACGGTCGGCAGCTCGGTGCTGCGCGCGCTGCAGGAGCAGGCCGACGACCTCGGCGCCCGCGTCGGCCGCGCCGTGGAGGTGGCCGGCGTCGCCGTGCGCCGCCCGGACCACCACCCGGACGTGCCCGCGGAGCTGCTGACCACCGACGCCCACGGGCTGGTCACCAGGGACGACGTCGACCTCGTCGTCGAGGTGATCGGCGGCATCGAGCCGGCCCGCTCGCTGATGCTCGCCGCCTTCGAGGCGGGCAAGTCGGTGGTCAGCGCCAACAAGGCGCTGCTGGCCGAGGACGGTGTCGCCCTGCACGCGGCCGCGGCCAAGGCCGGCGTCGACCTCTACTACGAGGCGGCCGTCGCCGGGGCGATCCCGATCCTGCGCCCGCTGCGCGAGTCGCTGGTCGGCGACCAGCTGTCCCGCATCGTGGGCATCGTCAACGGCACGACGAACTACATCCTGTCGCGGATGGCCGAGACCGGCGCCGGCTTCGGCGAGGCCCTGGCGGAGGCAACCGAGCTCGGCTACGCCGAGGCCGACCCCACCGCCGACGTCGACGGCTTCGACGCCGCGGCCAAGGCCGCCATCCTCGCCTCACTGGCGTTCCACACCCCGGTCTCGGCCGCCGACGTGCACCGCGAGGGCATCTCGACGGTGACCGCCACCGACGTGGCCCGGGCCGCGGAGATCGGCTGCACGGTCAAACTGCTGGCCATCTGCGAGCGGGTGGACGGGAACGGGGACGGCGACTCGGTCTCCGTGCGGGTGCACCCGGCGATGATCCCGACGAGCCACCCGCTGGCGTCGGTCGGCGGCGCGTTCAACGCCGTCTTCGTCGAGGCGGAGGCCGCCGGGCAGCTGATGTTCTACGGGCAGGGCGCCGGGGGCGAGCCCACCGCGAGCGCCGTCCTCGGCGACCTGGTGGCGGTCGGGCGCAACCGGCTGGCCGGGGCCGCCGGTCAGGGGCCCTCCGGCTACGCCGACCTGGCGGTGCGGCCCATGGCCGAGACCCCGACGCGGTACCACGTGAGCCTCGACGTCGCCGACAAGCCGGGCGTGCTCGCCGCCGTCGCCCAGGAGTTCGCCCAGCACGGCGTGAGCATCTCCACCGTGCGCCAGACCGGCCGCGGCGACGCCGCCACGCTGGTCATCGTGACCCACAGCGCCCCGGACGCGGCGCTGTCGGCCACCATTGCGGCACTGCGGGAGATGCCCGCGGTCCGGGGCGTCACCAGCGTGCTGCGCGTGGAGGGTCTGCAATGACGGTCTCGTCGGTCGTGTCCCCGGGCTGGCCGGGCCTCATCGAGGCCTACCGGTCGCGCCTGCCGGTCTCGGACACCACCCCGGTGGTCACCCTGCAGGAGGGCGCCACCCCGCTGGTGCCCGCCCGCGAGCTCTCCCGGCGCACCGGCTGCGACGTCTACCTCAAGGTCGAGGGCGCCAACCCGACCGGCTCCTTCAAGGACCGGGGCATGACGATGGCGATCACCAAGGCGCTCGAGGAGGGGGCGCAGGCGGTCATCTGCGCCTCCACCGGCAACACCAGCGCCAGCGCCGCCGCGTACGCCGCCCGCGCCGGCATGACCTGCGCCGTCCTCGTGCCGCAGGGCAAGATCGCGATGGGCAAGCTGGCCCAGGCGCTGGTGCACGGCGCCAAGCTGCTGCAGGTCGACGGCAACTTCGACGACTGCCTCGCCCTGGCCAGCAAGCTGGCGATCGACTACCCGGTCAGCCTGGTGAACAGCGTCAACCAGTTCCGCATCGAGGGGCAGA
Source organism: Blastococcus sp. KM273128 (assembly GCF_021698975.1). Classification (GTDB taxonomy): domain Bacteria; phylum Actinomycetota; class Actinomycetes; order Mycobacteriales; family Geodermatophilaceae; genus Blastococcus. The sequence continues at coordinate 37,858 of NZ_SSXA01000006.1, read as the reverse complement.
AGACCGCCTCCTTCGAGATCGTCGACGTGCTCGGCGACGCACCCGACGTCCACTGCCTGCCGGTGGGCAACGCGGGCAACATCACCGCCTACTGGCAGGGCTACCGGGAGTACGCCGCGGACGGCACCGCCTCGCGGACCCCGCGCATGTTCGGCTTCCAGGCCGCCGGCGCCGCCCCGATCGTGAACGGGCAGGTGGTGGAGAACCCGAGCACGATCGCCACCGCCATCCGCATCGGCAACCCTGCCTCCTGGACCAAGGCGCTGGCCGCCCGCGACGAGTCCGGTGGGCGCATCGACGCCGTCACCGACCGGGCGATCCTCGCCGCCTACCGGCTGCTGGCCCGCAGCGAGGCCGTCTTCGTCGAGCCGGCCTCGGCCGCCTCGGTCGCCGGGCTGCTGCAGGTCGCCGAGGCCGGCGAGCTCGAGCCCGGCCAGCGCGTGGTCTGCACCGTCACCGGCAACGGCCTCAAGGACCCGGAGTGGGCGATCTCGGGGGCGCCGGCGCCCGTGACGGTCCCGGTCGACGCCGCGGTCGCCGCCGCCCAGCTGGGTCTGTGAGCGTGCTCGATCCGGACCGGGTGCGGGTGCGCGTGCCCGCCACCAGCGCCAACCTCGGGCCCGCGTTCGACTGCGCCGGCCTGGCGCTCGCCCGGCACGACGTCCTCGACTTCTCGGTGGAGCCGGCCGGCCTCGCCGTCGAGGTGCGGGGCGTGGGCGCCGGCGAGCTGCCCACCGACGGGTCCCACCTGGTGGTGCGCGCCTTCCGGGCCGCCTGCGCCGAGCTCGGCTGGACGCCGCCCGGGCTGCGGGTGGTCGCGGAGAACGCCATCCCGCAGGGGCGGGGGATGGGTTCCTCGGCCGCCGCCGTCGTCGCCGGTGCCCTGGCTGCGTGGGCGCTGTGCCCCGAGGTCGAGGGCGTCGACGGGAACGCCGTCCTCCGGCTCACGACGGAGCTGGAGGGGCACCCCGACAACGTCGCGGCGTGCCTGCTCGGCGGGCTGACCCTGTCCTGGACGGGGGAGGGGGGCGTGGGCGCCGACAGCCTGCCGGTGCACGAGGACGTGCTGCCGGTGGTGCTCGTGCCCGACGCCACCCTGTCGACGGAGGTGGCCCGCGGGCTGCTGCCCGAGGTGGTCCCGCACGCCGATGCGGCGTTCAACGCGGGGCGATCGGCGCTGCTGGTGCACGCCCTGACCTCCGGCGGGCTGCTGCTGGAGGCCACCGAGGACCGGCTGCACCAGCAGCAGCGCCGCGCGGCCATGCCGGCGTCGATCGACCTGGTCGGGCGCCTGCGCGCCGCCGGGCACGCGGCCGTCGTCTCGGGCGCGGGGCCGTCGGTCCTGGTGCTCGCCCGGCGCACCGTGCGCAGCGCCGACGGCGAGCCCGGCGCGGAGGAGGTCGAGGAGATCACCGCCCTCGCCGGCGGGGGCTGGTCGGTGCTGCCGCTGGCCGTCGACCCGACCGGCGCGCGGCTCGACCGCCCCGTGCGGCAGGTCTCTTCTCGGTAACGGGGAACACGCCGCGATCACCGGGTGTTGTCCTGCCCGTGGGCCGCGACTAGGCTCACGGCGTAGCCGCCCACGTGGGTGAGCCTCGCGCGGGGCCGAAGCAGCTGTCCGATCCTCTTCGCCGCTGATCCGCCCCGCACCTTTTCGACCTGTCTCCTGACGCGCACCCGCCCACCGGGCCGGTCCGCCGGGGACCGGGCACCCCCTGCGCTGAGACGCGCAGGTCACCGCAGGGAAGGACCTGTACGTGAGCGAAACCACCGACCTCGGCACGACCGGCGCGCCCGACGCCGCCGCCTCTGCCGAGGGCACTGCCGCTTCTGGGTCGGCCGGGCGTCCCCGCCGCCGCGGCAACGGCTTGTCGGGCATGCTCCTGCCCGAACTCCAGCGCCTCGCCGGCGAGCTGGGCATCCCCGGCACCGGCCGGATGCGCAAGAGCGACCTGGTCGCCGCCATCTCCGCCCGCCAGGTGGGTGCCGGCTCCGAGGGCGGCGCGCCCGCGCCGCGCACGGAGAGCGGTACCACCGGTGGCGCCGAGGCCGCGCGCGGTGCCGCCGCGTCGGCCGCGCCCCTCGAGGCCCCCGTCAGCGGCGGCGCCAACGGCGGCCCGGTGACCGGCGAGGCGCCTGCGCGCACCCGCCGCTCCGCCAGCCGCCCGGCCGGCTCGCCCGCCGTGTCGGCCGAGACCCCCGCGGCGGACGCCACCCAGGCCGAGACCCCCGCGCAGGACACGGCTCCCGCCGAGCCGCGCGAGGACGAGCAGCGCGAGGGTGAGCGGCCGCAGCGCAACCGCGGACGCAACCGCGCCGAGCGGGACGGCAACCGCGACGGCGGTGACCGCACCGGCAACCGCGACGGCGGTGACCGCACCGGCAGCCGCGACGGCGGTGACCGCACCGAGCGGGGCAACCGCGACGGCAGCCGGGACGGCGGCAACCGGGACGGCGGCAGCCGCGACGGCAACCGCGGCCCCGACGGGCGCAACGACCGGGGCGGCCGGCCGGACAACCGGAGCGACAACCGCACCGACGGCGGCCGCACCGACGGCGGTCGCAACGACCGCCCCGCCGACGACGAGGACGACGACTTCGAGGGTGGCCGCGGCCGCCGGGGCCGTCGCTACCGCGACCGCAACAAGCGCGGCGGCCGCGACCGCTTCGAGCAGGGTGAGCCGACGGTCAGCGAGGACGACGTCCTCCTGCCGGTCGCCGGCATCCTCGACGTCCTGGACAACTACGCCTTCGTCCGGACCTCGGGCTACCTGACCGGGCCGAACGACGTCTACGTCTCGCTGTCGCAGGTGCGCCGCTACGGACTGCGCCGCGGCGACGCCATCACCGGCGCCGTCCGCCAGCCGCGCGAGGGTGAGCGCAAGGACAAGTACAACGCTCTCGTCCGCCTCGACACGGTGAACGGACTGGACCCCGAGCAGGCGCGCAACCGCCCGGAGTTCACCAAGCTGACCCCGCTCTACCCGCAGGACCGCCTGCGGCTGGAGACCGAGCCGCACCTGCTGACCACCCGGGTCATCGACCTGGTCATGCCGATCGGCAAGGGGCAGCGCGCCCTCATCGTCAGCCCGCCCAAGGCCGGCAAGACGATGGTGCTGCAGTCGATCGCCAACGCGATCACCACGAACAACCCCGAGTGCCACCTGATGGTCGTCCTCGTCGACGAGCGTCCCGAAGAGGTCACCGACATGCAGCGCTCGGTGAAGGGCGAGGTCATCGCCTCGACCTTCGACCGGCCGCCGGCGGACCACACCACGGTCGCGGAGCTCTCCATCGAGCGGGCCAAGCGCCTGGTCGAGATGGGCCACGACGTCGTCGTCCTGCTGGACTCGATCACCCGCCTGGGCCGCGCGTACAACCTGGCGGCCCCCGCCAGCGGGCGCATCCTCTCCGGTGGTGTCGACTCCACGGCGCTCTACCCGCCCAAGCGCTTCCTCGGCGCGGCCCGCAACATCGAGAACGGCGGCTCGCTGACGATCATCGCCTCGGCGCTGGTCGAGACCGGCTCGACGATGGACACGGTCATCTTCGAGGAGTTCAAGGGCACCGGGAACGCCGAGATCAAGCTGGACCGCCGGCTGGCGGACAAGCGGGTCTTCCCGGCCGTCGACGTCAACGCGTCGGGCACGCGCAAGGAGGAGATCCTCATGTCGCCCGACGAGCTGGCCATCGTCATCAAGCTGCGCCGGGTGCTCGCCGCGCTCGAGCCGCAGCAGGCCCTGGAACTGCTGATCGACAAGCTGAAGAAGACGCGCAACAACGTCGAGTTCCTCATGCAGATCCAGAAGACGACGCTGGGTCCGCACGAGTAAGGGACCCCCTCGCCCCGCCACTCGCGAGCTCGCGTCGGGGCCCTGCAAGGGGGCCACGGCCGGCCGGTCTCCCGATCTGGGAGACTGGTCGGCCGAGCCCCGTCGGCGCGGCCGGAAATACCCGTCCGGCCCCCGGCGTTCTGACCGACCGAACGACCCAGACTTCGTAGAAGAGGCAGCAGCCATGAAGCCCGACATCCACCCGGCCTACAACGTCACCACCGTGACCTGCGGCTGCGGCAACACCTTCACGACCCGCAGCACGTCCCCGACCGGTCAGCTGACCGTCGAGACCTGCTCCGCCTGCCACCCGTTCTACACCGGCAAGCAGCGCATCCTCGACACCGGCGGCCGCGTGGCCCGCTTCGAGAAGCGCTTCGGCAAGCGCGGCGCCTCGGCCGACGCCAAGTAGCACCCCCGACGGCGCCCGTCCCACCCTCCGCGGTGGGGCGGGCGCCGTCGTCATGTCCGGAGCGACCGCCCCTCCGTGGCGTTATGTGCACATAGCGCCGGGGCGGTTCGTGCACACAACGCCCTCAGGAGGGACCGATGAGCAGCGAGACCGCCGCACCCGACCGGCTGGCCGGGTTGCTCGCCGAGCACGCCCGCCTGGAGCAGGAGCTCGCCGACCCGGCCGTGCACGCCGACCAGTCCCGCGCCCGGCGGATGGGCCGCCGGTACGCCCAGCTGGCGCCGCTGGTGGAGACCGCGCGCGGGCTGGAGCAGGCCCGGGACGACCTGAGCGCCGCCCGCGAGTTGGCCGCCGAGGACCCGTCGTTCGCGGCCGAGGCGACGGCGCTGGAGCAGCGGATCGCCGAGCTCACCGACCGGTTGCGCGAGCAGCTGCTGCCCAAGGACCCCGACGACGACAAGGACGTCATCCTCGAGATCAAGGCGGGCGAGGGTGGTGCGGAGTCGGCCCTGTTCGCCGGCGACCTGGTGCGCATGTACCTGCGCTACGCGGAGCGCCGCGGCTGGGCCACCGAGGTGCTGGACGCCGTCGACGCCGAGCTCGGCGGCTACAAGGACGTCGCGATCGCGGTGAAGTCCCGCACCGACGAGGGCATCTGGTCGCGGCTGAAGTTCGAGGGCGGCGTGCACCGCGTGCAGCGGGTGCCCGCCACGGAGAGCCAGGGCCGCATCCACACGTCGGCGGCCGGCGTCCTGGTGCTGCCCGAGGCCGAGGAGGTCGACGTCAGCGTTGACCCGAACGACCTGCGCATCGACGTCTTCCGCTCGTCGGGCCCCGGTGGGCAGAGCGTGAACACCACCGACTCGGCCGTGCGCATCACGCACCTGCCGACGGGCATCGTGGTCAGCTCGCAGAACGAGAAGAGCCAGCTGCAGAACCGGGAGTCCGCGCTGCGGGTGCTCCGCTCCCGCCTGCTGGCCGCCGCCCGCGAGGAGGCCGCCGCCGCGGCCAGCGACCAGCGGCGCAGCCAGGTGCGCACCGTCGACCGCAGCGAGCGGGTGCGCACCTACAACTTCCCGGAGAACCGGATCTCCGACCACCGCGTCGGCTACAAGTCGCACAACCTGGACCAGGTGCTCGACGGCGACCTCGACGGCGTGATCGACGCGCTGGTCGCCGCGCACACCGCCGAGCTGCTGGCGGCCGGCTCCTGACCGCGCGGTCGCTGCTGGCCGGGGCGGCCGCGCGTCTGGCCGAGGCCGGCGTGGAGAGCCCCCGGGTGGACGCCGAGCTGCTGCTGGCGCACACCCTGGGCGTCCCGCGCGCCCGGCTGCTCACGCTCGACGACGTCGCGGACGCGGCGGCCGCCCGGTTCGAGGCGCTGGTGGCCCAGCGCGCCGACCGGGTGCCGCTGCAGCACCTCACCGGCCGGGCGCCGTTCCGGTACCTGGAGCTCGCGGTCGGCCCCGGGGTGTTCGTGCCGCGGCCGGAGACCGAGCAGCTGGTCGGCTGGGCGCTGGAGCGGCTCGCCGGCGTCGCGGACCCCGTCGTCGTCGACCTCGGGTCGGGGTCCGGCGCGATCGCCCTGGCGCTGGCGCACGAGCACCCCGGCGCGCGGGTGACGGCGGTGGAGCGCGATCCCGGCGCGATCGCCTGGACGCGGCACAACGCGGGCGCGCGGGCGGCGGCGGGGGACACCCCGGTCGACGTCCTGGCCGGCGACATGACGGACCCGGGGCTGCTGCGGGAGCTCGACGGGCGCGCCGACCTGGTGGTCAGCAACCCGCCCTACGTGCCGGACGGCGCGCGGGTGCCCCGCGAGGTCGCCGACCACGACCCGCCGCTGGCGCTGTGGGGCGGTCCCGACGGCCTGGACGTCGTGCGCGGGCTGCTGGTCACCGCGGCGCGGCTGCTGCGCCCCGGTGGCTGGCTGGGCATCGAGCACGCCGACCAGCAGGGGGAGTCCCTGCCCGCCGTCGTCCGCTCGCACGGTGGGTTCACCGACGTCGACGACCACCCCGACCTGGCCGGCCGGCCCCGCTACACCACCGCCCGCCGCTCCGGCTGAGGTCTGCGGAAGACTGCTCGACCGTGGCCGACTTCTACGACTGCTCCGACCCGGAGGCGCGCGCCGCCGGCCTGGACGCCGCGGCGACGGCGATCGGCCGGGGCGACCTGGTGCTGCTCCCGACCGACACCGTCTACGGCGTGGCCGCCGACGCCTTCTCCCCGGCGGCGGTGCGCGGGCTGCTGGAGGCGAAGAACCGGGGCCGGGCGATGCCCGTCCCGGTGCTCGTCGGGGAGGCGTCCACCCTCGCCGGGCTGGTGCTCCGGACGCCGGAGGTGGCCACCCGGCTCGCCCAGGAGTTCTGGCCCGGGGGGCTCACCCTGGTGGTCGAGCACGCCCCGTCGCTGGCCTGGGACCTGGGCGACGCCGAGGGGACGGTGGCCGTGCGGCTCCCCGACGACGAGCTCGCCCGCGACCTGCTGCGCCGCACCGGGCCGCTGGCGGTCTCCAGCGCCAACCGCTCGGGCCGGCCGGCGGCGACCGACGCGCAGCAGGCGGTGCAGCAGCTCGGCCTGCACGCCGCGGTCGTGCTGGACGGGGGCCCGCGCACCAGCTCGGTGGCGAGCACCATCGTCGACTGCACGGGCCCGGCGCCGCGGGTGCTGCGCGTCGGTGCCGTGCCGGTCGAGCGGCTGCGCGAGGTCGTGCCCGACCTCAGCGACTGACGGAGGCGCCTCCCGGCCCCGGCCGCTCCTCGGGTCCCCTGCGCGCACGCGCCGGAGCGATACCGTGGAGCACTGACCGCCGCGGGACCCGAGCCGGGGAGCGCGGGCGCCCGCACCCACGCCCTGGAGCGCGACCGAGATGAGCACGCCCTACTGGGGACCGGACTTCGAGGCCCTGGCCGCCGTCGACCCCGACATCGCCGGCGTGGTCACCGGTGAGCTGGACCGGCTCCGCGGTGGGTTGCAGCTGATCGCCAGCGAGAACTTCACCAGCCCCGCCGTCCTCGCGGCGCTGGGGAGCACGCTGTCGAACAAGTACGCCGAGGGCTACCCCGGGCGCCGGTACTACGGCGGCTGCGAGGTCGTCGACCGTGCCGAGGAGATCGGCATCGAGCGGGCCAAGGAGCTGTTCGGCGCCGAGCACGCCAACCTGCAGCCGCACTCCGGCGCCAACGCCAACCTCGCCGCCTACGGCGCCTTCCTCTCGCCGGGGGACACCTTCCTGGGCATGGCGCTGCCGCACGGCGGCCACCTGACGCACGGCACGAAGGTCAGCTTCAGCGGCAAGTGGTTCCACGCCGTCCAGTACGGCGTCGACCCGGCGACCGAGCACATCGACTACGACCAGGTGCGCGACCTGGCTCGCGAGCACCGCCCCAAGCTGATCGTCGCCGGCGGCTCGGCGATCCCGCGGCTGATCGACTTCGCCGCCTTCCGGCAGATCGCCGACGAGGTGGGCGCGGTCTTCATGGTCGACGCCGCGCACTTCATCGGGCTGGTCGCCGGCAAGGCCATCCCCAGCCCCGTGCCGTACGCCGACGTGGTCACCTTCACCACGCACAAGGTGCTGCGCGGTCCGCGTGGCGGCGCCATCGTCTGCCGCGCCGAGCACGCCAAGGCGATAGACAAGGCCGCCTTCCCGATGATGCAGGGCGGCCCGCTCATGCACGCCGTCGCCGCCAAGGCGGTGAACTTCAAGGAGTGCCTGCAGCCCGCCTACCAGGCCTACGCGCGCCAGGTGGTCGCCAACGCGCAGGCGCTGACCGAGGGGCTGGCCGCCGAGGGGCTGCGGCCGGTCGCCGGCGGCACGGACACCCACCTGGCCCTGCTGGACCTGCGGGAGGCGGGCGTGACCGGCGCCGAGGCCGAGCAGCGGTGCGACGCCGCCGGCATCGTGCTCAACAAGAACGCGATCCCGTTCGACCCCCAGCCGGCCTCCGTGGCCTCCGGCATCCGCGTCGGCAGCCCGGCCGTCACGACCCAGGGCATGACCGAGCCGGACATGAAGTCGATCGCCTCCCTGATCGGCGCCGCCATCCGCGACGCCGACGGCAGCCGGACCGCCGAGGTCGCCGCGGGCGTGCGCGAGCTCGTCGGCGCCCATCCCGCGTACCCCGAGCCGGCGCGGACCGCCTGAGCCCGTGCGCGAGTACGTCGTCGTCCTGCTCACCGCGGCGCTGGTCACCTTCCTGGCCACGCCGGTGGTGCGCATGGTGGCGATCCGGCTGCGGATGATGGCCGCCCCGCGCGAGCGCGACGTGCACGTCATCCCGACCCCGCGGGGCGGCGGCGTCGCCATGTACCTGGGCGTGGTGGCCGCGGTCCTGGTGGCCTCGCGGCTGCCGGCCCTCCAGCGCACCTTCGACGACACCCAGGTCTACGCGGTCCTCGTCGCCGGCGGGCTCATCTGCCTGCTGGGGGTGCTGGACGACAAGTGGGGCCTGGACGCGCTGACGAAACTCACCGGGCAGATCGCCGCGGCCGGCGTCATGGTGCTGCTCGGCGTCCAGCTGGCGTTCCTGTTCCTGCCGGTTGCCGACATCGGGACGGTGTCGCTGGGCCCGGACGTCGGGGTCCCGCTGACCATCCTGCTGACGGTGTTCGCGGTCAACGCGCTCAACTTCATCGACGGGCTGGACGGCCTGGCCGCGGGCGTCTCGGCGATCGCCGCCCTGGCGTTCTTCGCCTACAGCTTCCACCTCGGGCTGACCGGCTACGTGGAGACGGCGAGCGCCCCGGCGCTGATCACCGCGGTGCTCGCCGGTGCGTGCCTGGGCTTCCTGCCGCACAACTTCAGCCCGGCGCGGATCTTCATGGGCGACTCGGGCTCGATGCTCGTCGGGCTGATGCTGTCGGCGGCCGCGGTGACGGCCACCGGGGGGGTGGACGCGCAGACGTTCGACTCGGCGGCCAGCCTGCTGCCGCTCACCCTGCCGCTGCTCGTGCCCATCGCGATCCTCTTCATCCCCTTCACCGACCTGGTGCTGGCCGTGGTCCGGCGCACCCGCCAGGGCCGGTCGCCGTTCGCGCCGGACAAGATGCACCTGCACCACCGGCTGCTCTCCATCGGGCACTCGCACAAGCGCGCCGTGCTCGTCATGTACTTCTGGGCCGCCCTGCTCTCCTTCGGCGCGGTCGGGATGTCGATCACCGGCGGGCGGGTCGAGCTGGTCGTCGCCGTGGCCGTCCTGCTCGTCGTGGGCGTGGTCGTGGTGCTCAGCCCGCGGGCCCGCCGGGCCGCCCGGGAGGCGCGCGCCGCAGAACTGGCCGCACAGCGCGAGCGCAGCCGCGCCGACCACCCCACCGCCCGCGGCGCCCGCGGCGCCGACCGATCCACCGACCAGACCACCGGGCCGGCCGCGCAGGCGGCGGTCCGGGCCGGCCAGGGAGCCCGATGAGCCAGCCAGATCCCGCCGAGGTCCCGTGGGACATCTCCTTCCTCCGGCCGGGCGCCCTCGTCACCGCCGGCCTGGCCGTCGTCGCCGCGCCCGTCGCCGGGGCCCTGGCCGGCTGGGACGCCGTCTGGGGCGTGCTGCTCGGGGCCGTGCTCGTGACGGCGTTCTTCGCCGCCTCCTCGGCCGCGGTGGCCTGGGCCGGCCGCATCGGGGACACCCTCACCCTCCCCGTGGCGCTGCTGGTCTTCGGGGTCAAGGCGACGGTGCTGTTCGGTGTGCTCAACGCACTGCCCGCCGACGGCTGGATCGACCGGCGGGCGCTCGCGTGGACCGTGGTGGCCGGCGCCCTGGTGTGGAGCGCCTTCCAGCTGCGCTGGGTCTGGACCCGCCAGCTGTACTACGTCCCGCCTCCCGCGCCGCCTCGGCCGGCGGCCGGGTCCCCCGGTCGGGCGGACCAGGAGCACCCCTCCCGACGCGGCTGATAGGGTCCCTGCCGATGGCCGAGGACACCTCCAGGACCGGGGGTGCCCGGCCGCGCCCTGCACCTCACGCTCGTCAGCCCAGCGGGGCCGACATGGGCTGGGGGGTCACCGGGACCTTGCTGTCCGGGATGGCCGTGTGGGGCGGGGTCGGGTGGCTGGTCGACCAGTGGCTGGACACACGCGTGTTCTTCCCGGTCGGGATCATCCTCGGCGTAGCAGTGGCCATCTACGTGGTCGTCGTCAAGTACGGAACCGTCGATCCGCCCCCCGGGTCGCGGAGCAGCCAGACTCCGGGCGGGCGAGGTAGCCGGTCCAGGACGCAGAAAGGACAACGGTGACCTTCAGCGCCCACGCGCTCGGCGACGTCCTCGCCGTGGAGAGCGATCCCGGCGGCGGGTTCGTCCCTCCGGGCGTCGGGGAGTTCTTCCCCGAGACGCTGTTCGGCTTCTCGGTCCTCGGCATCCAGTTCGACATCGACCGGATCATCCTGGCGCTGTGGCTGGCGACCGCGGTGATCCTGGTCTTCCTGGTGATGGCCGCGCGCAAGGCCGAGATCGTCCCGAGCCGCCTCCAGTTCGTCGGCGAATCGGGCTACTCGCTGGTGCGCGACGGCATCGCCCGCGACGTGGTCGGCCCCAAGGGCCTGCCCTTCGCGCCGTTCCTCGCGTCGCTGTTCTTCTTCATCCTCGCCAACAACGCGCTGGCGATCATCCCCGGCATCCAGATCTCGCCGATGGCGCGGTTCTCCTTCCCGCTGGTCCTGGCGCTGGTCTGCTGGGTCGTCTACATCGCCGTCGGGATCAAGAACCAGGGTCTGTGGCCCTACTTCCGGGACATCATGTTCCTGCCGGGTGTGCCGAAGGCCGCCTACATCCTGGTGACGCCGCTGGAGCTGCTGCAGAACTTCATCGTGCGGCCCTTCACCCTGGCGATCCGACTCTTCGCCAACCTGTTCGCGGGCCACATGCTCCTGGTGACGTTCGCCCTGGGGGCGGTCTACCTGTTCCAGGTCGGCAACTTCTCCGCGGTCTTCTTCCCGCTGTCGGCGCTCATGGCCATCGTGATGACGTTCTTCGAGCTGCTGATCATCTTCCTGCAGGCCTACGTCTTCACGATGCTGATGGGCACCTACCTCAACGGTTCCGTCGAGGCCGCGCACTGATCAGCCTCGTGGTGGCCGGTACGCCGGCCGTCCGCAAGCGCACCACCGCTTTCCACACCACCCCGCAAGCCGCCCGGCACCCGCTGGGCGACGACACAGGAGGAAACACCCGCAATGGATCTTCTGGCACAGGTCACCGGCAGCGTCGGGTCCATCGGCTACGGCATCGCCACGATCGGCCCGGGCATCGGCGTGGGTCTGGTCTGGGCCGCCTACATCCAGGCGACCGCCCGCCAGCCCGAGTCGGCCGGTCTCACCCGTACCTACGCCTTCCTCGGCTTCGCGCTCGCCGAGGCCCTGGCGCTCATCGGCTTCGTCGCCCCCCTCGTCTACGGCACCTGATCCGTACGCCGCCCGCGTACGGTCACCCATTCCAGACAGGGACGTTGAGAGCATGAGCATCCTGGCAGCGGAGAGCCCGAACCCGCTCATCCCGGTGGTCGGCGAGATCATCATCGGGACAATCGCATTCGCGGTCCTCCTCTTCGTGATGTGGAAGTTCGTCGCACCCGGCTTCGAGAGGGCCTACCAGGCGCGGCGGGCGGCGATCGAGGGCGGTATCGAGCGCGCCGAGGCCATGCAGGCCGAGGCCAAGGCGGCGCTGGACCAGTACCGGGCGCAGCTGGCCGAGGCCCGGAACGAGGCCGCCCAGATCCGCGACCAGGCCCGCGCCGAGGGCCAGCAGATCCTCGAGGAGCTGCGGGTCCAGGCGCAGGAGGAGTCGGCGCGGATCGTCGCCCGCGGCGAGGAGCAGATCGCTGCTGCCCGCCAGCAGGTGGTCAATGAGCTGCGCGGCCAGGTCGGCGGCCTCGCCGTCGAGCTGGCGGGCCGGGTCGTCGGGGAGTCCCTCGCCGACGAGGCGCGCCGGCAGGGCACGGTGGACCGCTTCCTCGACGAGCTCGACGGGATGGCCGCCGGCAGCCCCGACGGCCGCAGCGGCAGCACCGTCGCCGGGGGCACCCGCTGATGGACGCCTCGAGCCGTGCGGCGCTCCTCGCCGCCCGGGAGCGGCTGGACGAGCTGACCCGGGATCCTTCGGGGTTCCTGGGGAAGGCCAAGGACCGGCTCACCGGTCAGGCCCGCGCCACCGGCGCCGAGGAGCAGCTCGCGCTCGCCGAGGAGCTGTTCTCGGTGGCACGGCTGCTGGACGCCCAGCCCTCGCTGCGCCGGGCGCTCACCGACCCCTCGGGCAAGCCCGAGGAGCGGGCGGCGCTGGCGCAGCGGCTCTTCGCCAGCCGGCTCTCGCCGGTCGCCCTCGACGTCGTCGAGTTCAGCGTCCGGCAGCGCTGGTCGCGGCCGTCGGACCTCATCGAGGGCGCGACGTCCCTGGCCACCGAGGCGGCGTTCGACGCGGCCGGTGCCCGCGGCGAGCTCGACGGCGTGGAGGACGAGCTCTTCCGCTTCGGCCGGATCGTCGAGGGGGACCGGGAGCTGTCCCGGATCCTCAGCGACCGCAAGGCCCCGGCGGCGGGCAAGGCGGCCCTGCTCGACCAGCTGCTCTCGGGCCGGGTCAGCCCGGTGACCGAGCTCCTGCTGCGAAACGTGCTGACCAGCTCGCACGCCGGCACGGCGGGGGTCGCGGTCGAGCGGCTCTCGGACACCGCCAGCCGGCGCCGCGGCCAGTCCGTGGCGCGGGTGACGACGGCGGTGGCCCTCACCCCGGCGCAGGAGAGGCGGCTGGCCGACGTGCTCGGCCGCATCTACGGGCGCACCATCGGGCTGCAGGTGACCGTCGACCCGACGGTCCTCGGGGGCCTCCTCGTCCAGGTGGGCGACGAGGTCATCGACGGCAGCATCGCCCACCGGCTGGAAGCCGCCCGCCGGCAGCTCGCCGGCTGACCGCCCACCACCACAGATCACGACCCCGCAGGGAAGAGGACCAGAGCCATGGCCGAGCTGACGATCTCCGCAGAAGAGATCCGCAGTGCCATCCAGAACTACGTCACCGAGTACTCGCCTGACGTCTCCCGCGAAGAGGTCGGGATCGTCACCGAGGCCGGCGACGGCATCGCCCGGGTCGAGGGCCTGCCCTCGGTCATGACCAACGAGCTGCTCGAGTTCGAGAGCGGCGTCCGCGGTCTCGCGCTGAACCTGGACGTCCGCGAGGTCGGTGTCGTCATCCTCGGTGACTTCTCCGGCATCGAGGAGGGGCAGCAGGTCCGGCGCACCGGCGAGGTCCTTTCGGTCCCCGTCGGCGACGGCTACCTCGGCCGCGTCGTGGACCCGTTGGGCAACGCGATCGACGGCGCCGGCCCGATCGCCACCACCGGTCGGCGCGCCCTGGAGCTCCAGGCCCCCACCGTGGTGCAGCGCCAGTCGGTGCACGAGCCGATGCAGACCGGCATCAAGGCCATCGACGCGATGACGCCGATCGGCCGCGGCCAGCGCCAGCTGATCATCGGCGACCGCCAGACCGGCAAGACGGCGATCGCGATCGACACGATCATCAACCAGAAGCAGGCCTGGGCCACCGGCGACCCGTCGCAGCAGGTGCGCTGCATCTACGTCGCGGTCGGCCAGAAGGGCTCGACGATCGCGGCGATCCGGTCCGCCCTCGAGGACGCCGGCGCGATGGAGTACACCACCATCGTCGCGGCCCCCGCGTCCGAGGCCGCCGGCTTCAAGTACATCGCCCCCTACACCGGCTCGGCCATCGGCCAGCACTGGATGTACGAGGGCAAGCACGTCCTGATCGTGTTCGACGACCTGTCCAAGCAGGCCGAGGCCTACCGCGCCGTCTCCCTGCTGCTGCGCCGCCCGCCGGGCCGCGAGGCCTACCCGGGTGACGTCTTCTACCTCCACTCCCGCCTGCTGGAGCGCTGCGCCAAGCTCTCCGACGAGCTCGGCGCGGGGTCGATGACCGGCCTGCCGCTCATCGAGACCAAGGGCAACGACGTGTCGGCGTACATCCCGACCAACGTCATCTCGATCACCGACGGGCAGATCTTCCTCGAGACGGGTCTGTTCAACTCCGGTGTCCGCCCGGCCATCAACGTCGGCATCTCGGTGTCCCGCGTGGGTGGGTCGGCCCAGATCAAGGCGATGAAGTCGGTCGCCGGCCGCCTGCGCCTCGACCTGGCCCAGTACCGCGAGCTCGAGGCCTTCGCCTCGTTCTCCTCGGACCTCGACGCCTCCAGCCGCGCGACCCTGGAGCGCGGCCAGCGCCTGGTCGAGCTGCTCAAGCAGGGCCAGTACTCGCCGTACTCGGTGGAGCGCGAGGTCGTCTCGCTGTGGCTGGGCACCACCGGCAAGCTCGACCGCGTGCCGGTGTCGGACGTGCGCCGCTTCGAGTCGGAGTTCCTCGACTTCCTCGGCCGCGGTGACAACGCCGTCTTCACGTCGATCCAGCAGACCAAGAAGCTCGAGGACGACACCGTCGCCAGCCTCGAGCGGGCGGTGGAGACCTTCTACGGGCAGTTCACCACCTCCGAGGGGGAGTCGCTGGCGGGCAACGAGCCCGAGGCCGAGGCCATGGACGCCTCGGAGCGGGGTCAGGAGCGCGTCCAGGTCAAGAAGAAGGCCTGACGCGATGGCTGCCTCTCTCCGCGCGCTGCGGCGCCGCATCCGCTCCACCCAGTCGACGAAGAAGATCTTCTCGGCGCAGGAGCTGATCGCCGGTGCCCGCATCGTGCGCGCCCAGGCCCGGGTGGAGGCCTCCAAGCCCTACGCCCGGGAGATCACCCGCGTCCTGTCGGCGCTGGCCTCCTCGGCGTCGCTGGACCACCCGCTGCTGACCGAGCCGGAGAACCCGCGCCGGGCGGCCGTCCTGGTGATCACCTCCGACCGCGGGTTCGCCGGCTCGTACAACGTGAACGTCCTCCGGCGGACCGAGGAGCTGCTCTCCCTGCTCCGGCAGGAGGGCAAGGAGCCGGTGCTCTACGTGGTGGGCCGGAAGGGGGAGACCTACTACTCCTTCCGCAACCGCGAGATGGCCGAGACCTTCACCGGCTTCTCCGAGCAGCCGGGCTACGCCGACGCGCAGGGCGTGGGCGAGCAGCTGATCGCCGCCTTCACCGCCGGCCTCGACGACGAGGACGGTGACGCGGGCGCCGACGGCATCGTCGGCGTGGACGAGCTGCACATCGTCTACACCGAGTTCCGGTCGCTGCTCTCGCAGGTCCCGGTCGCCAAGCGGATGGCCCCGCTGGAGGTCGAGGAGGTCGAGGAGTTCGACTACGAGCGGGAGGAGCGGGAGCGGCAGGGCGACGGCGCCACCGAGATCGCGCCGTCGTACGAGTTCGAGCCCTCGGCCGAGGGGCTGCTCGACGCGCTGCTCCCGAAGTACATCACCACGCGCATCTACGCGGCGATGCTCGAGGCGGCCGCCTCCGAGTCGGCCTCGCGCCGCCGGGCGATGAAGTCGGCCTCCGACAACGCCGAGGAGCTGGCGAAGAACCTCTCGCGGCAGGCCAACCAGGCTCGCCAGGCGGAGATCACGCAGGAGATCAGCGAGATCGTCGGTGGTACCGACGCGCTGGTCTCGGCCGGCTCGAACGACTGACCCACCGAACAGCAGACCACCGAGCCCCAGGGCAGGAGAGCAGTACAGATGACCGTCACCGAGGACCGTCCGACCACCTCGCAGACCGCCGGCACCGGCCGGGTCGTGCGGGTCACCGGGCCGGTCGTCGACGTCGAGTTCCCGCGCGACGCGATGCCCGACCTGTTCAACGCCCTGAAGGTCGATGTCACGCTGGCCGACCTCAGCAAGACCATGACCCTCGAGGTCGCCCAGCACCTCGGCGAGAACGTCGTCCGCACGATCTCCATGCAGCCGACCGACGGCCTCGTCCGCGGCGCCGAGGTCACCGACACCGGCTCGGCCATCAGCGTGCCGGTCGGTGACGTGACCAAGGGGCACGTGTGGAACGCGCTGGGCGAGTGCCTCGACCAGCCCGGTTACGCCGCCGACGCCCCGCGCTGGGAGATCCACCGGCACGCGCCGCGGTTCGACCAGCTCGAGGGCCGCACCGAGATGCTCGAGACGGGCATCAAGGTCATCGACCTGCTGACCCCGTACGTGGCCGGCGGGAAGATCGGCCTGTTCGGTGGTGCCGGTGTGGGCAAGACCGTGCTCATCCAGGAGATGATCCGCCGGGTCGCCCAGGAGTTCGGTGGTGTGTCGGTGTTCGCCGGTGTCGGTGAGCGCACCCGCGAGGGCAACGACCTCATCACCGAGATGACCGAGTCCGGCGTCATCGAGGCCACCGCCCTGGTCTTCGGCCAGATGGACGAGCCGCCGGGCACCCGCCTGCGGGTCGCGCTCTCGGCGCTCACCATGGCCGAGTACTTCCGCGACGAGCAGAACCAGGACGTGCTGCTCTTCATCGACAACATCTTCCGGTTCACCCAGGCCGGCTCCGAGGTCTCCACGCTGCTGGGCCGCATGCCCTCGGCCGTGGGCTACCAGCCGACCCTGGCCGACGAGATGGGCGAGCTGCAGGAGCGGATCACGTCGACCCGCGGCCGCTCGATCACCTCGCTGCAGGCGATCTACGTGCCCGCCGACGACATCACCGACCCGGCGCCGCACACCACCTTCGCCCACCTCGACGCGACGACCGTGCTCTCGCGGCCGATCTCGGAGAAGGGCATCTACCCGGCCGTGGACCCGCTGGACTCCACCAGCCGGATCCTCGACCCGCAGTACGTCGGCAACGAGCACTACGACATCGCCCAGCGGGTGAAGCAGGTGCTGCAGCGCTACCAGGAGCTGCAGGACATCATCGCGATCCTCGGTATCGACGAGCTGTCCGAGGAGGACAAGGTCACCGTCAACCGGGCCCGTCGCGTCGAGCGCTTCCTGTCGCAGAACATGTTCGTGGCCGAGGCCTTCACCGGTCAGCCGGGTTCGTTCGTCCCGCTTTCGGAGACGCTGCAGGCGTTCAAGGCCATCACCGAGGGCGAGTACGACAACGTCCCGGAGCAGGCCTTCTTCATGTGCGGTGGCCTCGAGGACCTCGAGAAGAACGCCGCGAAGCTCAAGCGCTGACACGTCCGCGCAGCACCGCCACGAGGCCGGGTCCCTTCTTCGAGGGGCCCGGCCTCCGGCGTCCGTGGCGGGTGACCTGGTCCCCCGTCGGGGTGAATTCCGGCCGTCGCGCCTGCGCTGCCGGCACCGGCCTGCCGACCATTCCTCCAGGCGCGCCCGGTGCACGGGTGCCGGTGCGAGGGGCGACGTGGAGCGGGACAGCGCGGTGGTGCCGTGCGGGGGCCGTGAGGCGCTGGACTGGAGCTGGCCGCCGTACGCAGCGGTGGAGGTCCGCACCGCGGACTTCGACACGGAACGCTGGGCGTCCGCGACGTGCGTCCGCCACCCGTGGGTGCGCGTCGGGCGCTGGACGCTGCTCTACCGCCGCGCCGCCTGAGCAAGGAACCGGCACCTGGCGGTCGCCCGTACGGGTCCCTGCAGCAGGCCCGGCGGCGGTACGTCGCTACAGTGAGCGGGATCCGTCCGTTCAACCGAGGAGTGTCGTGGCGACCCTGCAGGTCGAGTTGGTGGCCGTCGAGCGCAAGATCTGGTCCGGCGAGGCGACCAGCGTCATCGCCCGCACCACGGAGGGCGAACTCGGTGTCCTCCCCGGCCACGCCCCGCTGCTGGGCCAGCTGGCCGAGGGCGGCGTCGTGACGATCCGCACCGAGACCGGCGAGGACATGGTCATCGCCGCCCACGGCGGCTTCCTCTCCATCACCGAGCGGGGCGTCTCCATCCTCGCCGAGACGGCGGAGATCTCCAGCGAGATCGACGTGGAGCGCGCGCGTGAAGCCCTCCGCCGCGCCGAGAGCGAGGGCGACGACCCCGACGCGGTCGCCGCCGCGCGCCGCGCGCAGTCGCGGCTGAGGGCGGCCGGCGCGAGCGACTGACCCCGACGGCGAGCGCGCGGGATGACCACCGCCCTGTGGGTGCTGATCGGCGTCCTGCTGCTGCTCGTCGTGGTGGTCTTCCTGCTGCGCCGCCGCTTCCTGCTCTCGGGGCTCGGCGCGGTGACGATGTGGTTGCGCCCCGAAGGCGCGTCCCGGTGGTCGGTCGGCGTCGCCTGGTACGGCGACGACGCCCTGCTCTGGTACCGGGCCCTCTCGCTGTCGGTCCGGCCGCATCAGCGGCTCAGCAGGGCCGGCTTCCGGGTGCTCGCCCAGCGGCCGGCGCACCGGGACGACCTCGCGCTGCCGGGCGACGTGCACGTGCTCGAGTGCAGCACCGCCCAGGGACGGCGGGAGCTGGCGATGGACCGCTCGACGGTGACCGGCTTCCAGTCCTGGCTGGAGTCGGCCCCGCCGGGCAGCTGAGCGGCTCCTAGTCCTGCGGCGCCGCGGCGGCGCGCTGCGCGTGCACGCCGCTGTGCGCCCCGGGCTCCCAGAGGATGTCGCCGTCGGGGTTGGCCATGCGGCCGAGGATGAACACCAGGTCCGACAGCCGGTTCAGGTAGCGCGCCGTCTCGGGGTTGGTGCGCTCGGCGTCGCTCTCCAGCAGCGCCCAGACGCTGCGCTCGGCCCGGCGGACGACCACCCGCACCTGGTGCAGCAGGGCGGCCAGCGGCGTGCCCCCGGGGAGGATGAAGCTGTCCAGCTTCGGCAGCGTCTCGTTGTAGGTGTCGCACGCCGCCTCGAGCCGCTCGGTGTAGGCCGCCGTCACCCGCAGCGGCGGGTACTGCGGCTCCGGGACGATCGGCGTGCAGAGGTCGGCCCCCACGTCGAACAGGTCGTTCTGGATGCTGCGCAGGAGGTCGGTCAGCGCCGGCTCCGGGGAACCGAGGGCGATCGCCACGCCGATCGCGCTGTTGGCCTCGTCCACGTCGGCGTAGGCGACCAGCCGCGGGTCGGTCTTGGCCACCCGGCTCATGTCACCCAGGTGGGTCTGACCGGCGTCGCCGGTCTTCGTGTAGATGCGCGTGAGCCGGACGGTCATGCAGCGAGCCTAGAAGAAGGACCCTCCTGCCCCCCACACCTCGCTGACGCTCGGCGCGGGTCCCTGCGGCGGGGCCGTTCCAGCACGTCGCCCGCGGCGGGTCCTCGCAGGAGGGCCGGTCCGGCACGTCGCCCGCGGCGTGCGGTGGGGCGGGGGCGCGGCGTCACCGTAGGGTGTTCCGGTGCAGTGCTTCGAGGTGACCGGGGGAGCGAGGCTCGCGGGCCGGGTGCGGGTCACCGGTGCCAAGAACAGCGCCCTGAAGCTCATGGCGGCGGCGCTGCTGGCGCCCGGGCGCTCGACCATCGACGAGGTGCCCGACATCCTCGACGTGGCGATCATGAGCGAGGTGCTGCGCCGGCTGGGCTGCGGGGTGTCCTACGAGCGGGTGCCCGGCAGCGGCGGCGGCCGGCTGACCATCGACGTCCCGGACGCGCCCTCGACCGAGACCGACTACGACCTCGTCCGACGGATGCGCGCCTCGATCAGCGTCCTGGGCCCGCTCGTCGCCCGCTGCGGGAGCGCGCGGGTGGCGCTGCCGGGGGGTGACGCCATCGGCTCCCGCGGGCTGGACATGCACATCTCCGGCCTGGAACGCCTCGGGGCCACCATCGTCAGCGAGCACGGCTTCCTCGTGGCGACGGCGCCCCGGCTGACCGGCACCTCGATCTGGCTGGACTTCCCCTCGGTCGGCGCCACGGAGAACCTGGTGATGGCCGCCGTGCTGGCCACGGGGATCACCGTGGTCGACAACGCCGCGCGCGAGCCCGAGATCGTCGACCTGTGCCGGATGCTCGGCGAGATGGGGGCGCGCATCGACGGCGCGGGCACCTCCACGATCACCGTCGAGGGCGTCGACTCCCTGCAGCCGGTCGAGTACACGACCGTGCCCGACCGCATCGTGGCGGGCACCTGGGCGATCGGGGCGGTGATGACCCGCGGCGACGTCGTCATCGAGCGGGGCGTCGCCGAGCACCTCACGGTCGCCCTGGACAAGCTGACCGACGCCGGCGCCGTCGTCGAGGCGCTGCCCGGCGGCATCCGGGTGGCCATGGAGGGCAGGCCGCGCTGCGTCGACGTCGTCACCCTGCCCTTCCCCGGGTTCCCCACCGACCTGCAGCCGATGGCGGTGGCGCTGGCCGCCGTCTCCACGGGCACGGCGCTGATCACCGAGAACGTGTTCGAGGGCCGGTTCATGTTCGTCAACGAGCTGGTGCGGCTGGGCGCCGACGTGCGCATCGACGGCCACCACGCCGTCGTCCGGGGGCGCGAGCGCTTCTCCAGCGCGCCGGTGCTCGCGACCGACATCCGCGCCGGTGCCGGGCTGGTGCTGGCGGGCCTGTGCTCCGACGGCGTCACCGAGGTGCAGGACGTGCACCACGTCGACCGCGGCTACCCCGACTTCGTCGACCAGCTGGTGGGCCTGGGTGCGGTCGTGCGGCGCACCGAGCGCCCGGGCTAGGAACCGCCGCCGAACGAGGTGGCCAGCTGGCGCGCCCGGTCGGCGTCCTCGGGGAACACCAGCACCTCGGCGCGGTGAGCCGCGGGGAACCGCACGGTCGACCGGATGCCCGCGTCGGAGAGCAGCGCGCGCAGCGCCAGGGCGGACTCGCGGCGGCTCAGCGTGGCGACGCGGGTGAGCAGCCCGTCGTCGGCCGGCCCGCGGTGCCGGCGACCGCGGTCGCTGCCGAAGGCCCACCGGGTGAACAGCGCGATCAGCGCGAACGCCGCCAACGCGATCACCGGCCCACCCGCGTGCAGCAGGCTGTCCGCGACCGCCACGGCTCTCCCTCCCTCCAGGTTCACCCGTCTGCGAGTGTGCCACCGCACACATCGGCGGGCGGGGCTGCTACCGGTGGGTAACCGCCCTACACTCCGCCGGTATGCCGTTCCCGCAGAAGCCGGAGGAGCGTGACCGTCCCTGGGTCATGCGCACCTACGCCGGCCACTCCTCGCCGGCCGAGTCCAACGCCCTCTACCGCCGCAACCTGGCGAAGGGCCAGACCGGTCTCTCGGTCGCCTTCGACCTGCCGACGCAGACCGGCTACGACCCCGACGACGAGCTCGCCCGCGGGGAGGTGGGCAAGGTCGGCGTCCCGGTGTCCCACATCGGCGACATGCGCGCGCTCTTCGACGGCATCCCGCTCGACGAGATGAACACGTCGATGACGATCAACGCCACGGCGATGTGGCTGCTCGCGCTCTACCAGGCGGTCGCCGAGGAGCACGGCCACGACGTCGCCAAGCTCGCGGGGACGACGCAGAACGACATCATCAAGGAGTACCTGTCGCGGGGTACCTACGTCTTCCCGCCGGCGCCCTCGATGCGGCTGATCACCGACATGGTCGCCTACACGGTGACGGCGATGCCGAAGTGGAACCCGATCAACATCTGCAGCTACCACCTGCAGGAGGCCGGGGCGACCCCGGTGCAGGAGATCGCCTACGCGATGAGCACCGCGATCGCGGTCCTGGACTCCGTCCGCGACTCCGGCCAGGTGCCGCAGGAGCGCTTCGGCGAGGTGGTCGCGCGCATCTCCTTCTTCGTCAACGCCGGGGTCCGGTTCGTCGAGGAGATGTGCAAGATGCGGGCCTTCACGCAGCTGTGGGATGAGCTGACGAAGGAGCGCTACGGCGTCGAGGACCCGAAGCACCGCCGCTTCCGCTACGGCGTCCAGGTCAACTCGCTCGGCCTCACCGAGGCGCAGCCGGAGAACAACGTGCAGCGCATCGTGCTCGAGATGCTCGCGGTCACGCTGTCCAAGGACGCCCGCGCCCGTGCGGTGCAGCTGCCGGCGTGGAACGAGGCCCTGGGCCTGCCCCGGCCCTGGGACCAGCAGTGGTCGCTGCGGCTGCAGCAGGTGCTGGCCTACGAGACCGACCTGCTCGAGTACGACGACCTGTTCACCGGTTCGGTCGTCGTCGAGAAGAAGGTCGCCGAGCTCGTCGAGGGCGCCCGCGCGGAGATCGCCCGGGTGCAGGAGATGGGCGGCGCCGTGGCCGCGGTCGAGTCCGGCTACATGAAGGGCGAGCTGGTGGCCTCGCTGGCCGAGCGCCGCCGGCGGATGGAGAGCGGCGAGGACGTCGTCGTCGGGGTCAACAAGTTCGACACCACCGAGCCCAACCCGCTCACCGCCGACCTCGACACCGCCATCATGGTGGTCGACCCCGCCGTCGAGGCCCAGGCCCGCGAGGCGGTCCGGAAGTGGCGGGCCGAGCGCGACCAGGCGGCCGCAGACCGGGCGCTCGCCGCCCTCCGCGAGGCGGCCGCAGGCGACGCCAACCTCATGGCCGCCACGCTGGACTGCGCGCGCGCCGGGGTGACGACGGGGGAGTGGGCCGGCGTCCTGCGGGAGGTGTTCGGCGAGTACCGGGCACCCACCGGGGTCGCCGCCGCCACGGGTGGCGGGGAGGCCGACGAGACGCTCACCGGGGTCCGCGACCGGGTCCGCGCCACGGGCGAGGAGCTGGGTGGGCGGCTGCGGTTCCTGGTCGGCAAGCCGGGGCTCGACGGCCACTCCAACGGTGCCGAGCAGATCGCCGTGCGCGCCCGCGACGCCGGCTTCGAGGTCATCTACCAGGGCATCCGGCTGACGCCGTCGCAGATCGTGAGCGCCGCCGTCGAGGAGGACGTGCACGTGGTCGGCCTGTCGGTGCTCTCCGGTTCCCACCTGCAGGTGGTGCCGGCGGTCCTGCAGGGGCTCAGGGAGGCCGGTCTGGACGACGTCCCGGTGGTCGTCGGCGGGATCATCCCCGACAGCGACGCCCGGCGGCTGCGCGAGCAGGGCGTCGCCCGGGTGTTCACGCCGAAGGACTTCGGGCTCAACGACATCATGGGACAGGTGGTCGACGTGGTCCGCGAGGCCAACGGCCTCCCGGACCTGGTCCCCGCGCCGGCCTGACGACCGGGCGTCGATCGTCGTTGCCGTCCGCGCCCGCGCGTGGTGGGGTCGGGGCATGGCTGACGGCGCACCCCGGGTCGAGCGCGACGGCGACGTCGTCCGCATCACGATGACGCGCGCGGCGAGGCGCAACGCGCTCTCCCGCGAGCACCTGGCGCAGCTGCTCGCCGCCGTCACCGAGGCGGGCCAGAGCGACGCCGCGGCGATCGTGCTCGGTGCGGAGGGGCCGGTGTTCAGCGCGGGTCACGACTTCGCCGACGTCGCCGGGGCCTCGCTGCCCGAGGTGCGCAGCCTGCTGCAGCTGTGCACCGAGCTGATGCGGACCGTGCAGGAGGTGCCTCAGGTCGTCGTGGCGCGGGTGCACGCCCTCGCCACGGCGGCGGGGTGCCAGCTGGTGGCCTCGTGCGACCTGGCCGTCGCGGCGGAGTCCGCGGGGTTCGCCGCGCCCGGCGGCAAGGGTGGCTGGTTCTGCCACACGCCGATGGTGGCCATCGCCCGGAACGTCGGCCGCAAGCGGGCGATGGAGCTCGCGCTGACCGGTGACGTCATCGACGCCGCGACGGCGCTGGACTGGGGGCTGGTCAACCGGGTGGTGCCCGACGCGGAGCTCGACGCCGCCGTCGACGACCTCGTCGCGCGCGCCACCCGCGGTTCGCGGGCCAGCAAGGGCTGGGGCAAGCAGACGATGTACGCCCAGCTGGACCGGCCCGAGCGGGACGCCTACACGACCGCGATCGAGGTCATGGCGGCGGCGAGCCAGCTCCCCGGCGCGGTCGAGGGCATGTCCGCCTTCCTGGAGAAGCGGCGCCCCGTCTGGCCCGACTGAGAGAGGACCCCGTCCTCCTCACCCCTCGCAGGCTCGGGGCGAGCCTCCGGACGGGGCCGGGGTGAACCCGGCCACAGGGCGGAATGCGCGGGGCCGCGGGAGGACTGAGCTACCCGTGCAGAACGTCTGGGGGCTGACGCGACGGCGCACCGTCGACTTCGGCCGCGTGACGGTGGAGCGCTGTCGGGGCTGACGCGCCCCCACCCGCTCGTCCACCACCCCCAGAACGGAACCACCCTCGTGCTCGCTCGTCTCCGCCGCGTGCCCTTCGCGGCGCAGGTGCTCCTCGGCCTCGTCGTGGGCGTGGCCCTCGGCTTCGTCGCCCGCGAGATCGGCCCCGTCGCCGACGGCTCGCCCAACTGGCTCACCAGCACCCTCCAGACCATCGGCAGCACCTTCGTCACGCTGCTGAAGACCCTGGTCCCGCCGCTGATCGTCACCGCGGTGATCGTCAGCATCGCCAACCTCAAGCAGGTCTCCAACGCCGCGCGGCTGGCCGGGCAGACGCTGCTGTGGTTCGCCGTCACCGCGCTGATCGCCGTCGGCATCGGCATCGGGCTGGGCCTGCTCACCGAGCCCGGCCGCAACAGCTCGGTCGACGCCGCCGCGCAGGCCGACCCGACCCGCACCGGCTCCTGGTTCGACTTCCTGGGCGGCATCGTGCCCGGCAACGTCCTCGGCCTGCAGGGCTCCGCCGAGGGGGCGCTGTCGTTCAACGTCCTCCAGCTGATCGTCATCGCCGTCGCGATCGGCGTCGCGGTGCTCAAGGTCGGCGAGCCGGCCGAGCCGTTCCTCGGCGTGGTCCGCTCCGCGCTGGCCGTCGTCCAGAAGGTGCTGTGGTGGGTCATCCTGCTCGCGCCGCTGGGCACGGTCGGCCTGATCGGCAACGCCGTCGCCAGCTACGGCTGGGAGTCCCTGGGGTCGCTCGGCGTCTTCGCCGGCGCCGTCTACGCCGGTCTGGCCCTGGTGCTGTTCGTCGTCTACCCGGTGCTGCTCCGGCTGCACGGCCTCTCGCCGCTGCGGTGGTTCGCCGGTGCGTGGCCCGCGATCCAGCTCGCCTTCGTCTCGCGCTCGTCGATCGGCACGCTGCCGGTGACCGAGCGGGTGACCGAGCAGAACCTGGGCGTCCCGCGGTCCTACGCCTCCTTCGCCGTCCCGCTCGGCGCGACGACGAAGATGGACGGCTGCGCGGCGATCTACCCGGCGCTGGCGGCGATCTTCGTCGCCCAGTTCTTCGGGGTGGACCTGGGGCTGACCGACTACCTGCTCATCGCCCTGGTGTCGGTCGTCGGCTCGGCGGCTACCGCCGGTGTCACCGGCGCGGTGGTCATGCTGACCCTCACGCTCTCCACCCTGGGCCTGCCGCTGGCCGGCGTGGGCCTGCTGCTGGCGGTCGACCCGATCCTCGACATGGGCCGCACCGCGGTGAACGTGGCCGGCCAGGCCCTCGTGCCGACGATCGTGGCCAAGCGGGAGGGCATCCTCGACCTCGAGCGCTACCGGTCGACGCGGACCGTCGACCCGCTGGCCCCGGTCGAGGAGCGCGCCGGCGTCGACGCCGACCTGCGGCAGCCCGCCACCGCCTGAGAGAGCACCCAGCCGGGCCCGGACCTCACCCGAGGTCCGGGCCCGTCGCTCACCGGTCGGTGAGGTCCGCGCAGCCCGACTCGTGCGGCAGCAGCGGCCGGAGCACCACCGACCACCGCGACCCGTCCTCGCCGACCCAGGGGGTGGCCGCGTTGCCCTCCGCGGCGGCCGCCAGCACGGCCTGCGCCTGCTCCCCGGTGGCCGTCACGCACGTCGTCCCCGGTCCGATCGGCTCACCCGGCAGCGCCGGGCCGGGCCACGGCTGCTCCGCCTGCGGCGGGTCGACCTCGACGTAGGGGCTCACCACCGCGGCGACGGACTCCGGCTCGTAGGGCTCAGGGCCGCTCACCCGGTCGGCACCCAGGGCGGCGACCGGGTCGCGCAGCGCCTCGGCCAGCTCCGACAGCCGGGCCCGGGCGGCGGCCTGCTCCTCGGTGATCCCCGGCTCCGGCTCGCCCCGGGGCCCGGCGCCCATGCCCAGGGCGTACACCTCGCGGGTGATCGTCTGCCCGCCGGTGCGGACGGTGAAGCGGGTGCTGGTCACGTCGGCGACCGGCGGGCTGCCGAGGTCGCCGGTCCCGGTCACCCCGGCGGCGACCGCGCGGTCGACCAGGTCGCGCACCCCGCCGTCGCCCAGCCGGTGCACCTGCAGGTTCGGCAGCGCCGGAGCCGGCCAGATGGCGATCACCGGGCCGTCGGTGATCAGCCGGCCGTCGGCGTACAGGGTCGCCGACGGCACCCGCCCCGCCAGCATCGCCGGTGTGGTGAACCCGCCGACCTCTCTGACCTGGAGCACGACGGTGGCGTCGTCGCCGGCCGCGGACGACGGCTCCGGGGCGGGCTCACCGCCGCCGCCGGTCGTGCCGGCGCAGGCGGTCAGGAGCAGGGCCAGGGCCAGCAGGCCGGCGGTGCACAGGGGACGGGTGCTCATACCCCTGACGACGGGCCGGGGTGGCCGGCAGGTTCCCGGGCGGGCTCAGCCGGGCGATCCGCCGAGCACCTCGGCCGCCGGTCGCGGGCGGCCGAGGAGGTAGCCCTGCCCGTAGCGGACCCCGCGGGCGACGAGGACGTCGCGCTCGGCGGCGTGCTCGACCCCCTCGGCCACCAGTCGCGCGCCGGTCTCGTCGGCGAACGCCACCATCGCCGAGGTCATGGCCTGCCGGGCCGGGTCGGTGTGCAGGCCCATCACCAGCCCGATGTCGAGCTTGATGACGTCGGGGTCCAGCCGCAGGATGTGCCGGAGGCTGGCGTAGCCGGCGCCCGCGTCGTCCACGCTCACGGCGACGCCCGCGCGGCGGAGCCCGCGGGTGACCGCGACGACCGCCTCGTAGTCGTCGACGCGGCTGTGCTCGGTGATCTCCACGGCCAGCGGGCAGCCGGCGTGGTCCAGGAGGGCGTCGACGACGGACGGGCAGAGCAGGGCGTCCGGCGAGAGGTTGACCGCCAGCGTCAGCCCGCCGGGCAGCCGGCCGGCCCCGGTCAGCGTCGCGCGCAGCGCCACCTCCTCGAGCTCCACGCCGACCCCGACCGCCGCGGCCTCGGCGAACAGCGCCGCGGGCCCGTCCCCGCCCCAGCCCGGGAAGCGGCTGAGCGCCTCGTACCCGGCGGTCCGCCCGGTCGTCATGTCCACCACCGGCTGCAGGTGGACCTCGACCGCGCCCTGCCCCAGGAAGGCGCGCACCCGGGCGCGGCGGGCGGCGAGGTCGGGCGCGGTGACCGCGCCGGCCTGCCGGAAGTGGTCGCTGATCAGGTCGGCCAGGAGCTCGACCGTGCGCACGGACTCGCCGTCCAGCTGCGCGCCGGCGTCCCGGCTCAGGCAGCACAGCATCCCGATCGGGCGCGCGTCGGGCCCCCGCACCGGAGCGCCGACGTAGGAGCCGATGCCCAGGTCGCCGGTCACCTCCAGATCGCGCGTCCGGGGGTCGCGCCCGGCCCCGGTGACGACGGCGGGCAGCTGGCCGCTGAGGACGCGCACGCAGTAGGAGCCCTCCAGCGGCGCCCGCATGCCCTCCTGCACGTTCATGGCGTCGAGGTCACCGGTCGCGGCGGTGATGAGCTGGCTGCCCTCGGTGAACAGCGACACCCAGGCGACCTCCATACCCAGCCGCGTGCGGGCCGCGTCGAGCAGCCAGTGCACCCAGTCGCCGGCCAGCGGGTCCGCCTGGGGGGTGCCGGTCGCCGCCGCTGCGCTCACCCACCCATTCTGGGACGCCGGCGGCCCGGAGGACCATGTTTCGCACCGGCTTCTTTCCGGAACTCGGTACCGACCCGGCCGTCCGGCGCGGCGCGGTAGCGTCGGCGCTCGTGCGCCTGGTCATCGCCCGCTGCTCCGTCGACTACGTCGGTCGGCTCACCGCCCACCTCCCGATGGCGACCCGCCTCCTGCTGGTCAAGGCCGACGGCTCGGTGTCCATCCACGCCGACGACCGCGCCTACAAGCCGCTCAACTGGATGACGCCGCCCTGCTCGCTCAAGGACGAGCTCGTCGACGGCAGCGGCACGTGGACGGTGACCAACAAGGCCGGCGAGCAGCTGATCATCACGATCGAGGCCGTCGAGCACGACCACGCGCACGACCTCGGCGTCGACCCGGGGCTGCAGAAGGACGGCGTCGAGGCGGAGCTGCAGCGGCTGCTCGCGCTGCACGTGGAGACCTTCGGGCAGGGGTGGTCGCTGGTGCGCCGCGAGTACCCGACCGCCATCGGTCCGGTGGACCTGCTCTGCCGGGACGCCGACGGGGGCACCGTCGCCGTCGAGATCAAGCGCCGGGGCGAGATCGACGGCGTCGAGCAGCTGACGCGGTACCTCGAGCTGCTCAACCGCGACCCGCTGCTGGCCCCGGTCAAGGGCGTGTTCGCCGCGCAGGAGATCAAGCCCCAGGCGCGGGTGCTCGCCCAGGACCGCGGCATCGACTGCGTGACCGTCGACTACGCCGTCCTCAAGGGCACCGACGACCCGTCCCAGCGCCTGTTCTGACCAGACCCCCGGCAGAGGGGCCGGGGACCGCCGACCGCCGTGATGAGAGACTTCCCGCCATCACCGGCGATGGGAGACGGCAACGTGGCCAGGGAACTGAACGAGGTCGGCGTCGTGGGGCTGGGCACCATGGGTGCCGGCATCACGGAGGTGCTCGCGCGGGCGGGGCTGTCGGTCACCGCCGTCGAGACCGGTGACGAGGCGCTGGCCCGCGGCCGCGGCCACGTCGAGCAGTCCACCGACCGGGCGGTCGCCCGCGGCAAGCTCGACCCCGCCGACCGTGACGCGATCTTCGAGCGGATCCGCTTCTCCACCTCCCTGGAGGACCTGGCGGACGCGGAGCTGGTGATCGAGGCCATCCCGGAGCGGATGGAGCTCAAGGCCGACGTCTTCACCAAGCTCGACAAGATCTGCCCGCCGGACACGATCCTGGCGACCAACACCTCCAGCCTGTCGGTGACCGAGCTCTCCGTGGTCACCGGCCGGCCGAGCAAGGTCATCGGGATGCACTTCTTCAACCCGGCGCCGGTCATGAAGCTGGTCGAGGTGGTCCGCACCGTCGTCACCGAGCCCGAGGTCGTCGAGACGGTCGAGGCGCTGGCCGACCGCCTGGGCAAGGTCGACGTGACGATCGGCGACAAGGCCGGGTTCATCGCGAACGCGCTGCTGTTCGGCTACCTCAACCACGCCGTCTCGATGTACGAGAACCGCTACGCCTCGCGCGAGGACATCGACGCCGCCATGCGCCTGGGCTGCGGCCTGCCCATGGGCCCGCTGTCGCTCATGGACCTCATCGGCATCGACACCGCCTACGAGATCCTCGACACGATGTACAAGCAGTCGCGGAACCGGCTGCACGCCCCGAGCCCGGTGATCAAGCAGATGATGACCGCCGGCCTGCTGGGCCGGAAGTCCGGCCGCGGCTTCTACACCTACGCCGAGCCCGGCTCGGCCGAGGTCGTGGCCGACGAGCGGACGCCCACCCCGGGTGGTGCCGCGGCCGGCGCCCGCGACGTGCGCACCGTCGGAGTCGTCGGCTCCGGCACGATGGCCACCGGGATCATCGAGGTCGTCGCCAAGAATGGCTACGACGTGCGCTTCGTCGCCCGCTCGCCCGAGAAGGTCGAGGCCGTCACCACGGCGCTGGGCAAGTCGCTGGACAAGCAGGTCGTGCGCGGCCGCCTCGAGGAGGCCGCCAAGGCGGAGATCCTGGGCCGGGTCTCGGGGACGACGTCGCTGGACGACCTCGCCGACCGCGACCTGGTCATCGAGGCGGTCGTGGAGTCGCTCCTGGTCAAGGAGGCGCTGTTCGCCAACCTCGGCGAGATCGCCAAGCCGGGCGCGGTGCTGGCCACCACCACCTCCAGCCTCCCGGTCATCGAGTGCGCCAAGGCCAGCGGCCGCCCGGCCGACGTCGTGGGCATGCACTTCTTCAACCCCGCGCAGGTGATGAAGCTCGTCGAGGTCGTCTCCACGATCTCGACCGCCCCCGACGTCGCCGCCACCATCCACGCCGTGTCGGCGCAGCTCGGCAAGCACGCCGTCTCCTGCACCGACCGCGCCGGCTTCATCGTCAACGCGCTGCTCTTCCCGTACCTCAACGACGCGGTGAAGATGCTCGAGGCGCACTACGCCACCGCCGACGACATCGACGCCGCGATGAAGGTCGGCTGCGGCTACCCGATGGGGCCCTTCGAGCTGCTGGACGTCGTGGGCCTGGACGTCTCGCTCGCGATCGAGAAGGAGCTCTACACGGAGTTCCGCGAGCCGGGCTTCGCACCGGCGCCGCTGCTGGAGCACCTGGTCACCGCCGGCTACCTCGGCCGCAAGACCGGCCGTGGGTTCCGGGACTACGCCAACCGCTGACGGGTGCCCCGTCGCCGTCCCCGGACCGGCTCCCGGCCTGCTGGTCGCGAGCCGGTCCGGCGCCTCGACCCGGTGGAGGAGGCCGCCGACGGCGACTGGGTCGTCCGGCCGATCACCGGTGCCGCCACCGGCAAGACCTACCGCTGCCCGGGCTGCGACCAGGAGATCCGCCCGGGGACGCCGCACGTGGTCGCCTGGCCGGCCTACGTCCGGGACTCCGACCTGGACCCGTGGGACGTGGACTCGGCGGCCGACCGGCGGCGGCACTGGCACACCGCGTGCTGGCGCTCGCGCGACCGGCGGCGGTGACGAAGGCCCCCGCTGCCCCCCACGCCTCGCGAGCTCGGCGCGGCCCCTGCAGCGGGGCCGTTCCATCAGCTCACCAGGCGGGCCGAGACCACCACGTTGTCCCGGTAGCTCCCCGTCCCCGCGTCGAACGCGCCGCCGCAGGTGATCACGCGGAGCTCCGCGGCCGGCGTCGGGGCGTAGACGGCGTCACCGGGGAACGCGTCCTTCGCGTACCGGTCGACGGCGGTCACCCGGTAGCGGGTCAGGCCGCCGTCGGACCCCTCCACCAGCACCTCGTCGCCGGGGACCACCCGGTGGAGACTGCCCAGCGCACCGGAGCGCCCCGCCCGGTCCACGTGCCCGGTGAGCACCGCGGGCCCGGGAGCGCCGGGTCGCGGGCCCCCGGTGAACCAGCCGACGAGGTCCGGGTCCGCGGGAGGGACGAGCGCGCCGCCGTCGTCGAGCCCCGCACCGACCAGGGGTGCGTCGATGCCTGCGGCGGGGACCCGCAGGCGCACCGGCGCCGCCGGCGCGGGCCGCGCGGCAGCCACGGGCGCCTCCACCGCGGCGGAGGCGGCTCGGAACAGCACGCCGGCGAGGGGGCCGGCCGGGTCTCCGCCGGCCTCGACCCCGCCCACCGGCCGCACGGCGGGGCCGGTGGCGTCGGCCACCACCCGTAGCTCCACGCCGCCCCCGGGGCGCGCCAGGACCAGCACCGTCCGCACCGACCCCGCGGGCAGGTCGATCCCGGCGACGTGTCCGGTGGCCGGGACGAGGGCGCGGTAGCGGCCGCCGGGAACGGTCACCGGGGTCGCGGCTCCGCGGGACCGCAGGTCCGCGGCGAGCGGTGGGCCGCCGTCGAGCCGGACGTCGAGCGGGCCGCCGCCGGGCGCCGCGCCGAGCACGCGCACCCGTGCCGCACCGGCGGGCGGCGGGCTGAGGTCGTCGTCCAGCGGCTGGAGGGCGAGCTCGGCGAAGGTGCCGGCGAGCGTCACCGTGCGGGCCTGCCCGGGCGAGAGCTCGAGCCGCACGGACAGCACCGGCGGCGTGGTCGCCGTGGAGCCGGCGGCTCGGACGCTCAGCGCGTAGGCGCCCGCGGGCAGCTCGCCGTAGGAGCTCACCGCTCCGTAGCCGAGCCCCGTGACGAGGTCGGGGCCGGGATCGGTGAGCACCTCACCGCGCGGCGCCGCGGGCGTCAGCGAGACGTCGACCGCCGGGCTGTCGGGGGAGAGGTGGGCCACCCGCAGCAGCCCGGTCCCCGGCTCGCCCGGCGCGGCGTGTGCCGGCGCGGCGAGGACACCCAGCAGTAGCGCCAGCGCGAGGAGGGCGAGGACCGGGAGCCGGCGCGCCGAGGAGCTGACCTGCGTCAGGAGCGGCCGACCGGCTCGTCGACCGACTCGTCGGACTCCTGCCCGGCGGGGGCCGCGCCGGTGGTCGGCCGCGGCGGCAGGGGCAGCGCGCGGGTCGTCGGCTCGGCGCGCTGGACCGCCGGGAAGGTGGCGGTCACCGGGTCGGAACGGGTGGGCTGGCGGGCCGCGGCGGCCTCGCCATCACCTCGGGACGCCTGCACCGCGGGCTGCTGCCCCGTCTGGGGCCCGGCGACCGGTGCCGGCGCCTCGGGGCGCTCGGGCTCCGCGGCCCGGACCGGCTGGGGGGCGGTGGCCGGCTGCTGGGCGGCGGCCTGCTGGGGAGCCGCCTGCTGGGGGGTCTCCGGGGTGCGGGCGCCCGGCTGCGGGCGTCGCTCGGTGCCGGCCTCGGCACGCGCTTCGCCGCGGGGCTCCTGCGGGCGGTCGCCGAGGTCGGGCAGGTCGTCCAGCAGGCGGCGGGCCTGGACCAGCCGGCTGGTGAGCTCGTCGCGGACCTCGCGGATCGCCTCGGCGCGCGCCTCGGCGTCGGCCACGAGCTCTGCTGCGTGCTGCTCCGCGGCGGCGATGCGCTGGCGGGCGGCCTGGGTGGAGACGCGCTCGCGCTCCTCCTCGGCCCGCGCCGCCTCGGCGCGCCGGGCGCGCTGGGCGATGTCGAAGTCCTCCTCGACCTTGGCGCGGCGGGCCTGGGACTCGGCGTCGAGCCGGGCGACCCGCTCCTGGGCCTTGGCGACCAGCTCGTCGGCCCGCTGCTGCGCCTTCTGCGCGATCTGCTCGGCGCTGTGCCGCGCCTCGGCGATCATGCGCTCCACCTCCGCCTGCCCGGCGGCGTGGCGCTCCAGCAGCGCCCGCTCCTCGGCGGCGGTCTGCTCGCGCACGGCCATGGCGTCGGCCTCGGCGGCGCGGCGGATCTCCGCGGCCTCCTCCTCGGCCAGCTGCAGCATGTGCTGGATGCGCTCGCTGATGTTCTCGAACGTGGGGGCGGCGGCGTTCGCGGCCTTGCGGCGCAGCGTCTCGATCTCGCCGTGGAGCGCCGACAGCTGGCTGGCCAGGTCCGAGGAGCGCGCGACGGCGGCGTCGCGGTCGGCCAGGGCGATGCGGAAGTCCGCCTCGAGCCGCTCGATCGTGTCGGCGACCTGGCTGCGGTCGTACCCCCGCAGGACCACGTCGAACGAGTGCTGGGCCTCGTGCGCCGGCATGTCGCGGCGGGGGTCGTTCATGGGTTCCATCCTCGCAGAAGGGCAGGGGCTCGTCACCGTCCCGGGCGGGGTGCGTCCCAGATGCCCCGGGCGTCCCAGCCGACACGCCGGGTGGTCCGCACCGGGGGCCGGGCCGCGCCCGCGGCCCGGCCCCTGGTGACGCACTGGAACGGCCACCCTTCAGGGACCCGCGCCGAGCGTGCGAGGCGTGGGGGGAAGGGTGGTCCTTCTTCAGACGCCGCGGAAGCGGTTGATCGCCTCGATGTGCTTGGCGCGCTTCTCGGCGTCCTTGACGCCCAGCCCTTCCTCGGGGGCGAGGGTCAGGACGCCGACCTTGCCCTGGTGGGCGTTGCGGTGGACGTCGAGGGCGGCCTGGCCGACCTGCTCCATCGGGTAGACCTTCGACAGGGTCGGGTGGATCAGGCCCCGGTCGATGAGCCGGTTGGCCTCCCACGCCTCCTTGTAGTTGGCGAAGTGCGAGCTCAGGATCTTCTTGAGGTTCATCCACAGGTACCGGTTGTCGTACTCGTGCATGTAGCCGGTGGTGGAGGCGCAGGTGATGATCGTGCCGCCCTTCTTGGCCACGTAGACGCTGGCGCCGAAGGTCTCCCGGCCCGGGTGCTCGAAGACGATGTCGACGTCCTCGCCGCCGGTGAGCTCGCGGATCTTCTTCCCGAAGCGCTGCCACTCCTTCGGGTCCTGGGTGTCCTCGTCCCGCCAGAACTGGTAGCCCTCCGCGGAGCGGTCGATGACCAGGTCGGCGCCCATCCGGCGGACGATCTCCGCCTTCTCCGGGCTGCTCACCACGCACACCGGGATGGCGCCGCCGTTGAGCGCCATCTGCGTGGCGTAGGAGCCCAGGCCGCCCGAGGCGCCCCAGATGAGCACGACGTCGCCCTGCTTCATGTCGGCGCCGTTCTTGCTGACCAGCTGGCGGTAGGCGGTGGAGTTGACCAGGCCGGGGCTCGCCGCCTCCTCCCAGGAGAGGTGGGCGGGCTTGGGCATGAGCTGGTTGCTCTTCACCAGCGCGAGCTCCGCGAGGCCGCCGAAGTTGGTCTCGAAGCCCCAGATGCGCTGCTGCGGGTCCATCATCGTGTCGTCGTGGCCGGCCGGGTCCTCGAGCTCGACCGAGAGGCAGTGCGCGACGACCTCGTCGCCCGGCTTCCACTTGTTGACCCCGGGCCCCACGCGCAGGACGACGCCGGCGAGGTCCGAGCCCACCACGTGGTAGGGCAGGTCGTGCCGCTTGGTCAGCTCGGAGACGCGGCCGTAGCGCTCCAGGAAGCCGAAGGTGGAGACCGGCTCGAAGATCGACGTCCAGACGGTGTTGTAGTTCACCGACGACGCCATGACGGCCACGATCGCCTCGCCCGGGCCGAGCTCCGGCGTCGGCACCTCCTCCACGTGGAGGGACTTGCGCGGGTCCTTCTCCTTCGTGGGCAGGCCCACGAACATGTCCTGCTCGTCCTTGCGGACCAGCACGGCGCGGTAGGACTCCGGCACGGCCAGGCCGCCGAGGGCGTCCAGCTGGTCGGCGAGGATGGCGTCCCTGATCTCGTTCACGCGTTCTCCCGGGTCATCGGTGGCCGTGGTCGGCCGGCTCGGAGGGCGGTGCGGGTGCGGAGAGGTTACCGGTGGGTAACCGCGCGGCTCGGGGTGGTCAGTGCTCGGTGGTCGCGGCCGGCTCGACGAGCTCGACCAGGACGCCCCCGGCGTCCTTGGGGTGGACGAAGTTCACGCGGCTGTCCGACGTCCCGCGCCTGGGGGTGTCGTAGAGGAGTCGCAGGCCGCGCTCGCGCAGCGTCGCGCTGACCGCCTCGACGTCGTCCACGCGGAAGGCGAGCTGCTGCAGGCCCGGGCCGGAGCGGCCGATGAACTTGGCGATCGTGGACTCGGGGGTGAGCGGCGCCAGCAGCTGGATCCGGGTCTCCCCGGAACCGACCGCGAGCATGGCCTCGCGGACCCCCTGCTCCTCGTTGGTCTCCTCGTGCACCGAGTGCACCCCGAAGGCGCGGGCGTAGAAGGAGATCGCCTCGTCCAGGTCGGGGACGGCGATGCCCACGTGGTCGATGGTCGTCAGCAGGCCCTCGGGCAGCCCGGGGCGCTCGGCGTCGGTGCTCACGCAGGCATAGTGCCGTCAAGACGTCTGAGACGACAGGTCGGTGTGGCGGGCCTCACGTCGGCGACGTGACCTCGACCACTCGTGCGGCCCTGCCGCCCGTCGGAGCGCCGTCCTATCCTTCCCGGAAGGCCTGACGCCGCGCCGGCACCACCGCCGCGGTGCGTCCCGACAACGTGGTCGCCACCGGCGGCGGCCCGGCACTGGAGGCAGCATGTCCCGCTCGGTCATCGTCAGCGGCGCCCGGACCCCGATGGGCCGCCTGCTCGGCTCGTTGAAGGACTTCTCCGCGGCCGACCTCGGCGGTGTCGCCATCAAGGCGGCACTGGAGCG
The DNA here is from genome assembly GCF_021698975.1 of Blastococcus sp. KM273128. Lineage (GTDB taxonomy): Bacteria > Actinomycetota > Actinomycetes > Mycobacteriales > Geodermatophilaceae > Blastococcus. The sequence continues at coordinate 2,198 of NZ_SSXA01000006.1, read as the reverse complement.
GGCCGGCATCTCCGGCGACCAGGTCGACTACGTGATCATGGGCCAGGTCATCCAGGCCGGCGCCGGGCAGAACCCCGCCCGCCCGGCCGCGGTCGCCGGCGGTATCCCGATGTCGGTGCCGTCGCTGACCATCAACAAGGTCTGCCTCTCCGGCTTGAACGCGATCGCCCTGGCCGACCAGCTGATCCGCGCCGGCGAGTACGACGTCGTCGTCGCCGGTGGCATGGAGTCGATGACCCAGGCGCCGCACCTGCTCGCGGGCTCGCGCACCGGCACCAAGTACGGCGACACGACGCTGATCGACTCCATGGCCCACGACGGGCTGTCGGACACCTTCGACCAGGTGGCGATGGGCGCGCTCACCGAGCAGGCCAACAGCCGCTACGACCTGACCCGCGAGGAGCAGGACGAGTTCGCCGCGGCGAGCCACCAGAAGGCCGCCCGCGCCGCCAAGGACGGCATCTTCGACGAGGAGATCACCCCGGTCCTCATCCCGCAGCGCAAGGGCGACCCCATCGAGTTCCGCGAGGACGAGGGCATCCGCCCCGACACCACCGCGGAGAGCCTCGCGAAGCTCAAGCCGGCCTTCGCCAAGGACGGCACGATCACCGCCGGTACCGCCTCGCAGATCTCCGACGGCGCGTGCGCGGTCGTGGTGATGAGCGCGGAGAAGGCCGCGGAGCTGGGCTGCACCGTCATCGCCGAGATCGGCGCCCACGGCGTCGTCGCCGGCCCGGACGCCACGCTGCAGAGCCAGCCGTCGCGGGCCATCCAGAAGGCCTGCGAGCGCGAGGGCATCGACCCGACGTCGCTGGACCTGGTCGAGCTGAACGAGGCCTTCGCCGCCGTCGGCATCGTCTCCACGCGCGAGCTGGGCATCGACCCGGAGAAGGTGAACCCCAACGGCGGCGCCATCGCCCTGGGGCACCCGGTCGGCATGAGCGGCGCCCGCATCGTGCTGGACCTCGCGCTCGAGCTGCGCCGCCGCGGTGGCGGGGTCGGCGCCGCGGCGCTCTGCGGCGGCGGCGGCCAGGGCGACGCCCTGATCCTGCACGTGCCCGCGAAGGCGTGACAGAGGGTCTCGCCGTCCAGCCCGACGCCCCGGCCGGCCCGCGTGGACAGGTGCCCACCCGTCGCTCCCGCCGGGCCGTCGACGTCCCCGCCCTGGTCGAGCGCGCCCGCGAGGGCGACGCCCGCTCGGTGGCCCGGCTGATCTCGCTGGTCGAGGACGCCAGCCCGGCGCTGCGCGAGGTCGCGGCGGCGCTGGCGCCGCACACCGGCCACGCCCAGGTCATCGGCCTCACCGGGTCGCCCGGCGTCGGGAAGTCGACGTCGACCACCGCGCTGGTGCGGGCGCTCCGGCAGGCCGGCAAGCGGGTCGGCGTGCTCGCCGTCGACCCCTCCTCGCCCTTCTCCGGGGGTGCGCTGCTGGGCGACCGGGTGCGCATGCAGGACCACGCCGGCGACAGCGGCGTCTTCATCCGGTCGATGGCCTCCCGCGGGCACCTCGGCGGCCTCTCCTGGGCCACCCCGCAGGCGCTGCGCGTGCTCGACGCGGCCGGGTGCGACGTCGTGCTGATCGAGACCGTCGGGGTGGGGCAGTCGGAGCTCGAGATCGCCTCGCTCGCCGACACCACGCTCGTGCTCGTCGCCCCGGGCATGGGTGACGGCATCCAGGCGGCCAAGGCCGGGATCCTCGAGGTCGCCGACGTCTTCGTGGTGAACAAGGCCGACCGCGACGGCGCAGACCAGACCGTGCGGGACCTGCGCTACATGCTGTCCCTCGGCGGGCGGCACTCCGAGGCCGGGCACTGGCGCCCGCCGATCTGCCGCACGGTCGCCGCCCGCGACACCGACAACGGCGTCGACGAGGTGCTGGCGCGGATCGAGGAGCACCGGCAGTGGCTGGAGTCCTCGGGCGAGGGGCACCGCCGGCGCAGCGAGCGGGCCGCGCGCGAGATCGAGGCGATCGCGCTCGCCACGCTGCGCGAGCGGATGGGCGACGTCCGCGGGTCGGCGGCGCTGGGTGCGCTGGCCGACGCGGTCGTGGGCGGCGGGACCGACCCCTACCGCGCCGCCGACGAGCTGCTCGGCCAGCTCTAGCTGTAGCGACCAGACAGGTTGTTCACGCGGCGAGGCGGCTGATCGGTGGCTGACCTTCGAGGGCGGAGTGGCTGCGGGCAGTGTTGTAGTGCTTC